>NZ_JBUEGB010000024.1:0-106851 GCF_054963695.1 Micromonospora sp. RTBAU3-60 | reverse complement strand
GGGTCCGGCGGGGCGGATGCTGCGAGGTCGCCGATGTGGTGGTGTCGGCGGGGCGGACGCTGCGAGGTCGCCGATGTGGCGGGGTCCGGCGGCCCGGGACACCGCGATATCGCCGACGTGGCGGGTCCGGCGGGGCGGGCGCCGCGAGGTCGCCGATGTGGTGGTGTTGGCGGGGCGGGACACCGCGAGGTCGCCGATGTGGTGGGGTCCGGCGGGGCGGGACACCGCGGCGTCGCCGACCTGGTGGGGGCCGGCGGGGCGGACGCTGCGAGGTCGCCGATGTGGTGGTGTCGGCGGGGCGGACGCCGCGAGGTCGCCGACGTGGCGGGGTCCGGCGGCCCGGGACATCGCGACATTGCCCACGTGGCGGGGTCCGGCGGCCGGGGACACCGCGACGTCGCCGATCTGGCGAGGGCGGCGAGCCGGGTTGCCCGGAGGGTGGCGACACGAGGGCCGGCGTTGGCACTCTCCTTGACGGAGTGCTAGCCGAGGAATAACCTGCGATTAGCACTCTCACCCTGAGGGTGCCAACGCCCGGGCCCTGGTGTCCGGGGGTTGAACGCCAGGCGGACCGGCACCCGCGACGACGGCCCCGCCCGGTGGCATGTGGCAGATTGACGCTGGTCGGCATGCCGACCGGCAACGAAACCAGTACCCCAGGAGGGTATGCCCGTGACTACCGCGACCAAGGTTGCGATCAAGCCGCTCGAGGACCGGATCGTGGTCCAGGCGAACGAGGCTGAGACCACCACGGCGTCGGGCATCGTGATCCCCGACACCGCCAAGGAGAAGCCGCAGGAGGGCACCGTCCTCGCTGTCGGCCCGGGCCGGATCGACGACAAGGGCAACCGTGTGCCGATCGACGTGAAGGTCGGCGACACCGTCCTGTACTCGAAGTACGGCGGCACCGAGGTCAAGTACGCCGGCGAGGAGTACCTGGTGCTCTCCGCCCGCGACGTCCTCGCGGTCATCGAGAAGTAAGCAACCGATCAGTGTCGTTGCCCCGGTCCGGCTCGCCGGGCCGGGGCAGCGTCGCTTCGAAGGGATACCGATGGCGAAGATCCTCAGCTTCTCGGACGACGCCCGGCACCTGCTCGAGCACGGTGTCAACACCCTCGCGGACGCGGTCAAGGTCACTCTCGGCCCGCGTGGGCGCAACGTCGTCCTGGACAAGAAGTTCGGTGCACCGACGATCACCAACGACGGCGTGACCATCGCCAAGGAGATCGAGCTCACCAACCCGTACGAGAACCTCGGCGCGCAGCTGGTCAAGGAGGTGGCGACGAAGACCAACGACGTCGCTGGCGACGGGACCACCACCGCGACCGTGCTGGCCCAGGCGATGGTCCGCGAGGGCTTGCGCAACGTCGCGGCCGGCGCCAACCCGGCCGGCCTCAAGCGGGGCATCGACGCGGCGGCGAACAAGGTCTCCGAGGCCCTGCTCGGCCGGGCCGTCGAGGTGGCCGGCAAGGAGTCGATCGCGCACGTCGCGACGATCTCCGCGCAGGACGCCACCATCGGCGAGCTGATCGCCGAGGCGATGGAGAAGGTCGGCCGCGACGGTGTCATCACCGTCGAGGAGGGCTCCGCGCTCACCACCGAGCTGGAGGTGACCGAGGGCCTGCAGTTCGACAAGGGCTTCATCTCGCCCAACTTCGTCACCGACGCGGAGGCGCAGGAGTCGGTCCTGGAGGACCCGTACGTCCTGATCACCACCCAGAAGATCTCGGCGATCGAGGAGCTGCTGCCGCTGCTGGAGAAGGTCCTCCAGCAGAACAAGCCGCTGCTGATCATCGCCGAGGACGTCGAGGGCCAGGCGCTGTCCACCCTGGTGGTCAACGCGCTCCGCAAGACCCTGAAGGTCTGCGCGGTCAAGGCCCCCGGCTTCGGCGACCGCCGCAAGGCGATGCTCCAGGACATGGCGATCCTGACCGGCGCCGACCTGGTCGCCCCGGAGCTGGGCTACAAGCTCGACCAGGTCGGCGTGGAGGTGCTCGGCACCGCCCGCCGTGTCGTGGTCGACAAGGAGACCACCACCGTCGTCGACGGTGGCGGCCGGGCCGCGGAGGTCGCCGACCGGGTCGCCCAGATCCGCAAGGAGATCGAGGCCTCGGACTCCGAGTGGGACCGGGAGAAGCTGGCCGAGCGGCTGGCGAAGCTCTCCGGCGGCATCGCGGTCATCAAGGCCGGCGCGGCCACCGAGGTCGAGATGAAGGAGCGCAAGCACCGCATCGAGGACGCCATCGCGGCGACCAAGGCCGCGGTGGAGGAGGGTACGGTCCCGGGCGGCGGCGCCGCCCTGGCCCAGATCCTGCCGGCGCTCGACGACGACCTGGGCTTCACCGGTGACGAGAAGGTCGGCGTCTCGATCGTGCGCAAGGCGCTGGTCGAGCCGCTGCGCTGGATCGCCCAGAACGCCGGCCACGACGGCTACGTGGTGGTGCAGAAGGTCGCCGGCAAGGAGTGGGGCCACGGCCTCGACGCCGCCCGCGGCGAGTACGTCGACCTGGTCAAGTCCGGCATCATCGACCCGGTGAAGGTGACCCGCAACGCGGTCACCAACGCCGCCTCGATCGCCGGCCTGCTGCTCACCACCGAGAGCCTGGTGGTGGAGAAGCCGGAGAAGGCCGAGCCGGCCGCCGCCGGTGGGCACGGCCACGGCCACGGTCACGGCCACCAGCACGGCCCGGGCTTCTGATCCCGACCCGTACGGCCTGAGTCAGGGCACACCGCAGACGCGGTGTGCCCTGACTCGCATCTGCTTACGGAACGCTGACGTGGCTGGTGGTCGGCGGGTGGGCGCGCCCACACTGGTCGGCGTGAGCAGCATGTCCCGCCCCCGGGCCGCGCTGGCCGGGGTGACCGCAGCGGCCGTGGCGATCGGCGCCGCCGAGCCGGTGGCCGTCCTGACCGGACCCCGCTCCGCGCCGCTGATCGCGGTCGGCGGGCTGGTCGTCGACGTGGTGCCCGAGCCGCTCAAGCAGTTCGCCATCGCGGTCTTCGGCACGTACGACAAGATCGCCCTGCTGGTCGGGACGGCGGTGCTGCTGGCCGCGTTCGCCGCGTTGCTCGGCGTGCTGGCGGCCCGGCGGTGGTGGATCGGCCTGGCCGGTATCGCCGGGTTCGCCGCCCTCGGGGTGGCCGCCGCGCTGACCCGGGCCGGCGCGGACGCCGCCGACGCGCTGCCCGCGCTGGTCGGCGGCGGGCTGGGGGCGCTGACGCTCTGGGCCTTCGTCGCCGGCCCGCTGCGGGTGGATTCCGGGCCGGCGGCCCCGGGCACCGCACACCGGGCCGGGCCCACGCCACCGCCGGCCGTCGCCGCGCTCGCTTCGGAGCAGCCCCTCGCCGGGTGGGAGCCACTGGAGCGCGGCGATCCGGGGTCGCGGCGGCGGTTCCTGCGCGGTGTCGGCCTGTTGGCCGGGACGGCGGCGGTGGCCGGGCTCGGCGGGCACTGGTTGGCCGGCCGGCGGGGCGTCTCGGCGGCGCGGCAGGCGGTGGCCCTGCCCACCCCGGTGGCGCCCGCCCCGCCGGTGCCGGCCGGCGCGGACCTGTCGGTGGGCCAGCTCGCGTCCTACGTCACGCCGAACCGGGCGTTCTACCGGATCGACACCGCCCTGGTGGTGCCGCAGGTGGACCCGGCGACCTGGCGGCTGCGCATCCACGGCCGGGTGCGCAATCCGATCGAGTTGAGCTTCGCCGAGCTGCTCGCCCGGCCGATGGTCGAGCGCTACGTCACGCTGGCCTGTGTCTCCAACGAGGTGGGTGGGGACCTGATCGGCAACGCCCGGTGGCTCGGCGTACCGATCAGGGAGTTGCTGGACGAGGCCGAGCCGGAGGAGGGCGCGGACCAGGTGGTCGGGCGCTCGGTCGACGGCTGGACCTGCGGCACCCCGACGGCGGTGCTGCGGGACGGCCGCGACGCGCTGCTGGCGGTCGGCATGAACGGCGAGCCGCTGCCGGTCGAGCACGGCTTCCCGGTGCGCATGGTGGTGCCCGGGCTCTACGGGTACGTCTCGGCGTGCAAGTGGGTGACCGAGCTGGAGCTGACCAGCTTCGCCGACTTCGACGCGTACTGGGTGCCGCGTGGGTGGTCGGCGCAGGGGCCGGTGCGGACCCAGTCGCGGATCGACACGCCGCGGCCGCGCACTCGGCTCACCGCCGGCCCGGTCATGGTCGCCGGGGTGGCGTGGGCCCAGCACCGGGGCATCCGGGCCGTCGAGGTACGCGTCGACGACGGCCCCTGGCAGCCGGCGGTGCTCGCCCCGACGGTCTCGGTGGACACCTGGGTGCAGTGGTCCTGGCGCTGGGCCGCCACCCCGGGCGAGCACACCCTGCAGGTACGCGCCACGGACGCCGACGGCGAGACGCAGCCGGGGGAGCGGCGGCCGGTCGCGCCGGACGGGGCCACCGGCTGGCACACCGTCCGGGTCACCGTCGGCTGAGCTTGATCCACTCCACATACGCGACGTTGCGGTGCCCCGGTCGCTCGGATACCGCAACATCGGCGAGACAGTGTCGATCAAGAAACGACGCCGCGCCCCGGTGGGGACGCGGCGTCGGGATGCCGGTGCGGCCGGTCAGGCGACCTTGCGCTGTGCCGGCACGGTGGACTTGTGCGGCTGGCCGAGCCGGGCCTCCAACCGGGCCACGTCGACCCGGGAGTGCCGACGGTCGGCGAGGTCCTCCCAGCCGAGGGCCAGCAGCCGGAGCCGCTCCGACTCGCTGAACCCGCCCCACACGCCGTACGGCTCGCGGACCGACAGGGCGTGGGCGGCGCACTCGGCCCGCACCGGGCAGGCCCGGCAGACGGCCTTGGCGCCGGACTCGCGGCGCAGCCGCGAGGAGCCACGTTCCCCGTCGGGGTGGAAGAACTGCGCGCTGTCCCTCCCCCGGCAGGCACCGAGCCGCTGCCAGTCCCACAGGTCGATGATGGGTCCAGGCAGTCTGCGTACGTTCGACATCAGCACCCCTCCTCCCGCGCGGCACCGCGGAGAATCCTTCGTGGCCAGCTACCGGTCGGCGGTCCGCGCGGGACACCTCTCCGGCTGGCCCCTCGATACCCGGGCTGTCCCGCGCTCACACATCTTTGATCGAAAACCCCGGACAGTAGGCGGCATATGCCCCATCTGCCGGAAAAGTTCCGATGATTGCCCGGAACCTCCTCCTGAGCGGACCCCGTCGTGGTCTGCTCTGAGGCGGAGAGGAGACGACTGTGCGTAGCGTTCTCGTGTGCGTTCGGACACCAATCGCGGCCCAGCACCTGGCCTCCGCGGCGGCGCGGCTCGGGCTGTCCGGCGTCGTCCGGACGGCGGTCTCCGATCCCGAGGTGATGTTGCGGCTCGCCGAACGTCCGGTCGACGTGGTGCTGGCCGACACCGCCCTCACCCGGCCGGACAGCGCGGGCTTCGTCCGGCGGGTGCTCGCCCGGGCGCCCCAGGCCGCGGTGCTGCTGCTCGGGGTCGAGGAGTCGGAGGCGGCCGCCGCCACCATCAGCGCCGGAGCGCGCGGGCTCATCCAGGGCACCGACCACGATCTGACCAGCGCGGTGGCGAAGGCCCTGCTGCTGCTCGCCGCCCCCGGCCGGGCCGCCAAGCACCGGGTGACCGACCCGGCCCGGGACGCCGCGGCGGTCGGCGGGACGGCCCGGTCGGCCGCGCCGGGGCGTACTCCCGCTGGGTCGACGCCGGCCTGGTCGGCGAGCCCGCCGGAGGGCCCGGGCGGCGCCCCCACCATGGTGCCGGTGCAGCGGGGCGAGGACGCGCCCGACCCGGCCGGCACCGAGGCCGCGCCGGCCGGCGGTCCGCAGCGCGCCGCGCCGAACGCCCGCGCTGCCGTCGGGCTGACCGAGCGGGAGCTTCAGGTGCTGCTCGGCATGGCCGAGGGCAAGAGCAACGCGGAGATCGGGCGGGAACTGTTCGTCTCGGAGGACACCGTCAAGACGCACGCCCGGCGGCTGTTCCGCAAGCTGGGCGCCCGGGACCGGGCGCACGCCGTGGCGGCGGGCTTCCGCGCCGGCCTGGTGGCCTGAGCGGCGCGGCCGGCGGTCAGTCCTCGGCGGGCGTGTCGTCCTCGGTGCCCTCGGTCAGCGTGTCGTGCACGCCGTCCGCGTAGCCCCGGGCGTAGTCCCAGCTGACGTAGTGGTCCGGGTCCGGGTCGTAGGCCGGCTCATGCACCCGCGGCCGCCCGGAGTTGAGCAGGTGGCGCAGGTTGCCCCGGAGCAGGTCCCAGTCGAAGTAGTGTGGCTCGCGGCAGTCCTCACACTCGATGACCAGGCCACGCACCCCGATCGGCTGCAGCAGGGCCTGGTAGATCTCCAGGTCGGCGAGGTCCTCCAGGACGTCCTGCCGCTCGACCTCGGTCAGCGGGTCGAGCGGGTCGTCCTCGCGCGGGTCGTGCAGGCCGGCAGCCGGATCGGCCGGGTCGCCGTTGAACGGGTCGATGGGCTCGTCGTGCACCCCCTCACCGTAGTCCCCGCCACCCCGAAAAGCCCGCCCCCGGGACTCCCTGTGGCGCCGCCTACCCTGGCCCGCCGCTGCCGGGCCCGGCGCTGCCCAGTGGGTACGATGAAGCGACGCGCCGTCACCCGGCGTGCGCCGGTCCAGGCGCGCGCCGCCTCGCTGAAGCCCGTCCGAAACAGCTCAGGGGAGCAATCGTGGAGAATTCGCCCAGCACCAACCTTCCTGCCGGCGCCGACGGCGGCGAGCTGGGCGGTCACCTGCCCGAGCTGCCGGCCGGCTCGGCGCGGGTGGTGCCGCTCGGGCTGACCTTCGACGACGTGCTTCTCCAGCCCGGCGAGTCGGACGTGGTGCCCAGCCGGGTCAACACCCGCACCAAGCTCACCCGGACCATCGAGCTGAACGTGCCGCTGCTGTCCAGCGCGATGGACACCGTCACCGAGGCGCGGATGGCGATCGCCATGGCCCGCCAGGGCGGCATCGGGGTGCTGCACCGCAACCTCTCCGTGGAGGACCAGGCGCTCCAGGTCGATCTGGTCAAGCGCTCCGAGTCCGGCATGATCACCAACCCGGTGACCGCCAGCCCGGACGACACCCTCCGCGAGGTCGACGCGCTCTGCGGCCGGTACCGGATCTCCGGCGTGCCGGTGGTCGACGGCCAGGGCCAGCTGGTCGGCATCGTCACCAACCGCGACATGCGCTTCGTCTCCGACCCGGCCACCCCGGTCCGCGAGATCATGACCCGGACCCCGCTGGTCACCGCTTCGGTCGGGGTGAGCAAGGACGAGGCGCTCGACCTGCTGCGCCGGCACAAGGTGGAGAAGCTGCCGATCGTCGACGAGTCGGGCAAGCTGCGCGGGCTGATTACCGTCAAGGACTTCACCAAGAGCGAGCAGTACCCGAACGCCACCAAGGACTCCGCCGGCCGGCTCCGGGTCGCCGCCGCCGTCGGCGTGGGCGAGGACGCGTACAAGCGGGCCCGGACCCTGGTCGACGCGGGCGTCGACGTGCTGATCGTGGACACCGCGCACGGCCACCAGCGGGCCGTGCTGGAGATGGTCGCCCGGCTCAAGAAGGACGTCGCGATCGACATCGTCGGCGGCAACGTGGCCACGTACGCCGGGGCGAAGGCGCTGGTGGACGCGGGCGCGGACGGCGTCAAGGTGGGCGTCGGCCCGGGCGCCATCTGCACCACGCGGATCGTCGCGGGGGTGGGCGTACCGCAGATCACGGCGATCATGGAGGCGGCGCGGGCGGCCCGCCCGGCCGGCGTGCCGGTGATCGGCGACGGCGGCATCCAATACTCGGGCGACATCGCCAAGGCCCTGGTGGCCGGCGCCGACACGGTGATGCTCGGCAGCCTGCTCGCCGGTTGCGAGGAGAGCCCGGGCGAGCTGATCTTCATCAACGGCAAGCAGTACAAGGCGTACCGGGGGATGGGCTCGCTCGGCGCGATGCAGTCCCGCGGCCAGGGCAAGTCCTACTCCAAGGACCGGTACTTCCAGCAGGACGTGCTCGCCGAGGACAAGCTGGTCCCCGAGGGCGTCGAGGGCCAGGTGCCCTACCGGGGCCCGCTCGCCCAGGTCGCCCACCAGCTCACCGGCGGCCTGCGCGCCGCCATGGGATACGTCGGCGCCGAGAGCATCCCCGAGCTGCACCGCCGCGGCCAGCTCATCCGGATCACCGCGGCCGGCCTCAAGGAGAGCCACCCGCACGACATCCAGATGACGGTCGAGGCGCCCAACTACCACTCCCGCTGACCATCACCCCCAACCACCTGGAGTCCCCATGCGTGACGTGGTCGAGATCGGGCTGGGCAAGACCGCGCAGCGCGGCTACCACCTGGACGAGATCGCCATCGTGCCGAGCCGCCGCACCCGGGACGTCGACGACGTCTCCACCGCGTGGCAGCTCGACGCGTACCCGTTCGGCATCCCCTGCGTCGGGCACCCGTCCGACGCGACCATGAGCCCCGCCTCGGCGGTGCAGCTCGGCCAGCTCGGCGGCCTCGGCGTGCTCAACGTCGAGGGCCTGTGGACCCGCTACGAGAACCCGACCAAGGTGCTGGAGGAGCTGGCCGGCCTGGACGAGGAGGCCCGGGCGACCAAGCGACTCCAGGAGGTGTACGCCGAGCCGATCCGCCCCGACCTGATCGCCGAGCGGGTCCGCGAGCTGCGGGCCGGCGGCGGCACGGTGGCCGTCCGGGTCTCCCCGCAGCACACCCTGGCGCTCGCTCCGGTGATCCTCGACGCCGGCGTGGACATCCTGGTCATCCAGGGCACCATCGTCTCCGCCGAGCACGTCTCCACCACCGACGAGCCGCTCAACCTCAAGGAGTTCATCGCCGACCTCGACCTGCCGGTCATCGTCGGCGGCTGCACCGACTACAAGACCGCGCTGCACCTGATGCGCACCGGCGCGGCCGGCGTGATCGTCGGCATCGGCGGCGACGACTGGTCGACCACCGAGTCGGTGCTCGGCATCCGGGTGCCGATGGCCACCGCCATCGCCGACGCCGCCGCGGCCCGCCGCGACTACCTGGACGAGACCGGCGGCCGGTACGTGCACCTGATCGCCGACGGCGACATCCAGACCTCCGGCGACATCGCCAAGGCGCTGGGCTGCGGCGCGGACGCGGTGATGCTGGGCGAGCCGCTCTCCCGGTGCGAGGAGGCCCCGGCCGGCGGCGCCTGGTGGCACTCGGCGGCCAGCCACCCGTCGCTGCCGCGCGGCGCGTTCGAGGTGGCCGGCGAGCCGCTCGGCGGGATGGAGAAGCTGCTGTTCGGCCCGGCCGACGAGCCGGACGGTCAGCTCAACCTCTTCGGCGGCCTGCGCCGGGCGATGGCCAAGTGCGGCTACCGCGACCTCAAGGAGTTCCAGAAGGTCGGCCTGGTCCTGGACCGCTGACCGAAGGCGACCGACGACCGACGGCGCGGGTGGGGATTCCGTCCCACCCGCGCCGTCGCGCGTCTAGGCTCGGCGGATGACACGGGGGCGGCGGTGGTCCGCGGCGGTGCTGGCCGTCGCGCTGCTGGCCGGCGGGTGCACCGACGAGGACGACGACGCACGCTTCCGGCCGGGGGCGGCCGACCTCGGCGACCCGTACGTGCCGGGGGCCGGCAACGGCGGCTACGACGTCGCCCACTACGCGCTGCGGGTCCGCTACGACCCGGCCAGCGACCGGCTCACCGGCCAGGCCACCGTCACCGCCACCGCGACCACCGGGCTGTCCCGGTTCCACCTCGACCTCGCCGGCCTCACCGTCGACCAGGTACGCGTCGACGGCGCCCCGGCCACCCATCGCCGGGACGGCAACGAGCTGGTGGTCACCCCGGCGCACGGCCTGCCGGCGGGGAAGCGGTTCACCGTCGAGGTCGGGTACGGCGGGGTGCCGCAGCCGCTGCCCAGCGGCGAACTGGGCGACGGCGGCTTCCACGCCACCGGCGACGGGGCGATCGCGCTCGGCCAGCCGGAGTCGGCGAGCACCTGGTTCCCGGTCAACGACCACCCCTCCGACAAGGCCACCTACGACGTCGAGGTGACCGTCCCAGCCGGACTCGCCGCGCTGAGCAACGGGGTGCCGAAGGGACAGTCCAGCCAGGACGGCTGGACCACCTGGCGCTGGTCCGAGGGGGCGCCGATGGCCAGCTACCTGACCACCCTGGTGATCGGGAACTACCGGGTGTCGACCGGCACGCACGCCGGGAAGCCGCTGGTCACCGCGGTCGCCGCCGGGCTGCCGGCGGACGGGCCGGCCGCGACCGCGCTGGCTCGGACCGGCGAGGTCGCCGACTTCCTGGCCGAGCGCTTCGGGCCGTACCCGTTCGACGCGTACGGCGGCATCGCGGTCGCCGACGAGCGCATCGGGTACGCGCTGGAGACCCAGACCCGGCCGGTCTACGGGCCGGGCTTCTTCCGGGGCGGCCGGGCGAACACCGAGGTGGTCGCGCACGAACTGGCCCACCAGTGGTTCGGCGACAGCGTCTCGCTGTCCCGATGGAAGGACATCTGGCTCAACGAGGGCTTCGCCACGTACGCGGAGTGGCTCTGGAACGAGCACGACGGCGTCCGCCCCGTGACCCAGGCCTTCGCCGACCGGTACGCGGCGACCGACTGGACGAAGCCGTCGGTGGATCCGGGCCGGGCGGCGATGTTCGGCGACGCGGTCTACCAGCGGGGTGCGCTGGCCGTGCACGCGTTGCGCCGCGCGGTCGGCGACGAGACCTTCTTCCGCGTGCTGCGCGGCTGGCTGGCCGAGCGGCGCAACGGCACCGCCACCACCGCCGACTTCGTCGGGTACGCCGAGCAGGTCGCCGGCCGGTCGCTGCGCCCGCTGTTCGACGCCTGGCTGGTCGGTGCCACCGCGCCCGCCCTGCCGTGACGCGCACGTGATCGTCGCTCGGTAGGCTGCCGCGGGCGGAGCGGCCCCGGCACGGGTCGCGCCGGGCCGAGGAGGGATCGGGCGATGACGCGGGCGCTGCGGGGCGGACGACGACGGCTCGGGCTGCTGGTCTGCGGCACGCTGCTGCTCGCCGGCTGCGGTTCGGCCGACCCGGACCCGGGCGCGCCGACGGTCGGGCCGCCCACCGCGACGGCCGCGCGGACCTTCGGACCGGGGGCGGCCGGGGCCGGTGACGCCTACTTCCCGAGCTACGGCAACGGCGGCTACGACGTCGCCCACTACACCGTGCAGGTGCGCTACGACCCGGCGAAGGACCAGCTCACCGGCACCACCGTGGTGCGGGCCACCGCCACGGCGGACCTGTCCGCGTTCAACCTGGACCTGGCCGGGCTGACCGTGCGGTCGGTGACCGTGGACGGGGTTGAGGCCGCCCACACCCGCACCGACGACGAACTGGTCATCACCCCGGCCACCGGCCTGACCTCCGGCAACGGCTTCCTCGTCGAGGTCCGGTACGACGGCGAGCCGGCCGCCCTGGCCAACGACGTGCTCGGCGAGGGCGGCTGGCTGCACACCTCCGACGGGGCGATCGCGCTGGGCCAGCCGGAGTCGGCGAGCACCTGGTTCCCGGTCAACGACCACCCCTCCGACAAGGCCACCTACGACTTCGAGATCACCGTGCCCAAGGGGCTCACCGCGGTCGGCAACGGCGTCCCGAAGGGACGGACCACTCAGGGTGACTGGACCACCTGGCGCTGGTCCGAGGGGTCGCCGATGGCCAGCTACCTGACCACGGTGGCGATCGGGAAGTTCCGGGTGACCACCGGGGAGCACAAGGGACGACCGGTGTACAGCGCGGTCTCCACGAAGGTGGCGGCGGGCGCCCCGGACCGGTCGATCGCCCGGACCACCGAGGTCGCCGACTACCTGGAGAGCGTCTTCGGGCCGTACCCGTTCGACGCGTACGGCGGGGTGGTGGTCGCCGACGACCGGATCCGGTACGCGCTGGAGACGCAGAGCCGGCCGGTCTACTCGGCCAGCTTCTTCCGGCAGGGCGACAACACCGGGGTGGTCGCGCACGAGCTGGCCCACCAGTGGTTCGGCAACAGCGTGGCGCTGCAGAAGTGGCAGGACATCTGGCTCAACGAGGGCCTGGCCACGTACGCCGAGTGGCTCTGGGCCGAGCACACCGGCGAGTCCACCGTCCAGGGGACCTTCGACCAGAAGTACGCGGGCGCGTCGGGGCAGGTCTGGCGGACCCCGCCGGGCAAGCCGGGGGTGGCGAACCTGTTCAGCCAGTCGGTGTACGAGCGGGGCGGCATGACCGTGCACGCGCTGCGGGTGGCCGTCGGGGACTCCGCCTTCTTCACCATCCTGCGGACCTGGGCCGAGGAGAAGAAGAACGGCAACGCCACCACGGACGACTTCGTGGCCCTCGCCGAGCGGATCTCGCACAAGAAGCTCGGCAAGCTCTTCGACGCCTGGCTCTACGGCACCGAGCGGCCGGCCGCGCCGAAGCCGCGGTAAGGCCGAGCCCCGTCAACGCCTCCCGCGTAGCAGGGGCCCCTGCTGACCGCGGTCAGGTTTTGACGCGCAGTGCCGGGTGCGCGGCCAGGAACGCGTCCGCGGTGCCGCCGCGCAGCGCGGCGAGGAACTGCCGGCCCACGGGCTCGAGCTGCTCGCCCCGGTAGGACCCGCCCTTGCCCACCGCGTCGCCGGGGAGCCCGACCAGGACGAAGCCGGCCGCGGGCAGCCCACCGAGGGCGTACGCGAACTCCACCAGCCGGCGCCCGCCGCCGACGTACACCAGGGTGTCGCCGAGGGCGGCGGCCACCTGGTCGACCCGCGCCGGGTCCCGGGCCAGCCCCTGGTCGAGGATCTTCCGGGCCAGCGCCCGGATCAGCTGCTGCTGGTGGCGCTGCCGGGTGTAGTCGCCGCCGGCGGTGTAGCGCTGCCGGGCGTAGTCCAGCGCCTGCCAGCCGGTCAGGTGGCGGTCGCCCTTCTCGTAGACCATCTGCGGGCCGGTGTAGGTGCTGCCGGCCCGGTCCCGCAGCTGCCCGTCGGGCCGGCGGTGGATCGACGCGACCCGCTGGTCCACGTAGAGGTCCACCCCGCCGAGGGTGTCGACCAGCTTGTCGAACCCGCCGAAGGTGAGCACCGCCCCGGCGTCGATGCGCAGCCCGGTGTAGCGGCTGACCGTTGTGCGCAGCAGCTCGTACCCCTGGGCGGTGCTGGGGTGGGCCTTGTCGCCGGGGACCCGGCTGCCGTAGCTCATCGCGTGGGTCAGCTTGGTCCGGCCGCCGGGGTAGCCGGCCGCCGGGAAGGCCGGGATGTCCACCACCAGGTCGCGGGGGAGGGAGAAGAGGTACGCCCGGTCCAGGCCGGCCGGCACGTGCAGGACCAGCACCGCGTCGGCGTGCGGCTCCCAGCCCGGCACGGTGACCCGGGTGTCCACCCCTACGACGAGGAAGTTCAGCGGCCCCTTCAGGTCCGCGCCCGGCGGCGGGGCCGGGCTGGTCGGGGTCGGGCTCGGAGTGTCGGCGGACGGCGTGGGCGTGGCCGCGCCGGCGGTCGTCCCGGGCGCGGCGTCGGGGGTCGGGCGGGGGACGAGCCGGGCGGCCACCACCGCACCGGCGGCGACCAGCAGCACGGCCACCAGTGCGGCCAACCCCAACGGCCAGCGTCGGCTCGGTGTCGCGCCCGGCATGGTGGTCCCCTTCCCCCGGTGTTCACTCAACGCGCCAGGGGGCCCCACAGGTTGCGTGGCCCCGGTCCCGGCTCGTCGGGCGCTCTGCATGATCTCCGAAGAACTGGCCCTGGCGCGATGGCTACTCGTCGGTAATGATGCGTTCATGCGGTACGACGTGGTGGTCGTCGGGTCCGGCTTCGGTGGCAGTGTCACCGCGCTCCGCCTCGCCGAGAAGGGCTACCGCGTCGGTGTCCTGGAGGCCGGCCGGCGGTTCGCGGACGAGGAGTTCCCGGAGACCTCCTGGCGGGTCCGGCGCTTCCTGTGGGCCCCGAAGCTCGGCTGCTACGGCCTGCAGCGGATCGACCTGCTGCGCTCGGCCGACCGGAAGGCCGGCGGCGGCGTCCTGGTGCTCTCCGGCGCCGGGGTCGGCGGCGGCTCCCTGGTCTACGCGAACACCCTCTACGAACCCCTCGACGCGTTCTACGCCGACCCGCAGTGGCGGGACATCACCGACTGGCGGGACGAGCTGGCCCGCCACTACGACCAGGCGAAGCGGATGCTCGGCGTCACCACGTACCCGGTGGTCACCGGCGCGGACCGGGCGATGCGGGCGGTGGCCGAGCGGATGGGGGTGGGGCACACCTTCCACGCCACCCCGGTTGGCGTGCACATCGGCCGGCCCGGCGAGCGGGTGTCCGACCCGTACTTCGGCGGGGCCGGGCCGGACCGGACCGGCTGCCGTCACTGCGGCTCCTGCATGACCGGCTGCCGGCACGGCGCGAAGAACACCCTGGTCAAGAACTACCTCTGGCTGGCCGAGCGGCTCGGCGTGCAGGTCCACCCGCTGACCACGGTGACCGCGGTCCGACCGGCCGCTGGCGGTGGGTACGACGTGCACACCGTGCGCACCGGGGCCTGGGTGCGCCGGCGCCGGCAGGTGATCCACGCCGACCAGGTCGTCTTCGCGGCCGGCGCGCTGGGCACCCAGCGGCTGCTGCACGAGGTGCGGGCCACCGGGGCGCTGCCCGGGCTCTCGCCCCGCCTCGGCGAGCTGACCCGGACCAACTCGGAGGCGATCCTCGGCGCCTCGGTCGCCCACGGTCAGGCCCGGCGGCGCGGGCTCGACTTCACCGAGGGGGTGGCGATCACCAGTTCGTTCCACCCCGACCCGCAGACCCACATCGAGCCGGTCCGCTACGGCAAGGGCTCGAACGCCATGGGCCTGCTCCAGTCGTTGCTGGTCGACGGCGGCCCGCACCGGGTACGGCGCTGGCTGGGCAGCATCCTGCGGCAGCCCCGGCTGGCGGCCCGGATGCTGTCGGTGCGCGCCTGGTCCGAGCGGACCGTGATCGCCCTGGTTATGCAGTCGGCCGACAACTCCCTCACCACCCGCTCCCGGCGCGGGCTCTTCGGCCGGCGGCTGGTCTCCGGCCCCGGGCACGGGGCGCCCAACCCGGCCTGGATCCCGGCCGGCAACCAGGCGGTCCGGCTGCTCGCCGAGGAGATCGACGGCACGCCCGGCGGCGCGGTCACCGAGCCGTTCAACATCCCGATGACCGCGCACCTCCTCGGTGGGGCGGTGATCGGGGTCACCCCGGAGCGCGGGGTGATCGACCCGTACCACCGGGTCCACGGCCACCCGGGGCTGTATGTGGTGGACGGTGCGGCGGTGTCGGCGAACCTGGGGGTTAACCCGTCGCTGACCATCACCGCGCAGGCCGAGCGGGCCATGTCGTTCTGGCCGAACAAGGGTGAGGAGGACCCGCGGCCGCCGCTCGGGGCGGCGTACCGGCGGCTGGACCCGGTCGCCCCGCGCCACCCCGCGGTCCCCGAGCACGCCCCCGCCGCGCTGCGCGAGGGCTCACCCGGACGGGGTGTCATCGACTTCACGGCGTGACGCGGCCGGGGCGCGCCCGGCCCGGCGGTGACTGTCGGTAGGCTTGCTGCACATGAGCACGCCTCGCCCCGTCCTTGTGGTGGACTTCGGAGCCCAGTACGCCCAGCTCATCGCGCGCCGCGTACGCGAGGCGAGGGTCTACTCGGAGATCGTCCCGCACTCCATGCCGGTCGCCGACATGCTGGCGAAGAACCCGGCCGCGATCATCCTGTCCGGCGGTCCGGCCAGCGTCTACGCGCCGGACGCCCCGCAGGTCGACGCCGACATGTTCCAGTCCGGGGTCCCGGTCTTCGGCATCTGCTACGGCTTCCAGGCGATGGCCCAGGCGCTGGGCGGCACCGTCGCGCGGACCGGCAACCGGGAGTACGGCGGCACCCCGCTGCACGCCCGCCCGGAGGCCGGCGTGCTGCTCCGCGACCTTCCGGACGACCTGCCGGTCTGGATGAGCCACGGCGACTGCGTCACGGAGGCGCCGACCGGCTTCACGGTCATCGCCGAGTCGGCCGGCGCGCCGGTCGCCGCGTTCGAGGACCTGGTCGGCCGGCGGGCCGGGGTGCAGTTCCACCCGGAGGTCGGGCACACCGCCCACGGCCAGGAGATGCTCACCCGCTTCCTGTACGACATCGCCGGGATCGAGCCCACCTGGACCCCGGAGAACATCATCGACGAGCAGGTGGCCCGGATCCGGGAGCAGGTCGGCGACAAGGAGGTCATCTGCGCCCTGAGCGGCGGCGTCGACTCCGCGGTCGCCGCCGCGCTGGTGCACAAGGCCATCGGCGACCAGCTCACCTGCGTCTTCGTCGACCACGGCCTGCTGCGGGCCGGCGAGGCCGAGCAGGTGGAGAAGGACTACGTCGCGGCCACCGGGATCAAGCTCAAGGTGGTCGACGCCCGGGAGCGGTTCCTGGGCGCGCTGGCCGGGGTGACCGACCCCGAGCAGAAGCGCAAGATCATCGGCCGGGAGTTCATCCGGGTCTTCGAGGCCGCCGCCCGCGAGGTCGCCGCGCACGGCGACGTCGAGTTCCTGGTGCAGGGCACCCTCTATCCGGACGTGGTGGAGTCCGGTGGCGGCACCGGCACCGCCAACATCAAGAGCCACCACAACGTCGGTGGCCTGCCCGAGGACCTGAAGTTCGCGCTCGTCGAGCCGCTGCGCACGCTGTTCAAGGACGAGGTCCGCGCGCTCGGCCTGCAGTTGGGGCTGCCCGAGGCGATGGTCTGGCGGCACCCGTTCCCCGGCCCGGGCCTGGCCATCCGGATCATCGGCGCGGTCGACGAGGAGCGGCTCGCCGTGCTCCGCAAGGCCGACCTGATCGCCCGGCAGGAGCTGTCCGCCGCCGGGCTGGACCGGGGCGTCTGGCAGTTCCCGGTGGTGCTCCTGGCCGACGTGCGCAGCGTCGGCGTGCAGGGCGACGGGCGCACCTACGGCCACCCGGTGGTGCTGCGTCCGGTCTCCAGCGAGGACGCGATGACCGCCGACTGGTCCCGGCTGCCCTACGACGTGATCGCCCGGATCTCCACCCGGATCACCAACGAGGTCGCCGAGGTGAACCGGGTGGTCCTGGACGTGACCAGCAAGCCGCCGGGCACCATCGAGTGGGAGTGAGCCCGGCTCAGGCCGCCGGCGGCGTCGGCGGCTGAGGCGCGGTCCCGGGCGCCGGCTCCGGCGTCGGCCCAACCTGGGTTGGGGGCGGTGCGGCGGCCGGAGTGGGCGCGGTCTGCGGCGTCGCCCCCGCGTGGGTGGGGGTGGTCGGCTGCGGCGGGACCGGCGGCCAGCCCGGCGCGGTGCCCGCCGGGTGCGGCCAGGCGGGGGCGCCCGCCGGCTCCTCGGGCATCAGGAACCACATGATCGGGTACGCCAGCGCGGCGACCCCGCCGGTGAGCAGGGTGGCGACGGCGAAGACGACCCGGACCAGGGTGGGGTCGACGGCGAAGTAGCGGCCGAGGCCGCTGGCGACGCCGGCGACCATCCGGTCCGTGGTGGGACGACGGAGCTGCTTGTACGGGGCCTGAGGGGTGCTCGGAGAGGTCATGCGTCCACGGTGCCGCGCGGCGCGCCGGCCGACCTCGGTGAGCGCCCGGACCTCTACCCTGACCGATCCCTGAGGCGCCAGCCAAGAGTCAGGAATCTGACTCTTTTCGATCGGGGTAACGACAGCGGGGGAGAATTTTGTCCCGTGACTACCTCGCTGGAGCCGCTCCGCAGGATCGCGGCATACGCAGTTTGTGCCGATTCAGACGACCGGGTGCTGCTGGTCCGCGCATCGGAGCGCTCCGGCACCCCCGGCACCTGGTCGCTGCCCGGTGGGGCGGTCGACCACGGTGAGGACCCCCACCACACCGTCGTCCGGGAGACCGCGGCCGAGACCGGGCTCTCGGTCGCCGTCTCCGGTCTCCGGGACGTGATCGCCGACATGCGGGCGCTGCCCGAGCGCGGCATCACCATCCACACCGACCGGCTGCTCTACACCGTCTCGGTGCGCGGCGGGACGCTGACCGACCGGGAGGGCCGGCCGACGGACCTGGCCCGCTGGGTCACCCTCGACGAGGCCCGGGAGTTGCCGCTCCGGTCGTTCACCGCGCGTGCCCTGGGCCTGCCCTCCCGCACGGACGACGTCGTCCCGGAGGAGGTCCCCGAGTTCCCCTCGTTCTACGCGGTCCCGGGGCCGGACGGGCTGCACCGGGCGCAGCGCTTCGCCGCGTACGCGGTGGTGACCGACCCGGAGGAGCGGGTGCTGCTTACCCGGGTCTCCGACGGCTACCCGGGCGCCGGCTGCTGGCACCTGCCCGGCGGCGGCACCGACTACGGGGAGCAGCCGGGCGCCGCGCTGATCCGTGAGCTGGTCGAGGAGACCGGGCAGACCGGCCGCCTGGTCGAGCTGCTCGGCGTCGCCAGCCACCGCGACGCGGCCTCGCTCGGCCCGGAGGGCTACCCGATCGACTGGCACGGCGTACGCGCCTTCTACCGGGTGGTCGTCGACCAGCCGGCCCCGCCCACCGTGGCCGACGTCGGCGGCTCCACCTGCGAGGCCCGCTGGTTCCGGCGGGAGGAGCTGGGCGCCCTCCCCACCGACCGCCTCACCGAGGTCACCGCCGAGGCCGTCCACGCCGCCCAACTCATCTGACCACCCGCTGCCCCCGTCCTGGTTGATCATGAGGTTGACGGTGCGGTGCCCCGGCGCCGGGCCGCTAACCTCATGATCGACGTGCGTACGGCGGCGACGGGAGTGGTGCGGGGTGGAGCAGCGGCGGCGGATCGGGGCGTACGGGGTCCTCCGGGACGAGGCCGGGCGGGTGCTGCTCGTCCGGGGGTCCGCCCGCGCCGACTTCCCCGGCGTGTGGCAGCTGCCCGGGGGTGGCGTCGACCACGCCGAGCACCCGGAGACCGCCGCGGTCCGGGAGTTCGCCGAGGAGACCGGGCTGACGGTCCGGGTGACCGGGCTGCGGGACGCGGTCGCCGACGTGACCCGCTACGCCGACCTCGGCGTCGCCCTGCACACCGACCGGATCATCTTCGACGTCGCCGCCGTCGGCGGGACGCTCCGGGACGAGCCCGACAACACCACGGACCGGGCCCGCTGGTGCACCCTCGACGAGGCGCGGGAACACGCCCTGCTGCCGTTCACCGCCGAGTTGCTCGGTCTGCCCGTCGACCCGCTGCCGGCGCACGCCGCCCGGGAGACGCCCCGGCCGCCGTTCGGGCCGCTGCCCACCGACCGCGGGCAGCGCTTCGCCGCGTACGGGTTGGTCACCGATCCGGCCGGGCGGGTGCTGCTCACCATGATCGCCGACGGGTACCCGGGGGCCGGGAAGTGGCACCTGCCCGGCGGCGGCACCGACCACGGCGAGCAGCCGACGGCCGGGCTGCTCCGCGAGCTGGTCGAGGAGGCCGGCCAGCTCGGCCGGGTGGTCGAGCTGCTCGCGGTGGACAACCTGCACAATCCCGCCGCGCTCGGCCCGGAGGGGCGGCCGATGGACTGGCACAGCGTCCGGGTGATCTACCGGGTGAGCGTCGACGCCCCGACCGAGGCGGTGGTGACGGAGCTGGCGGGTGGGTCCACCGCGCGGGCCGCCTGGTTCGCTCCGGATCGGCTCCGTGGCCTGCGGATGACGGAGGTGGCTGCCCGGGCAACCGGACATCGAGGTAGGTGACGCCCGCCGGCCGGGTCGGGGTGGGGGAGCTCCGGTACAGTCGGGAGGGATTGGGCGGACGAAAACGGGCGATGACGCCCGGGATCAGGATATGTGAGCGGTTCGCGCGGTTAAGGGAGTTATAAGTACCGGCGGCAGCTATCGCCAAGCCCCACATCCCTGTGCAATGGTGTACTCCGCAAACGGGCTGCCGGACCAGAAAGGGTCCGGCACGAGACAGCCGGACACCCGCCCCACGGCGGTCAGCCGATCCGGTGATGGAGGAAACGTGCCGAGAGCCCCATGGCGCCGGCGTCGTACGAGTGACAGTCCGCGCCCCGCAGGGCGTCGCTGGGCGGGCCGGTTGCGCCGCAGCAGCACGTTCGCCCGCCAGGTGCTGCTGGTCCGGGTGGGCCGTCGGGACGGCGCCGCTTCCGCGAGCGACCTGGTCACCCCCGACCACCGCTGGGCGGACCGCCAGCGCCGCCGCTACGGCCGGTTCGACCCGGAGGTCGAGGCGGTGGCCCCGGTCAGCCCGGCGCTCGCCCCCGCGGCGCCGGTCGACGAGCCGTCGGCGATGTCGATCCCACTCCTGCCGGGCGAGCGCACCGCCGCCCGCCGGGCCAAGTTCACCCTGGTCAACGCCTGCACCCTGAGCAGCCTGATGCTCGGCATGCTGGCGATCTTCCTGGCCATGCGGGGCGAGGTCCGGGTGGCGGCGCTCTGCCTGATCGCCTGCGTCGCGTTCGACGGCCTGGACGGCGCGCTGGCCCGCAAGCTCGGCGTGGCCAGCCCGTTCGGCGCCCAGATGGACTCGCTGGCCGACATGTGCTCGTTCGGCCTCGCCGCCCCGGTGGTGGTCTACGCCTCGCTGGCCGGCTCGGTGCCGGCCGCGGCCGCCGCGGTGGCCTGCGCCCTGGTCGCGGGGTGCGCCGCGATCCGGCTGGCCCGGTTCAACGTCTCGCCCAAGGACGGCCGGTTCTTCTGCGGCGTGCCGACCACCATGGCGGCGGCCGTGCTGGCCCTGACCGTGGCGATCGGGGTGCCGGTCTCCGGCCTGGTGATGGTCGGCGGGGTGGCCCTGCTCGCCTTCGCCATGGTCTCCAGCTTCCCGTACGCGAAGCTCGCCCGGCTGGTGAAGCTGCCGCCGTGGCTCTGGCTGGCCCCGGTGGTCGGCGCGCTGGTCGACATCCGGCTCACCTTCGCCGTCGTGGTGGTGGGCTACCTGATCAGCGGCCCGGTGCTCTGGCTGCACCAGCGCCGCACCGCCTGACCCGTACCACGAGAAAGGGGCGCCGCGACGAGCGGCGCCCCTTTTCGTGTCCGGGGATCAGACCCAGCGGGCGATCACCGTCGCACCGCCGACCACCTTGTCGCCCGGGCCGACCAGCGGCTCGGCCGCGTCCGCCGGCAGGTAGACGTCGGTCCGCGAGCCGAACCGGATCAGGCCGAAGCGCTCACCCTTCGCGAGCAGCGCGCCGACCGGCGCCCGCTGCACGATCCGCCGGGCGATCAGGCCGGTCCGCTGCGCCACCACCACGGTGCCGTGCGCAGTGTCCAGCACCGTGTAGGCCGCCACGTTGTGCTCGGCCTCCGGCTTCATCGCGTTGACGAACCCGCCGTCCGCGACGAAGTAGTCGACCACCTTGCCGGCCACGGGGGACCGGTTGACGTGCACGTCCAGCACCGACAGGAAGACCGCGACGCGCAGCCACTCGCCGTCGCCGAAGCGCTCGTCGTGCAACCGCTGCACCGAGAGCACCTGGCCGTCCGCCGCGGCGACGACGGCCGACGGGTCCTCCGGGACGTCCCGCTCCGGGTCCCGGAAGAACGCGGCCACCGGCGCGGCGGCCAGCGCCGGCAGCAGCCAGAGCTTCGACTTCGGCCGGGTCACCCTGGCCAGCGCGGCGAGGCCGAGGCTGATGCCGGCCGCCGCGACGCCGTTGGAGTCGATGTGCATGGTCCGGGTCAGCGGCACGCTCGACGGCCGGTACGCCGGCGACAGTTGGGCGGCCAGCGCGGCGCTCGCCGGGGTGAAGCGGAGGTGGTGCACGCGTACCGGCGGGGAGTTGCGCAGCACCAGATCGGCGCGGGCGCCGTGCAGCACACCCTGCCGGTCCAGCTCGGCCCCGGCGCCCGCGCTGCGGAAGACCGGCGCGGCCACGCTCAGCACCGCGCCCTCGGTCAGGTACTTCGACAGCCCGTCGACGGCCACCCGGGCCTCGTCGGCGGTGCCGGTGAACGGTTCGGCGGCGATGACCACCTCGGCGGCGTCCGCCTCGGCGAGGGTGTCGACCACCCGTACCCGCTCGGCGACCCAGCGGCCCTGGGCCGACACGTGCTCGCGGAGTGCGGCGGCGGAGCCCTCCGCCGGCACGACGGTGAGCCGGTCGCCGGGGAGCAGTGCCTCGATCGCCGCGGCCAGCACCGGGGACTCCGGGGTCGCGCCGACCAGCAGGCCGGCCTTCGGGTCGTTGCGCCGGGCGAACTCGCTGACGAGGGTACGGGCGGCACGCTCGCCGACGCGGACCGGACCGGACGGACCGGGGGTGCGCACGGCGGGGGACTGGGTCATGTCGGACGGGCTCCTGACGACGTAGAGACGGACGGCGGCGGGACCACCACGGTGACCTGGCCGGCCGGGGCGGGACGGGGCCCGACGACCGGGGGTACCGGCCGCGGCCGCGCCACCCGGGGGGCCGGCCGGCGGAGGCGAGATCTCCACCAGCCAGCATAGGCGGCGGCGTCCCGGCATTGCACCGCCGCGGTCAGCCCGGCGGCGGCTCCGCCCGACCGGCCGCACCCCCGCCGGTGCCCGGACCATCCGATGCGTCCCGTTCGGCCGCCTGCTCCGGACCGTCCATCGCGGGCAGCTCGCGGGTCACCGGCTCGCTCCCGCCGAGGACTGCCCCCGCCGGTTCGACGGGCAGCTCGCGGGTGGCGGGGTCGCCGTCCCCACGGTCGCTCGGCGGCGTGGTGGGCGACCAGCGCGGCTCCCCGCCGGCGGGCCGGTCCTCCCACGCCGGAACGGGCGCCTCGGCCACCGCGTCGGTGGCCCACTCGTCAGCCACCGGGGCGGTGGCTGGGCCGCCGGTCGGGGCGGCGTCCACATAGGGTGCCGCGACCGTCGCATCGGGTCGCGGGTGGACCGCTTCGCTGTCGGCGTGGCGCCCGGAGCGCAGCGCGCCGACCAGGCCGAGCAGCCCGATCACGATCAGCCCGCCCGCCAGGAACCAGCCCACCGGTGGCAGGGCCAGCCCGAGGATCCGGGCGAGCAGCCACCAGACGGCGAGGGCCAGGAAGACCAGCCCGAAGGCGAACGACACGAGGTCGGTGCGGTGGGCCTTCACCGGGTCACCTCCAGGTCTCCGGCGTTCACGTGGATGAGCAGGCGCAGGGTGCCCCCGCCGCGGCCGTCCGGCCCGAGGTCGGTGGTCTCCCCCTGGCGGCCGTTGACCGCGCTGGTCCGCCGGCCGAAGACCGTGGCGTCACCGGCGTTCACGTCGGTCACCGTGGTGACGTCCACGTTCGGCGGTACGACCACCGTCGCCTTGCCGAAGTTGATGTCCACGGTGATCTGGGTGTCCTTCTTGTCGAAGTCCACCGCCCGCAGGTCGAGCACCGCGTCGCCGAAGTTGTTCTGGTAGCGGACCGCCAGGTCGCGGTAGTCGGCCGGGGCCCAGGTGACGTTGCCGTCGATGCCGCGTATCCGGTCGTAGGAATCGGCGACGGTGGCGATGCCGAGCGCCGCTGCGGTGACCAGGCCGAGCGCGATGAGCCAGCGGGCCCGCCCGAACCAGGTGCCCACCAGCAGCCCGAGGCCGATGGTGGCCAGCGCCGCGGCGAAGTATCCGGCCGCACCGACCGTGAAGACGTCGAGCAGGTCGAGCAGGGTCACCACGCCCAGCGCCAGGAAGATCAGCGAGAAGGTGACCGCGCCGAGCGCGGAACGCTCCTTCGGCCGCTTCGGTGGCCGTGCCGGCCGGGCGGGGGCCGGCGGCGCCGGCGGGTACGCCTGGGCGTACGGGCCGTGCGGCGCGAACGGCGGCCGGTAGCCGCCCGGTGCCAGCGGCGCGCCCACCGGCGCGGGCGGCGGCACGGAGACCGGCTGGCCGAGCGGGCTGCCCGTCGTCGGCGCGCCGGACCAGGCCGGTGTCGCGTCGCCCGGCCACGCCGCGCCGGAGACCGGAGCCGGCTCCGCGGGGTGACCCGTCGCCGGCCAGGCCGGCTGCGCGGCGGTGCGCTCGGGGTTGGACCAGCCCGTTGCGACCTCCGGGGCGGGCCCGGCGTCGGAAGCCGGCCGGGTGCCGCCGACCGGCTGGTCGACGGTCTCGGCGGACGCCGCCGCCCAGGTCGGGGTCGTGGCGGTCGGGGCCTCCGGCCAGGCCGGGGTCGCCGGGGCGCTCGTCGGCCAGCCCGCCGCGCCGGTCGTCGGCGCGGCGGCCGGGCCGGCGGTGGCGGAGCCGGACCAGGCCGGGCCGGTGGCGGGCGTGCCGGCGGACGGAGTGGCGCCGGAACCGGGCCAGGCGGCCGGACCGGGCGGCGTGCCAGGCCCGGCCGCGGCCGGCCGCCGGCCCAGCGGGCCGCGCTGGTCCCGGTTGAGCAGCAGCGCACCGCCGATGAGGATCACCGCACCGAGCAGGATCGCCCGGAACGCGTTGGTGACGACGTAGCCGAAGCCGACCGCGACCGCGATGCTGAGCACGATCACGGTGATCGGGGACATGCTCGACCGGCCCCGGCCCAGCATCGACTCGACCGGCGAGGCGGTGTCCCCCTCGCCGGGGATGATCAGCCAGGCGGTGACGTAGACCAGGATGCCGATGCCGCCGAAGAAGCCCAGCACGGCGAGCAGCACCCGCCACAGCACCGGGTCGGTGTTGGTGGCGCGGCCGATGGCGGCGCAGACGCCGGCCAGGTAGCGGCCGTCCCGCGGGCGGACCAGCCCGTACCGGGAGGTGAAGCCCGCGGTGCCGGGCGGTGGGGCGTACCCGGGCGGTGGCGCGTCGGCGAACGGTGCGGACCCCGCGGTCGACGCGCCCGGTGGCGGGCCGGCGGATCCGGCCGGCGGCGGCGTCGGGGCGTCGGTGGGGGTGGCCGCCGGCCCCGACGGGGGTGGCGGTGGCCCGTCCTGTGGTGCCGCCCCGGGCCGGGGCGGACGGGCAGGGTCGTCGGTCATGCCTTCGATCCTGCTGCCCCGCTCGCCCGAGCGTCCTCCGGACCCGACCCTGACCCCACCCTGAGATCCGCGGCCCCGAATGTCGGGGGCGTCCCCGTGGTCGGGGGCGGTCCGGGCGTGTGACGATCGGGACGCACCACTCCGTCCCCGACCTGGGAGCCTCCGATCAGCACCACCACGACCCCACCCCCGCCGCGGCTCTACCGGGCCACCGAGCACCGGTTGGCCGCGGGGGTGGCCGCCGGCATCGCCGAGCACCTCGGCGTCTCCGTGCTCCGTGTCCGGATCGCCTTCATGGTGCTGCTCGGGCTGAACGGCCTCGGACTGCTCCTCTACGCCGCCTTCTGGGCGGTCGTGCCACCGCGCCCCGGCGACACCGGCGTCCCGCCCCGCCGCGACCTCGCCCAGCTCCTGCCGTTCGTGGCGATCGGGCTCGGCGTGCTGCTGGTCCAGATGATGGCCTTCCACTCGGTCGGCGCGGCCGGCACCGCCGGCTGGCTGGTCGCGATCATCGCGGTGGGCGCCGGCGTGATCTGGCACCAGTCCGCGCCGGAGCGCCGCCAGCAGTGGGGCGGGTCGATGCCGGTGCCCTGGCTGGGCGCGGTGGTGGAGGAGAGCGACCGACGCGCGTTCGTGCTCCGCTTCGTCGGCGGCGGCGTCCTCGTCGCGGTCGGCATCATCGGCGTGGCGGCGGTCTACTCCCCGGTGCAGAACTTCGACGCCGTGCTCAACGGTGTGATCTTCGCGCTGGTCGGGCTGGCCGGCGTGGGCGTGGTGGCCGGCCCGGTGCTCTGGCGCACCTGGAACCAGCTCCGCTCCGAGCGGGAGGGACGCATCCGGGAGCAGGAACGGGCCGAGCTGGCCGCGATGGTGCACGACCAGGTGCTGCACACCCTGGCCCTCATCCAGCGCAACGCCAGCGACGTCAAGACGGTGCAGCGGTTGGCCCGGGGGCAGGAGCGGTCGCTGCGGAACTGGCTCTACAAGCCGACCGCCTCACCGACGGAGCGCTTCGCCGCAGCCCTGGAGCAGGCCGCCGCGGAGGTGGAGGACACCTTCGCCATCACGGTCGAGACCGTGGTGGTGGGCGACCGGGAGACCGACGAGCGGGTGGGCGCGCTGGTCGCGGCCGCCCGGGAGGCGCTGGTCAACGCGGCCCGGCACGCCGGGGTGCAGACGGTGTCCCTCTACGCCGAGGTGGAGCCGGACCAGGTCAGCGCCTTCGTCCGGGACCGCGGCAAGGGCTTCGACCCGGATACGGTGGAGGATCACCGGCACGGCGTCCGGGGTTCGATCATCGGGCGGATGAAGCGGCACGGGGGCCGGGCGGAGATCCGCTCCGCGCCGGGGGAGGGCACCGAGGTCCGGCTGATCCTGCCGATCAGCGGCTCGGGCGGCACGACGGAAAAGGACAGGTGACCATGGCCGAGCACGAACCGGTCGAGGAGGCGCAGCCCCGGGACGGGCGGCTGCGGGTGTTCCTCGTCGACGACCACGCCATGTTCCGGGCGGGCGTACGCGCCGAGCTCGGCGCGCGCGTCGAGGTGGTCGGTGAGGCCAGCACGGTGGCCGAGGCGGTCAGCCGGATCGCGGCGACCCAGCCCGACGTGGTGCTGCTCGACGTGCACATGCCCGACGGCGGTGGCCGGGCGGTGCTGGACGCGATGCGGCGTACCCACCCGCAGGTGCGGTTCCTGGCGTTGAGCGTGTCCGACGCGGCGGAGGACGTGATCGGGCTGATCCGGGCCGGGGCCCGGGGCTACGTCACGAAGACCATCTCGCCGGAGGAGCTGACCGACGCGATCCGCCGGGTGGCCGACGGGGACGCGGTGTTCAGCCCGCGGCTGGCCGGGTTCGTGCTGGACGCGTTCGCGGCCCGGCCGGACGCGCCGGTCGCCGACCCGGAGCTGGACCAGCTCACCAACCGCGAGCGCGAGGTGCTGCGGCTGCTGGCCCGGGGGTACGCGTACAAGGAGATCGCCCGGGAGCTGTTCATCTCGATCAAGACGGTCGAGACGCACGTCTCCAACGTGCTGCGCAAGCTCCAGATGTCCAACCGGTACGAGCTGTCCCGCTGGGCGGCCGACCGCCGGTTGGTCTGACCGCCCGGGAGTCCCGCTCCGGCCCGGGTGGCGCCGGGGCTGCGCGCTGTCCGCGTCGGGAGGGGCCGCCCTCGCGGCTGCGGCGCCTGCTGACCCGTCCGGTGTCCGCGACCGGTTCCGATCAGTCGGTGCGCAGCACGGTGAACGCCTCGGCCAGCCGGCCGGCGGGCAGTCCGGCGGTGCCGGCGATCGAGCCGAGCAGGTCGTGCACCCACGTCACCACGTCCAGGTCCGCGGTCTGCGAGCGGTGCGCCCGCATCGCGGCGATCTTGCGGTCGACCCGGTCGGTCACGTCGACGACGTGGTCCGGCCCCGGGCCGCCCGCGTACCAGAGCTCCCGGACCACCCACGGCTCCAGGCCCGCGTCGAGCAGCTCCGGGAAGGCGAAGCGGTTGCGCGCGTCGGGGTAGACGGCGCAGGTGGTGGCCTCGCCGACGGCCAGGTGGTCGGGGTGGCTCGGGCCGGTGAGGTGCTCCCAGCGGCGCAGCGGGGAGCTGGTCAGCACCCGGTCCGGGCGGAACCGGCGGATCCCGGCGGCGATGTCGCGCCGCAGCTCCGGGCCGGGGGTGAGGATGCCGTCGGGGTGGCCGTCGAGGAAGTCGACCCGGTGCACGCCGACGGCGGCCGCCGCGGCCCGCTGCTCCGCCTCGCGCAGGGCGGGCAGCTCCGCGCGCGGGGTGTCGTCGAAGCCGCCGGAGTCCCCCCGGGTGGCGATGAGGTACGCCACTTCGATACCCTCATCCACCCAGCCAGCGATGGTGCCCGCACAGCCGAAGTCGACATCATCCGGATGGGCAAAAACCGCCAGCGCCCGGCGGACGTCGGGAAGCACCGGAGCGGAGGCAGGAAAGCTCACAGCCGTGAGCCTACGCGCGGTTCTTCGCCCGATGTGACCGTGTTTTGCCTGTTCGGACTGGTACGACTCGCCGATTTCATGATCTTTTCTCAAGTATCGGCAACGTGGCGGCCAACTAACGTCTTGATAACGGCACCTTCACGGAACCGGCCGGTGAGTGTCACAGTTGCAGCACCTCACCCCCCGGTCTGAGGCACCTCGTCGGGCCTGCCGACCACGTGACGCCACCTTCGCGTGACGCCGCGTGGCCGCCGGCCCTGCGCGGTGTCCTGGTCGGGGGCGCGGTGCCCGGCGGATCGGTACCCCTGGGGTGTCCCGATTTCCTCTGCGGTAAGCCGGCGGCCTGTGGTTCGGGCCGGCGGTTGGTGTCACCCCCCAGACGTGCGTGAAACTCACGACGGAACCAGGTTAGAAAGAGGAGGCCCCTCGGAATGAGAGTCTCGAAGCGGGCGAGCGGCGCGCTCGCGGTGGGCGCGGCGTTCGCGCTCGTCGCGTCCGGCTGCTCGAGCGGGAACAACGACGGTGGCGACGCCAGCGCCAGCAAGGACGGCGCCATCGTCATCGACGGCACCCAGCCGGAGAACCCCCTGGTTCCGGCAAACACCACCGAGACCGGCGGCGGCAAGATCATCGACTGGCTGTGGACCGGTCTGGTCGAGTACCCGAACAACGGTGGCGCCCCGCAGAACGCCCTTGCCGAGTCGATCGACACGAGCGACTCCAAGGTCTTCAAGATCAAGATCAAGCAGAACACCAAGTTCCACGACGGCACCACCGTCAAGGCCGAGAACTTCGTCAAGGCCTGGAACTGGGCGGCGTACGCCCCGAACGGCGCGCAGAACGCCAGCTTCTTCGCCGACATCCAGGGCTACTCCGACCTGAACCCGGCTGACCCGGACGGCGACGGCCCGAAGAAGGCCCCGACCCCGTCGGTCAAGGAGATGTCCGGCCTCAAGGTCGTCGACGACTGGAACTTCGAGGTCACCCTCTCCGCGCCGACCGCGGTGTTCCCGACCAAGCTGGGCTACAGCGCCTTCATGCCGCTGCCGGACGTCTTCTTCACCCAGAAGCCGGAAGAGTTCGGCAAGAAGCCGGTCGGTAACGGCCCGGTGAAGTTCGTCTCGTGGCAGGACGACGTCGACATCAAGCTGACCCGCTTCGACGACTACAACCTGCGCGACAAGATGAAGATCAAGGACGTCACCGTCAAGATCTACCAGGACGACACGGCGGCGTACAACGACCTGCTCGCCGGCAACCTGGACTTCATGCAGCAGGTTCCGGTCTCGTCGCTGGCTGGCGACAAGTGGAAGACCGACCTGGGCGAGCGGGCGATCCAGACGACGATCCCGTCGTCCGGCATCATCGCCTTCCCGATCTACGACAAGCGCTTCCAGAACCCGAAGCTGCGTCGGGCGATCTCGCTGTCGATCAACCGGCAGGAGGTCACCGACAAGATCTTCTTCGGTAACCGCAAGCCGGCCGACAGCTGGGCCAACCCGCTGACCCCGGGCGCCGAGCCGGGCAACTGCACCGCCTGCAAGTTCGACCCGACCCAGGCCAAGCAGCTCCTCCAGGAGGCCGGTGGCTTCACCGGCAAGCTGACCCTGTCGTACAACGCCGACGCCAGCCACAAGGAGTGGATGGAGGCGGTCGCCCAGCAGATCAAGACCAACCTGGGCATCGACGCCGTCGCCGTGGGCGTGCCGACCTTCGCGGTCTTCCGGGCCAACATCAACGCCCACAAGATGACCGGCATGTACCGGGCCGGCTGGCAGCAGGACTACCCGGACGTGGAGAACTGGATCAACCCGCTCTACGTGACCGGTGGCTCCTCGAACGACGGCCTGTACAGCAACCCGCAGGTCGACGCTCTGGCCAAGGAGGCCTCCGCGGCCCCCAGCCTGGACGAGGCGCACAAGAAGTTCGCGGACGCTGTCAAGCTGATCGACCAGGACGTTCCGTCCATCCCGATCTACTTCAGTGGTGAGCAGTCCGGCCACTCGGAGAAGATCAAGAAGATCGAGCTGACCAACGTCGGCGAGCTCGACATCACCTCGGTCGAGCTCTGATCCGAACGGTCTGACCCCGGGTCGGGCTCGCCTACCGGTGAGCCCGACCCGGGGCCGTTCCGCGAGGGGGTGTACAACAAACCCCTCGCACGTTGTCGCCACCCGTGTCGGCTGATCCGACGCGCCCCTTGTCTGGAGGACCACCCCATGGGCCGTTATCTCTTGAGACGGCTGCTGCAACTCGTGCCGGTGTTCATCGGCACGACATTCCTGATCTACTGGCTCGTCTGGTCGGTGCCCGGCGACCCGTTCGCCGGCAAGTGCGGTGACCGGGGTTGCCCGGAGAACTACCGCGCGGTCATGACCGCGAAGTACCACCTCGACGACTCGATCTGGGTGCAGTACGCCAGCTACATGAAGAACCTGTTCCAGGGTGACTTCGGCATTACCTTCGGTAATCGGCCGATCAGCGACATCATCGCGACGTCGTACCCCAACACCCTGAAGCTGGCGGTGGTCGCGCTCATCATCGAGGCCGTCATCGGTCTCGGCGCGGGCGTGCTGACCGGTCTCCGGCGCAACGGCTTCCTGGACAACCTGGTCCTGGTCTCCAGCCTCTTCCTGATCGCCCTGCCGGTCTTCGTCATCGGCTTCGTGCTCCAGTGGTTCTTCGGCGTCAAGTGGGGCATCATCACGCCTACCGTCTCCAGCGAGATGCGGATCACCGAGCTGCTCCTGCCGGGCTTCGTGCTGGGCAGCGCCTCGTCGGCGTACATCGCCCGGGTGGCGCGCACCAGCATCGCGGAGAACCGCCGCGCGGACTACGTCCGTACCGCCATCGCCAAGGGCCTGCCCATGCGCCGGGTGGTGGGCGTGCACCTGCTGCGTAACTCGCTCATCCCCGTCGTCACCCTGCTCGGCACCGATCTCGGCGCCCTGATGGGTGGCGCCATCATCACCGAGGGCATCTTCGGCATCAACGGCATCGGCCGCCAGGTGCTGCGCGCCATCGTCACCAAGGAGAGCGCTACCGTTGTCGGCATCGTGGTGGTGCTGGTGGTCGTGTATCTGGTGATGAACCTGCTGGTGGACCTGCTCTACGCCGCCCTGGACCCGAGGATTCGCTATGAGTGACCCGAGCGCCGCATCGCTTGTCAGCACCCCCCGCCCCGAGCAGCCGACCGAGATCGGCGCTCCGGCCAACGCCGGCCTGCCGGCGCAGAAGCAGGAGAAGCCGCGCGGCCTGCTCGGCGACGCGTGGCGCGACCTGCGCCGCAAGCCGCTGTTCTGGATCTCTGCCGCGTTCATCGTGCTGTTCGTGCTGATGGCGGCCTTCCCGTCGCTGTTCACCTCCGGCGACGCGGTCAACGGCACGCTGTCCCGCAGCCGGGTGGAGCCGTCGGCCCACGCCTGGTTCGGCTACGACGTGCAGGGCCGGGATGTCTACTCCCGGGTGATCTACGGTGCCCGCGCCTCGATCGTGGTGGCGCTGCTCTCGGTGATCTGCACGCTGCTGATCGGCGGCACGATGGGCATCATCGCCGGCTACCGCGGCGGCTGGGTGGACGCGCTGCTCTCCCGGATCGCGGACATCTTCTTCGGCCTGCCGTTCGTGCTCGGCTCGATCGTCATCCTGACCACCTTCAACGGCTCGGGCACGGACAACGGCGAGTGGACGATCATGGGTCTGGTCATCCTGTCGCTGAGCGTGCTGAGCTGGCCGGTCGTGATGCGGCTGATGCGCTCCTCGGTGCTGGCCACCAAGGAGGCCGACTACATCGTCGCGGCCCGGGCGTTGGGCGCCGGCACCGGCCGGATCATCCTCAAGCACCTGCTGCCGAACTGCCTCGCGCCGCTGCTGGTCTACGGGACCATCATGGTTGGCAGCTTCATCGGCGCCGAGGCTACGCTGTCCTTCCTGGGCATCGGTCTGAAGAGCCCGGTCGTGTCCTGGGGCATCATGATCAGTGAGGCGCAGAACTACATCCGGGTCTCGCCCTTCCTGCTCTTCTTCCCCGCCGCGTTCCTTGTCACCGCAGTGCTGAGCTTCGTGATGCTCGGCGAGGCGGTCCGCGAGGCCCTCGACCCGAAGCTCCGATAGGGGAGACTCAGTTGTCCGACATTCTCGTGTCCGAGCAGTCCGCGCCGGGCGCCGACGGATCCGGCCGCCCCTCCGGCCGCTTGCTCGAGGTTGACGACCTGCGGGTCGAGTTCCGCACCCGGGACGGCGTCGCCAAGGTCATCAACGGGGTGACGTACCACGTCGACGCGGGGGAGACCCTCGCCGTGCTCGGCGAGTCCGGCTCCGGCAAGAGCGTCACCGCGCAGACGATCATGGGCATCCTCGACACTCCGCCCGGCTTCGTCACCGGTGGCCAGGTCCGCTTCCACGGCAAGGACATGCTCAAGATGTCCGCCGAGCAGCGGCGCCGCATCCGCGGCGAGGGCATTGCGATGATCTTCCAGGATTCGCTCTCCGCCCTCAACCCGGTTTTCACCGTCGGCTTCCAGATCGCCGAGCAGTTCCGCATCCGGCGCGGCATGAGCCGCTCGGACGCCAAGAAGCGCGCGATCGAGATGCTCGACCAGGTGAAGATCCCGAACGCCAAGGGTCGGTTCAGCAACTACCCGCACCAGTTCTCCGGCGGTATGCGGCAGCGCGCCATGATCGCGATGTCGCTGGCGCTGGACCCGGAGGTGCTGATCGCCGACGAGCCGACCACCGCGCTGGACGTGACCGTGCAGGCCCAGATCATGGACCTGCTCGGCGAGCTCCAGCGGGAGCGGCAGATGGGCATGATCCTGATCACCCACGACCTCGGCGTGGTCGCCGACGTCGCGGACCGGATCGCGGTGATGTACGCCGGCCGGATCGTCGAGGAAGCCGACGTGTACGACCTGTACGCCAAGCCGGCGCACCCGTACACCCTCGGCCTGCTGAACTCGATCCCGCGGCTGGACGAGAAGGGGCAGGAGCTCCGCACCATCAAGGGCCTCCCGCCGAACCTGATGAACATCCCGTCGGGCTGCCCGTTCAACCCGCGCTGCCCCATGGCGCAGCCGGTGTGCCGGGAGAAGCTGCCCCCGCTGCTGCAGATCCGCAGCGGCCGGGCCAGCGCGTGCCACTTCGCCGAGGAGCTCGTGAACCGTGACTGAGAACATCATCGAGGTTCGTGACCTGGTCAAGCACTACCCCGTGACCCGGGGTGTCGTGTTCAAGAAGACCATTGGGCACGTCAAGGCGGTCGACGGCGTCTCCTTCGAGCTGAAGGCCGGCGAGACGCTGGGCGTGGTGGGTGAGTCCGGCTGCGGCAAGTCGACGCTCGCCCGGGTCCTGATGAACCTGGAGCGGCCGACCAGCGGTCACGTGCTCTACAAGGGGCAGGACATCTCCCGGCTCTCCGGCTCGGCCCTGCGGCGCCTGCGCCGGCAGATCCAGCTGGTGATGCAGGACCCGTACACCTCGCTGAACCCGCGGATGACGGTCGGTGACCTGATCGGCGAGCCGTTCGAGATCCACCCCGAGGTGGCCCCGCGCGGCAGCCGCCGGAGCAAGGTCAAGGAACTGCTCGACCTGGTCGGCCTGAACCCGGAGCACATCAACCGGTACCCGCACCAGTTCTCCGGCGGCCAGCGGCAGCGCATCGGCATCGCCCGGGCGCTCGCCCTGCGGCCCGAGGTCATCGTCTGCGACGAGCCGGTGTCGGCCCTGGACGTGTCGATCCAGGCGCAGGTGATGAACCTGCTGGAGAAGCTCCAGGCCGAGTTCGGTCTGTCGTACGTCTTCATCGCCCACGACCTCTCGGTCGTGCGTCACCTCTCCGACCGGGTCGCCGTGATGTACCTGGGCAAGATGGTGGAGATCGGCACCGAGGACGAGATCTACGAGCGGCCGACCCACCCGTACACCCAGGCGCTGCTCTCGGCGGTGCCGGTGCCGGACCCGACGCTGCGGGACAACAAGGCGATCATCCGGCTCACCGGCGACGTCCCCTCCCCGGTGAGCCCGCCCTCGGGCTGCCGGTTCCGCACCCGGTGCTGGAAGGCGCAGGACGTCTGCGCCCAGGAGGTGCCGCTGCTCCAGATCCGGCCGGGCTCGGACCACCCGAGCGCCTGCCACTTCGCGGAGCGGCGGGAGATCGTCCCCACCCACGAGGCGGCCTGACCGACCACGAACCGCCTGCCGGCGTCAGCTCGACGCCGGCAGGCGGTTCGTCATGTCGGGGCCCCTCACAGCGGGCCACGACCGGCGCGGAGCAGCAGCAGCGCGAGCTGGGTGCCGTCGGCCCCGAGCGCCTGCCGGAACCGCTCCAGGATCTCCCGCTCCCGGGACAGCACCAGGCGGGTGCCGCCGGAGGCCATCCGGGTGGCTCCGACCTCCTGGGACAGCGCGGCCCGCTCCTGCCAGAGGGCGATGATCGTGCGGTCGATCTCGTCGATCCGCTCGCGGATGGCCACGATCCGCTCGGCGGCCGCCGAGTCGCCGGTGCCGGTCCGCGCCGCCGCGGCCCCGGTCGGGTCGGCGCCGTCGGGCCGCTCGTTCCGTGCCAGGCTGCCGCTGGACTCCACCACGTCAGTCATCATCGTCGTACCTTCCGGGTCTCGGGCCCGGTGCCCGGATCCCGGGACGAAAATGCCCCGGGCTCCAGGAGCCCGGGGCTTTCGCAGGTCTGTGATCAGGCGCGACCTACGGCTGCCGGACTCCCGGTGCCGTAGTAAAAGTAGAAGCGCTGACCGAACACGTCGTCGAGTATGCCGACCGGCGGGCGCGTCGCGCAAGGAAACCGGCCAACAGGTGGGACGGGGCACGGCGGTGACGGCTCCGTCTCGTCCGGGCCGGCATGGGCGGGAAGTGTCCGCCCGTCGGCATAGACTCGCCGTGCGATGCATCCTCTCTTCGACATCCCCGCGTCCCCGCCCGCGCCGGAGTCCCGGCCGACCCCGTCGCGCCGGCCCGGGGCCTACGACGACTCCAGCTCGGCGCGTCTGTCGCCGCGCCACGACCTGGAGCCGTCGGCCCGGCAGGACCCGCAGGCTCTCCTCGACGGGTTGAACGGTCCCCAGCGGGACGCGGTCACCCACGCCGGTTCCCCGCTGCTGATCGTGGCCGGTGCCGGCTCCGGCAAGACCCGGGTGCTGACCAACCGGATCGCCTACCTGCTGGCCGCGCGGGACGTGCACCCGGGCGAGATCATCGCGATCACCTTCACCAACAAGGCCGCCGGTGAGATGAAGGACCGGGTGGCCGCCCTGGTCGGTCCGCGCGCCCGGTTGATGTGGGTGTCGACCTTCCACTCGGCCTGCGTCCGGATCCTGCGCGCCGAGCACGAGCACGCCGGGCTCAAGTCCACCTTCTCGATCTACGACGCGGACGACTCCCGCCGGCTGATGCAGCTCGTCGCCCGTGAGCTGGACCTGGACCCGAAGCGCTACCCGGCACGCGGCCTGGCCGCCCAGGTCTCCAACCTGAAGAACGAGCTGGTCGACCCGGAGGCGTTCGCCGCCCGGGCCAAGGGGCCCAACGAACGGGCGCTGGCCGAGGCGTACACGCTCTACCAGCGGCGGCTGCGCGAGGCGCACGCGCTGGACTTCGACGACCTGATCATGACGACGGTGCACCTGCTCCAGTCGCATCCGCACGTCGCGGAGAGCTACCGGCGCCGGTTCCGGCACGTGCTGGTGGACGAGTACCAGGACACCAACCACGCCCAGTACGTGCTGATCAAGGAGCTCGTCTCCGGCACCGAGGGGATCCCGCCGGCCGAGCTGTGCGTGGTGGGTGACGCCGACCAGTCGATCTACGCGTTCCGGGGCGCGACCATCCGCAACATCCTGGAGTTCGAGCGCGACTTCACCGACGCCCGGACGATCCTGCTGGAGCAGAACTACCGCTCCACCCAGACCATCCTCAACGCCGCCAACGCGGTGATCGACCGGAACACCTCTCGCAAGCCCAAGCGGCTGTGGAGCGACGCCGGGGCCGGCGAGCAGATCGTCGGGTACGTGGCCGACACCGAGCACGCCGAGGCGGACTGGGTGGCCCGGGAGATCGACCGCCTGGTCGACCAGGGCGACACCCGCCCCGGCGACGTGGCCGTTTTCTACCGCACCAACGCCATGTCCCGGGTCTTCGAGGAGGTGTTCATCCGGGTCGGCCTGCCCTACAAGGTGGTCGGCGGGGTGCGGTTCTACGAGCGCAAGGAGGTCCGCGACGCGCTGGCCTACCTGCGCGCGGTGGTCAACGACGACGACACGGTCAGCCTGCGCCGGATCCTCAACACCCCGCGCCGGGGCATCGGCGAGCGGGCCGAGGCGTGCGTGGAGGCGCTGGCCAGCCGGGACCGGATCTCCTTCGGCGCGGCGCTGCGCCGGGCCAAGGACGCGCCCGGGATCTCCACCCGGGCCGCCAACGGGATCGCGGAGTTCGTCGCACTCCTCGACTCCGCCCGCGAGCTGGCCGAGACGGGCACCCCGGAGGATGTGCTGGAGGCCCTGCTGACCCGCTCGGGCTACCTCACCGAGCTGGAGGAGAGCCTGGACCCGCAGGACGCCGGCCGGGTGGACAACCTCCAGGAGCTGGTGAGCGTCGCCCGGGAATACACCGAACGGATCGAGGCGCTGGGCGAGGAGGGCGAGCGGGCCACCGTGGCCGGCTTCCTGGAGCAGGTGGCGCTGGTCGCCGACGCCGACCAGGTCCCCGCCGACGACCCCGAGCACCAGGGCGTGGTCACCCTGATGACGCTGCACACGGCGAAGGGCCTGGAGTTCCCGGTGGTCTTCCTGACCGGCCTGGAGGACGGCGTCTTCCCGCACCTGCGCTCGCTGGGCGACAACCGGGAGCTGGAGGAGGAGCGGCGGCTGGCGTACGTGGGCATCACCCGGGCTCGGCAGCGGCTCTACCTGTCCCGGGCGGTCACCCGCTCGGCCTGGGGCGCGCCGGCATACAACCCGGCGTCGCGCTTCCTCGAGGAGCTGCCGCCGGAGCTGGTCCGCTGGGAGCGCGTCGAGGCCTCGTACACCTCCTGGGCCGGCGGGGGCGGTGGCGTCGGCGGCCGCGCGGACCGCGCGCCCGGCGGGCGTGGCGGCTTCACCGGGGGTACGCCGAAGGCGACCCAGCTCGCCAAGCGGCTCGGCGTGGACGGCAGCCGGCTGTCCACCGCCAGCGAGCTGCGGCAGGTGCCGAAGGTGTCGGTGGGGGACCGGGTCAACCACCAGCGCTACGGGCTGGGCCGGGTGCTGGCCGTGGAGGGGCACGGCCCGGGCGCCCGGGCACAGATCGACTTCGGTGATCAGACCATGTGGCTGGTGCTCCGGCACGCCCCGATCGACAAGCTTTGACGGCGAGACCCGGCCCGGCGGGTGCCGGACCGGGTCTCTCCTCGTGCCGTGGCCGTCAGCAGGCCACGTTGATGCCCCGGGCGCGCAGGAACGGCGCCGGGTCGATCTGGTTCCACATCTGCCCCTGATGCACCTCGAAGTGCAGGTGCGGGCCGGTCGCGTCGCCGGTGGCGCCCTCGTAGCCGATGACCTGGCCGGCGCTCACCTTGTCGCCGACGCTGACGATCAGCCGGCTCTGGTGCGCGTAGTGCGTCAGGTAGCCGTTGTGGTGGTCGATGAAGACCGAGTTGCCGTACCCGTCGCTGGCGTCGCCGGCCTTGACGACGGTGCCGGCCGCGGCGGCGTGGATCGGGGTGCCGGCGGGCATGGCGAAGTCGATGCCGGCGTGCAGGGTGCCCCAGCGCGGCCCGTAGCAGGAGGTGATCGTGGCGCCCTTCATCGGGATCACCCAGCTGGGCTTCGGCTTGACGGTCTTCTTCGGCTGCGGCTTCGGCTTGGCGGTGGCGGTCCTCGTCGGCGTGGGGCTGGCCGCGGTCGGGCTCGGGGACGGGCTGACCGGGGTGGCCGACGGGGTGACCGGGGCGATCGACTCACGGACGGAGCGGTCGGCCCGGGCGGCGTCCTCGGCGCGGGCCTGGGCGTCGAAGTCGACGGCGGCCGGGGCCGGGGTGCCGCGGTCGGCGGTGGCCACGGAGACGCCGCCGAGGCCGAGGGCGACCAGGGCGACGGCGCCGAGGACGAGGTAGGTGGCCCGCCGACCCGTGCTGGCGCGCCGCCGGTGCCGGCCGGGGGCGGCCGGGATGTTCTCGTTCGGGGTGGAGCTGTCTTCCTGCACGGGGACCTTCATCAGTCGAGGGGCACGTGACCTCGAAATACTGGTGTCGGCTCCGGTCGTGGTGGGTACTGGGTCCGGGAGGACGGGCCGGACTGGTGATCGCTCGTGTCCGGGTTCAGCCCATTCCGGTGCGATTTGCTCGAGAAAAGGATCATGTGCGGTCGTGGCGCTGCTCACACTTCCCGCTGTGACCCAGCCAACTTTGCCCCCACGAAAAACCGCCCGGATCGAGCGATCCGGGCGGCGAGCGGGCGGTACGCAGCGTTAGGACGCGGCTACCTCGCTGTAGATTGCCTCGATTTGCAGCTGGATGTCCACTCCGCGGTCCTTGAGCCACGGCACCGGGTCCAGCGGCTGCCCGTTGACATGGATCTCCAGGTGCAGGTGGGAGCCGTAGGCGTGGCCGGTGCTGCCCACCAGGCCGAGTTGGTCGCCGGCCTTGACCTGCTGGCCCTCCTTGACGCTGATCGCCGAGGACTGGCCGTAGATGGCCTCGCTGCCGTCCGAGTGCTGGACGATCACCGCGTAGCCGTAGCCGCCGAACCAGCCCGCCTTGGTGACCGTGCCGCCGTGGATGGCGACGTACGGGGTGCCCTCCGGGGCGACCAGGTCGATGCCGCTGTGCAGCTTGCCCCAGCGCATGCCGTAGGGCGAGTTGAAGTCGTAGCCGTGCAGGGGCAGCAGCCAGGCGTCCTGCTCGGTGGAGGCCTTGCTCTGGGCGCGGCTGTCGCGGGTCGCCCGGTCGGCGCTGTCGGCCCGGCTCGCCGCGTCCTGACTGGTGACCGACGCCTGCTTGAGCTCGTCGAGGACCGAAGGGCTGACGCTCTTGGCGTCGGGGAGGGCGTTCGCGCCGAGGGCAACGATGCCGGCTCCCACGAAGGCGGTGGTCACGACCGCGGCGTAGCGGCTCCGCGGGGGGGTGGGTACGCGGCGTCGACCGCGATATCTATCGGGCTCAGACGACAGGCGCTGGCGCACGCACACCCTCCGTTGTCGGGGATCCGATGCGACCTCGAGCCGTTCGGTGAAGCTCCGTCGAACGTCCGGTGGCCGCGTCGTCACCCGTCCGTGGACCTGATGACAACCGTGGACACGTTAGCCAACCGCCACTCTGGTCACAAGCCAAAGCGCCGAAATGGTGTTTCTTTCTGTCCCTTTACATCCGCTCTTGTCATGTCTCGTGCCGCCGGTCGGGTGGCCCGGTAACCGTCCGTTCGTCGCGCACAGTGACCGTTCGGCGGAGGTGTCCGGCTTTCCGCGTACGGCGCCGCACGGTAATGGCCGCGGCGCTCCGGGTGGCCGCCGGCCGGGTGCCGCGCGGACGGGCGCGGTCGGCCGGGAGGGGCCCGTATGAAGACAGGCCCCCAAGGGTGCCGGCCCGGGTTTCCGGCAGCCGGCCGGGCGGGTTACCGTTCGTTCAGGTGACAGTGCCGTAGCCGGTGAAAGGTGTGCGCTGATGAGCTCTCGTATCCGGGTCGTCGTCGCGAAGCCCGGCCTGGACGGCCACGACCGGGGCGCGAAGGTCGTCGCGCGCGCCCTGCGGGACGCCGGCATGGAGGTCATCTACACCGGCCTGCACCAGACCCCGGAGCAGATCGTGGAGACCGCGATCCAGGAGGACGCCGACGCGGTCGGCCTCTCCGTGCTCTCCGGGGCGCACATGACGCTCTTCAAGCGGGTCCTGGAGTTGCTCGCCGAGCGGGACGCGGCCGACATCGTGGTCTTCGGTGGCGGCATCATCCCGGACGCCGACATCCCCGAGCTGGAGCGGCTCGGCGTCGCGAAGATCTTCACCCCGGGCGCCACCACGCAGTCCATCGTCGACTGGGTCCGGCAGAACGTCGCCCAGCCGGTCGCCTGACCGGCGTCCGGTCCGGCAGGGTCGCGTGCCGACCGGGGTCGGACCGCTGAGCCGCGCCGGAGTGCCGGAGTGGCGGGATACCCGGGGTGTCGCCGACCTGGAGCGACCGGGACCGGAACCCGGACAGGGGGAGGGGCCGGACGCACCCCTCACACGTCCGGCCCCTCTATGCACGATGCCCCGCCGCCACCCCTCGACCGACAGGGCATCGGCCGCTCCCGTCGTCGCGCTGTACCAGCGCTCCGACATCAGACTCAACGACGCCCCCACCGGGCGGTTACGCCCCATCCGCAAATCCCCCGGACGGCTGACCCGCGCCCAATCATCTGACGTCGCGCCGATCCGGTGCCCTGGGGCGGCACCCGAGCAGCCCGGCTCTCCGGGCCTTCCCGCCGGGAGTCGTATCGTGTGGCTGCCCGTACCGCGTTCCGCGGTCGACGATCCCGCCGGGAGCCCGCCGTGACCCAGCCGCCGTACCCGCAGCGTGACGCCGGCGGCGAATGGCCGCCCACCGGGCCAGACGCGCCCACACCCCCTGGTCCCGGCTGGTCCGCGCCGCACCAGGCCGTCCCCGGCTGGCCCGCGCCGCCGCACCAGCCGCCGACGCCGGGCTGGTCCGGGCCGCCGCAGCACACGTACCCGGCTCCGGGCTGGTCCGCGCCACATCACCCCGGCGCGCCGGGGCAGCAGCCCGGCGCGGCCTGGCCCGGGCCGCCGCAGCACGCGTACCCGGGCGGGCCGGGGCACCCTGCCGGGCCGGCGTACCCGGGTGGGTTCGGGCCGGGGCAGTGGCCGCCGCCGCCGACGCGGACGGCGAAACGGATCCCGGAGGACCTGCCGTTCGTGGCTCGGCCGAGCCTGGGCCGGCGGGCGCTGCTCTTCGGGGGCCTGATGCTCTTCATCGGTCTGGTACTGGCCTGCCCGATCGGCATCGCGGCGTCCGGCGACGGCGGCCCCGTACTGCTGTTCGTCATCCCGGTGTTCCTGCTGTTCGCCGCGCTGCCGCTGGGCCTGCAGCTCTGGCTGGTCTCCTCCGGCGGTCCGTTGCTCGCGGTGGGGCCGGCCGGGCTGTGGATCAAGACTCGGCCGACGCGGGGGCAGGCGATCTGGCTGCCCTGGGAGGCGATCGACCGGATCTACCTGCGGCGCTGGGCGCTGGAGAAGATGCTCTGCGTGAAGCCGCGCGACCCGCGCGCCGGGACCGGCCTGGGGGCGTTCACCGCGCTGGACTCCGGGATGCAGCAGGCGTTCTTCGGCACCGGCTTCACCGCCACCGTCCGGTACGCCGACCGCTCCGAGGAGGAGATCATGCGGGCGGTGATCGGGTACGCGGCCGGCCGCTGCCGGGTGGGCTGACCCGAGGCGTCCGGCGGCTGTGCATTACCGCACACCACGCACCCGCTCGGTTGCCCCTGGTTCCCATCTCGTTAGGCTGCGGCAAATGGCCTGTCTCTTCTGATGACAGGCGTCAAACTGATTTTCCAACGCTGGTGGCGGCGCGAGGGCGCGCCGCGGAGACGGGACGGGACGCGCAATCGTGGACCTGTACGAGTACCAGGGGCGGGACCTGTTCGAGCGGCACGGGTTGCCCGTGCTCGCCGGCGGCGTCGCCACTACCCCGGAGGAGGCCCGCGCGATCGCCGAGCGCCTCGGCGGCCGGGTGGTCGTCAAGGCGCAGGTGAAGGTCGGCGGCCGCGGCAAGGCCGGCGGCGTGAAGCTGGCCGAGGGCGCGGAGGAGACGGTGGCCCGCGCCACCGACATCCTCGGCATGGACATCAAGGGTCACACGGTCCACAAGGTCATGATCACCGTGACCGCGGACGTGGCCGAGGAGTACTACTTCTCGTACCTGCTCGACCGGGCGAACCGCACCTTCCTCTGCATCGCCAGCGTGGCCGGCGGCATGGACATCGAGCAGGTCGCCGCCGACACCCCCGAGAAGGTCGTCAAGGCCCCGATCGACGCCAACACCGGCGTGGACGAGGCGAAGGCGCGCGAGATCGTGAGCGCGGCCGGCTTCCCGGCCGAGGTCGCCGACCAGGTGGTCGAGGTCGCGGTCAAGCTGTGGCAGGCGTTCGTCGCCGAGGACGCCACGCTGGTCGAGGTCAACCCGCTGGCCACGACCAAGGACGGCAAGCTGCTGCTGCTGGACGCCAAGGTCACCCTCGACGAGAACGCTGCGTTCCGGCACCCGGACCACGAGGCCCTGGTCGACCAGGCGTCGGTGGACCCGCTGGAGCAGGCCGCCAAGGAGAAGGACCTCAACTACGTCAAGCTCGACGGCGAGGTCGGCATCATCGGCAACGGCGCGGGCCTGGTCATGTCCACCCTCGACGTGGTCGCGTACGCCGGTGAGCGGCACGGCGGCGTCAAGCCGGCCAACTTCCTCGACATCGGCGGCGGCGCGAGCGCCGAGGTGATGGCGAACGGCCTGGAGATCGTCCTCTCCGACCCGTCGGTGAAGAGCGTCTTCGTCAACGTCTTCGGCGGCATCACCGCGTGCGACGCGGTCGCCAACGGCATCGTGCAGGCGCTGGCGCTGCTCGAGCAGCGCGGCGAGAAGGCCACCAAGCCGCTCGTCGTCCGCCTCGACGGCAACAACGCCGAGGCCGGCCGGGCGATCCTCGACGACGCGAACAACCCGCTGATCCAGCGGGTCGACACCATGGACGGCGCGGCCGAGCGGGCCGCCGAGCTGGCAGCTGCGGGGGTCTGACAATGGCTATCTGGCTGACCAAGGACTCCAAGGTCATCGTGCAGGGGATGACCGGCTCCGAGGGTTCCAAGCACACCCGGCGGATGCTCGCCGCCGGCACTAACGTCGTCGGCGGCGTCAACCCGCGCAAGGCGGGTCAGAAGGTCGACTTCGACGGCACCGAGCTGCCGGTGTTCGCGTCCGTCGCGGACGCCATGAAGGAGACCGGCGCGGACGTCACGGTCATCTTCGTGCCGCCGCAGTTCACCAAGGCCGCGGTCATCGAGGCGATCGACGCCGGCATCGACCTGGCCGTGGTGATCACCGAGGGCGTGCCGGTGCACGACACCGCCGCGTTCTGGGCGTACAACGTGGCGAAGGGCGAGCGGACCCGGATCATCGGCCCGAACTGCCCGGGCATCGCCTCGCCGGGCGCCTCCAACGCCGGGATCATCCCGGCCGACATCACCGGCAGCGGCCGGATCGGCCTGGTCAGCAAGAGCGGCACGCTGACCTACCAGATGATGTACGAGCTGCGCGACATCGGCTTCTCGACCTGCGTCGGCATCGGTGGCGACCCGATCATCGGCACCACCCACATCGACGCGCTGGCCGCGTTCGAGGCGGACCCGGAGACCGACGCCATCGTGATGATCGGTGAGATCGGCGGCGACGCCGAGGAGCGGGCGGCCGAGTTCATCAAGGCCAACGTGACCAAGCCGGTGGTCGGCTACATCGCCGGCTTCACCGCCCCGCCCGGCAAGACCATGGGCCACGCCGGCGCCATCATCTCCGGCTCGGCGGGCACCGCCGACGCGAAGAAGGCGGCGCTGGAGGCGGTCGGCGTGAAGGTCGGCAAGACGCCGACCGAGACCGCCAAGCTGATGCGGGAGATCATGTCCGGCCGCTGAGCGGTCGTGTCACGGCCGAGGGGGTCGACCGGGTCCGGTCGGCCCCCTCGCCGTCTCAGCGGTACCAGTAGGGGTGGTAGTAGGCGCCCCGCGCCCGGACGATCGCGCTGGCGATGAGGTTGATGACGCCCAGCGCGATGGCCAGCCAGCCGAGCAGTTGGGACCGCCCGAAGCGCCGCGCGTCCCGGATCGACAGGTAGCCGAGGACGATGCCCAGGATGCCGCAGCAGAGCAGGCCGAGGACGATCCCCAGGACGCCCCAGAGAGTGGTCCGGTCCCGGCCGGTGGCCGGCGGTGGTGGCGGCGGCGGATACGGAGCGTTCACGGCTTCCTCCGAGCGGGCCGGGCCGCGACGAGCGGTCGCGTCCTGGGCCGAGGCTAACCGGATCACCGCGGTCGGGCCGGTGGATCAGGGAACTCGCCGTGCTGCCGGAGCGGTATCGGACTGCCGCCGCCCGTGTGACATGCCAGAGTAGAGCCCGATGTCACCCGTCACCCCTGACCAGCCCCGCCGCCCTGCCGCCGGTGTCGCCGACGGCGCCCGGCCGACCGGCCGCGCCGGACCGGCGCCCCGGGTGCCCGCGCCCCGCTCCGGGAAGCCGTCGCGCGGTCGGGCCCCGCTGCCCGTCGCCGCCGGGGTGGCGGCCGGCTGGGCCGCCGTGACGTCCTGGTTGCCGGTCACCCTGGTGCTCGGCCTGGCCCAGCTCAGCGCGGACGCCGGGTCGCTGCCCGGCGCGTTGCGCGCCGGCGCCGCCGGCTGGCTGCTCGGCCACGGGGTGCCGCTGGAGACCTCCGCCGGGCCGCTCGGCCTGGCGCCGCTCGCCCTCACCGCGCTCGCTGTCTGGCGGCTCACCAGGGCCGGCGTGCACGTCAGCCGGGCCATCGGCGCGCGCGGTGGCCGCTCGCCCCGGCAGGCGCTCACCGCCGCGGTCGCCGTCGGGATCGGGTACGCGCTGCTCGGCGCCGTCGCCGCGATCGCGGTCGGCGCGGGCGGCCCGCGGGTGTCCCCGGTCCGGGCCGGCGTGACCTTCGCGATCTTCGGTACGGCCTGCGCCCTGGTCGGCGCGGCGCGTACCACCGCCGTGTCGGTGCTGCTGGCCCGGCGCTCGCCGCCGTCGCTGCGGGACGGGGTGCGGACCGGGCTGGTCGCCGGGCTGCTGCTGCTCGGGGCGGGTGCCGGGGCGGCCGGCCTCTCGGTGGCGACCGGGGGCGGCGACGCGGCCGACATGATCGGCGCCTACCGGACCGGGGTGGCCGGTCAGGCCGGGATCACCCTGGTCAGCCTCGCGTACGCGCCGAACGCCACCGTCTGGTCGGCCAGTTACCTGCTCGGGCCCGGGTTCGCCGTCGGCACCGGCACCGCCGTCCAGATCAGAGAGGTCTCGCTCGGCGCGCTACCGGCCGTACCGCTGCTGGCCGGGCTGCCGCGCGGCCCGATGGACGGGGCCGGCGCGGGGTTGCTCGCGGTGCCGGTGCTGGCCGGTATGGCGGCCGGCTGGCTGCTGGCCCGGCGGCTGCTGCGGATCGCCGCCGACGAGCGGGCGACGCTCGGCTGGCCCGCGCTGCTCGTCCCGGCGGCGCTCGCCGGCCCCGTCGCCGGGGCGCTGCTCGGCCTGGCCGCCGCGCTCTCCGGCGGCCCGCTCGGCGGCGGCCGGCTGGTCGAGATCGGCCCGGTCTGGTGGCAGGTGGCCGGGGTGGCGACCCTGGTGGTCGCCGCCGGCACCCTGCTCGGCGCCGCCGCCACCAAGACGCTGGCCCGCGCGCAGACCCCCAGCCGCCCCGCCTCCTCGCGCCCCGCCGCCACTCCTCGTCCACCCGCCCCGCCGCGCTGATCAAGGAGTTCGCGTCGGGAGACGACGAGATCCCGACGCTAAACCTCTTGCTCACCCGGTGGCGGTGGGGGCGGGCATGGAAAGGGGGCGCCCGGGCGGTGCCGGACGCCCCCTTTCCGCTCCGGTCAGGAGTTGAGGTTGCTCAGGTTGATGGCGGCGCCGGCGATGGCGCTGATGATGCAGAGGACGATGCCGATGCCGCCGCAGATCAGGCCCGCCTTGGCCTGGCCGGCGTTGGTCGCCTCACCCTGCTGGACCTTCTTCTGGCCCATGATGCCGAGCACCACGCCGGCGATGCCGGAGGCGATGCCCAGCGGCGTGCAGCAGAGGGCGAGCACGATCGAGGCGATACCGGTGATCATGCTGATCAGGCCGAGCGTGTTGCTCTGCGCCTTCGGCTGCGGGTAGCCCGAGGCCGGGTACGTCGGCGCGGCGCCGTACGGCTGCTGCTGCGCGTACGGGTCCTGGTACGGCTGCTGCTGCCCGTAGGGCTGCCCCGAGGTCGGCTGGCCGTACGGCTGGCCCGAGGTGGGCTGCTGCCCGTACTGCGGCGCCTGCGGCTGGGCGTACGGGTCGTGCGGCTGGCCGGAGGTGGGCTGCTGCCCGTAGGGCGCCGCGGGCGGCTGGGCGTACGGGTCCTGGTACTGCGGGGAGGTCGGGTCCTGGTTGGGCTGCTGGCCGTACGGGTCCTGACCGGGGTAACCGGGCTGCATTGCGGGGTGCTCCTCAAACTGGGGTCGACGGTCCATGGTCCGTTGCTGCCGCTCATCATTCCGCCCAGCACCGGGGCCCCGCGGCGGACGGGCCCGGAACCAAGGTCACGATGCCGACGCCGGGCCGGGCGTACGCCAGGCACCGGGCGACGGCAGCGTATCGTGCCCGTGCCACCCGGAGATCACCCGCGACGTCGCCGCCCGCACGTTGGACGGCCCGACCTGCCCGATAGGGTGGCCGGGTGACCGAGCCCGCGTCCGTCGCCCGCCTCGTCGTCCTCGTCTCCGGCTCCGGCAGCAACCTTCAGGCACTGCTGGACGCCACGGCCGACCCCGGATACGGCGCCCGGGTCGTCGCCGTGGGCGCCGACCGGGACGGGATCGCCGGCCTGGACCGGGCCGTCGCGGCCGGGGTGCCGACCTTCGTGGAGCGGCTGAAGGACCACCCGACCCGGGCCGACTGGGACGCCGCGCTCACCGCCCGGGTCGCCGAGCACCGGCCCGACCTGGTGATCAGCGCCGGTTTCCTCAAGCTGGTCGGCCCGCAGTTCCTGGCCGCGTTCGGCGACCGCTACCTCAACACCCACAACACCCTGCTGCCGGCGTTCCCCGGCATCCATGGCCCTCGGGACGCCCTCGCCTACGGGGTGAAGCTCACCGGGGCCACGCTGTTCTTCGTCGACGCCGGGATGGACACCGGGCCGATCGTCGCCCAGGTCGCCGTGCCGGTGCGGGACGACGACGACGAGGAGACGCTCACCGAGCGCATCAAGGAGGCCGAGCGGCGCCAGCTCGTCGAGCAGGTCGGTCGGCTGGTCCGTGAAGGTTGGACGATCACCGGCAGAAAGGTCAGTGTTCCGTGAGCACCACTGAGGAGGCCCGCCGCCCGATCCGGCGGGCCCTGGTCAGCGTCTACGACAAGACCGGCCTGGTCGAGCTGGCCCGGGCCCTGCACGAGGCCGGCGTGGAGATCGTCTCGACCGGCAGCACCGCGTCGACGATCGCCGGCGCGGGCGTGCCGGTGACCCCGGTCGAGCAGGTGACCGGCTTCCCGGAGATCCTCGACGGCCGGGTGAAGACCCTGCACCCGAAGATCCACGGCGGCCTCCTCGCCGACCTGCGTAAGGACGCCCACGTCGCCCAGCTCGACGAGCACGGCATCGCCGGCATCGACCTGCTGGTCTCCAACCTCTATCCGTTCCAGGCCACGGTCGCCTCCGGCGCCGACCAGGACGAGTGCGTCGAGCAGATCGACATCGGCGGGCCGGCGATGGTGCGGGCCGCCGCCAAGAACCACGCCTCGGTCGCCGTGGTGACCGACCCGGCGGCGTACCCGGCGCTGCTGGCCGCGCTCGCCGAGGGCGGCTTCACGCTGGCCCAGCGCCGGGCGCTCGCCGCCCGGGCCTTCGCCGACATCGCCGACTACGACGTGGCCGTCGCCGAGTGGTTCGCGGCCACCCTGGCCCCGGCCGCCGACGGCTGGCCCGAGTTCGCCGGCCTGGCGCTGCGGCGGCAGGCGGTGCTGCGGTACGGCGAGAACCCGCACCAGGCGGCCGCCCTCTACGCCGACCCGGCGAGCCCGGCCGGGCTGGCGCAGGCGGAGCAGTTGCACGGCAAGGAGATGTCGTACAACAACTACGTCGACGCCGACGCCGCCTGGCGGGCGGCGAACGACTTCCCGGGGCAGCCGGCGGTGGCGATCATCAAGCACGCCAACCCGTGCGGCATCGCGGTCGGCGCGGACGTGGCCGAGGCGCACCGCAAGGCGCACGCCTGCGACCCGGTCTCCGCGTACGGCGGGGTGATCGCGGTGAACGGCGAGGTCTCGGTCGAGCTGGCCCGGCAGGTGGCGGACATCTTCACCGAGGTCCTGGTGGCGCCCGGGTTCGAGCCCGGCGCCGTGGAGATCCTTCAGGGGAAGAAGAACATCCGGCTGCTGCGCGCCCCGGCGTTCAACCCGCTGCCCGCCGAGTGGCGGCAGGTCACCGGCGGGGTGCTGGTGCAGTTGCGGGACCGGATCGACGCCGAGGGCGACGACCCGGCCAACTGGCGGCTGGCCACCGGCGAGGCGGCCGACGAGGCGACCCTGCGCGACCTGGTGTTCGCCTGGCGGGCGGTCCGCGCGGTGAAGAGCAACGCGATCCTGCTGGCCAAGGACGGCGCCACCGTCGGCGTCGGGATGGGCCAGGTGAATCGGGTCGACTCGGCGCAGCTCGCGGTCCGTCGGGCCGGCGCCGACCGGGCGCGCGGTGCGGTCTGCGCCTCGGACGCCTTCTTCCCCTTCGCCGACGGTCCGAAGATCCTCATCGAGGCCGGCGTCCGGGCGATCGTCCAGCCCGGCGGGTCGATCCGCGACGAGGAGACCATCGCCGCCTGCAAGGAGGCCGGGGTGACCATGTACCTCACCGGCACCCGCCACTTCTTCCACTGAGCGCACACCAACAGGGGCGCGGCCGACCGGCCGCGCCCCTGTTTCATTCGTTGGCACTCCTGCCCGGAGCGATGTCACGAGTCGAGCGCTGACCAGCCGAAAGTACGAGCGCCCTCCCGTTGCCCGGCTGGGAAAGTTGTTGCTAGCGTTGTCCCGCAGCAAGCGATCGACCCTTACCGCTCTCCTCGCCAACTGCGCCGCTGGCGGCCACCGTGCCGCTCGCCCGGGCGGCGTCCCCTCGTCCCGGCAGGGTTGCCCATGCGCGTGTTCGACCGGTTGACCGCCGTCGTCGTCGCGTTGGCGTTCGTCCTGGCCGGACTGGGTGTGCCCGGCCGCGGGGAGACCCCTGAGCCCGGCGCGGTGGTCACCGCCGCGCACCGGTCGATCGTCCACGACGCGCCGTCCGCGCTTCCACCGCACGGACGGCCCGTTGACGTCACCACGCCGGACCGTCCGGCCCCGCCCTCCGGCGACCCCCGAGCCGTCGTGGCGCGCCTGGCGCACCTCGACGCTCCGTCGGACGTGTGGACGGCCCTTCCTGACGGGAACCGTGGTGACCACCGCGCCGGCGTCGTTTCGAACGACGGACCGGACGATCTCCTCCCGGCCGCGCTGGTGCGCGTCGGAGGCACGCCCGGCCCGGCCGCCGCCCCGACCCGCTACCGGCAGCCGGCCGTGCCGCTGCCGCCGCGCGGCACCCTGCCGACCCGGGCCCCGCCGACCGTCGCCTGACCCTCCCGCGCCGCCGACACGGGTGAGCCGCCGGTCGCCGCGAGCTTTGGAACGGGTCCAATTTGGACCATCCGTCCAGCTTTTAAGCGCCATGGCTGCCAACCGCCGCCATGGTTCCCACCCGGGCCAACCGACCCGGACTCCCTTGAATCCCGGAGGATTCACATGTCCACATCCCGCTGGCGCAAGCCGGCGACCATCGCGGGCGCCGTGGTGCTGGCCGCCGCGCTCGGTGGCGTCGTCGCCACCAACCACGAGGTACAGGAGAAGCTCGGCCTGGCGGACGAGCCCGGCGCCAACATGCCCTGGCACCCTAGGGAGTTCATGGAGATGGCGGCCGGCGAGTCGTCCGAGGAGGCCGGCGAGGAGGCCTTCGAGGCCCGCACCATCGCCGAGCAGTTCGCCCAGGCCCGCTACGCCCCGGGCATCGTCGCGCCGGGCGCGTACTCGAACGCGTTGAGCCAACTCAACGCGCTGCCCACCACCAAGGGCAGCTGGCGCGAGGTCACCAACATCAAGTACGACGGCGACGACCCGCGCTACCGCGACTACGCGTCCAACTCCTCCGGGGGTGCCGGCCTGGTCACCGGCCGGATCACGGGCCTGGCCGCGGACAACGGCGGTTACGTGTACGCGGCTGGCGCGGACGGCGGCGTATGGCGCTCCTCGACCGGCGGCGGGAGCTGGACGCCGATCACGGACGCGCTGCCCACGCTGTCCAGCGGCGACATCGTGCTCGCCGGGGACGGTTCGCTCTGGTACGCCACCGGCGAGGCGAACACCGGCGGCACCTCGTACGTCGGCGCCGGCGTCTACCGGCTGGCCAACCCGAAGTCCGGCACGTTCAAGGCGACCGACCGGGTCGGCGGGACCGAGCTGGAGAGCACGGTCATCAACAAGCTGCGGTTCTTCGACGGCAAGGTCTGGGTCGCCACCAACCGGGGCCTGTTCTCGCACGCGATGAGCACCACCTCCGGCGCCTGGAAGCTGGAGTTCACCCCGAACCCGAGCTACCTGCCCGGCGGGGCGAACGCGGGTGACGCGAATGCCGCGTACAAGAACATCGTCAACGACGTAGCCCAGGACCCGCGTAACCCGAAGCACGTGGTGGTCGCCTCGGCCTGGCGCTCCGGCGACACCTACAACGGCTTCTACGAGACCGCCGACTACACCGCCGGCGGCTGGACGAAGGTCAACCCGACCGGCGCGATGCCGGCCGACGACATCGGCTACGTGACGTTCGCCTTCTCCGCCGACGGCGGCAAGCTGTACGCGATCAACCAGTCGCCGCGGCTGCTCAACAAGCCGGCCGGCAACGTGAACAGCTACCTGGACGGCATCTACGTCTCCAACACCGGCAACCCGGCCGGCCCGTGGAACAAGATCGCCGACTCGTCGAAGCTGGGCAACTCCGGCTCGGCTCTGAAGCAGACGGTGATGGGCAAGGGCTACGGCCCGGGCATCCAGGCCTGGTACAACCAGTTCCTCGCGGTCGACCCGGCCAACCCGAACCACCTCTGGGCGGGTCTGGAGGAGGTCTACGAGTCGACCGACGCCGGGGCCACCTGGAAGACCGTCGGTCCGTACTGGAACTTCAACTTCTCCTGCTGGAGCATCTACGACGCGCAGAACAAGTGCAACAAGACCACCCACTCCGACCAGCACTCCGTGGCGGTCGGCAACGGGTTCGTCTACGTCGGGAACGACGGTGGTGTGTACCGCCGGCCGATCAACGGCAGGACCGACAAGGACGGGCACGCGACCGACTGGCAGAGCCTGAACGACGGCACCATCGACGCGCTCCAGTACTACTCGGTGGCGGTGGGCAAGGACCCGGCCAAGGCCGGCACCATCGTCTCCGGTGGCCTGCAGGACAACGGCACCTCGATCCTGCGCCCCGGCGACACCGTGATGGGGTCGCACTTCGGTGGTGACGGCGGCGACTCGCAGGCCGACCCGGCGAACGGCTGCCGGCAGGTCCAGGAGTACACCAACCTGGCCATGCGGGTGACCGAGAACTGCAACGCCAACACCGGCTCGGGCACGCAGGCGGACTCCACCTCGCGGGACATCCAGCCGTACACCTCGCGGCCGGGCGACGAACTGGCCCGGTTCATCGCGCCGTTCGCGCCGGACGACCACGACGCCAACGTCTGGGTGGCCGGCGGCCAGCACGTCTGGGTGAACACCAAGGGCTACGCCATCCAGAACGGCAAGGGCTGGACGAACGTCCTCGACCTGGGCGCGGGCCACACCGCCACCTCGGTCGCCGTCTCCGGCGGCATGGCGTACGTCGGTTGGTGCGGACCGTGCAACAACGCCGGGTTCGCCCGGGGCGTCGCGGTCGGCAGGGTCGACGACCCGTCGAGCTGGCACCAGCTCTCCCTGCCGGGTGACTTCCCGAACCGGTTCGTGCAGGGCGTCGGGATCGACCCGGCGAACGCCGCGCACGCCTTCCTCGCGATCAACGGGTTCTCCCGCCGGTTCACCGAGGGACCGGGCGCCGGCTACGGCCACGTCTACGAGACCAGCGACGCGGGCGCGACCTGGAAGGACGTCTCGGCGAACCTGCCGGACGTGCCGGCCAGCTCGCTCAAGGAGCTGTCCAACGGCGCCCTGGTGCTGGCCACCGACCTGGCCACCTTCTACCGCGCACCCGGCGCCACCAACTGGCAGCGGCTCGGCTCCGGCCTGCCGCTGACCGTCGGCATGGACGTCGAGTACAACGCGATCGACAACTCGGTCTACGTCGCGACCCACGGCCGCGGCATCTGGGCGTTCAACCTGGCCCAGCTCTGACCCCGGCGGGCCGACCGGTTCTGGGGGCCGGTCGGCCCGCCGGACACGACAGCGCAGGCCCCGCCCCTCTTCCTCCGGGGGCGGGGCCTGCCGCGTCAGGCGGCGGGGCGTAGCTCGGCGAAGTGGCAGGCCGAGGGGTGCGGGTCCGCGGCGCGGAGCACCGCGTGCGGCTCCCGGGTGGCGCAGATGTCCTGCGCCTTCCAGCACCGGGTACGGAACCGGCAGCCGGACGGCGGGTCGGCCGGACTCGGCACGTCGCCGGTGAGCCGGATGATGTTCCGGGTCGTCCGGGCCTCCGGGTCCGGCACCGGCACCGCCGACAGCAGCGCCTGGGTGTACGGGTGGGTGGCCCGCTCGTAGATCTCCTGCTCGGTGCCGGTCTCCACGATCTTGCCCAGGTACATCACCGCGACCCGGTCGGAGATGTGCCGGACCACCGACAGGTCGTGCGCGATGAAGATGTACGACAGCCCGAACTCGGCCTGGAGCTGCTCCAGCAGGTTGATCACCTGAGCCTGGATCGACACGTCGAGCGCGGACACCGGCTCGTCGCAGATGATGATCTCGGGCCGCAGGGCGAGCGCCCGCGCGATGCCGACCCGCTGCCGCTGGCCCCCGGAGAACTGGTGGGGATAGCGGTTGAGGTGCTCGGGGTTGAGCCCGACCACGTCCAGCAGTTCCTGCACCCGGCGCCGCTTGCTGCCCTTCGGGGCCGCCTCGGGGTGGATGTCGAACGGCTCGCCGATGATGTCGCCGACCGTCATCCGCGGGTTGAGCGAGGTGTACGGGTCCTGCATCACCATCTGCATGTTCCGGCGCAGCCGGCGCAGCTCGGCCCCGGAGGCCTTGAACAGGTCCTTCCCCTCCAGGCTGGCCCGGCCGGCGGTCGGGGTGTCCAGCCGCATGAGCAGCCGGGCCAGGGTGGACTTGCCGCAGCCGGACTCGCCGACCACGCCGAGCGTCTCGCCGCGGCGCAGTTCGAAGCTGACCCCGTCGACAGCCTTGACCGCGCCGACCTGCTTCTTGAACAGCACGCCCTGGGTGATCGGGAAGTGCTTGACCAGGTTGTTGACGGAGAGGATCGTCTCGCCGCGGACCTTCGTGGGGCTGGCGGACGCTGTCATCACGGACCTCCTGCGCGCAGTGGCGCGCGCTGGTCCGGCCGGCGCCGACTCCGGCCCGGCGCTGGATAACGCTGCGCAACGGTCGGCAATGGTAGGTCGTGGGGCCGCTTCGGCACCGACGGTGCGGCGAGCGGTGCCGGGAGCGGGTGGCGGTCGCGTCCGCCCGCTCCTGGGAAAGATGATGAATGAACCGGTCAGAGCGACCGGTGAGGCGGCCGGCAAGCCCCGGAATCAACCTCTGTGCGCTCTCGGGCGCTTGCCTGTCGGCTGTCCGCTCCGCCCTGGTCGGGCATCAGCTGTCCGTCTCCACGTGTGGCGAAACCCACAGACCATGACTCTGGGTAGCGAGGTCGAGATGGCGGAGGCCCGTTGACCGTCGCGGGCCGGCCGGGCGTGCGACGTGAGACGATCCAGACGTGACGGCGATCATCCTGGACGGCAAGGCGACCGCGGCGGAGATCAAGGACGAGTTGCGGACACGGGTAAAGGCGCTGGCGGATCGAGGCGTCATCCCGGGGCTCGGCACCGTCCTGGTCGGCACCGATCCGGGCTCCCAGGCGTACGTCAACGGCAAGCACCGCGACTGCGCCGAGGTCGGCATCGCGTCGATCCGCCGGGAACTGCCCGCCGACGCCACCCAGGAGCAGCTCGACGCCGTGCTCGCCGAGCTGAACGCGGACCCGGCCTGCCACGGCTACATCGTCCAGTTGCCGCTGCCGGCCCACCTGGACACGCAGCGGGCGCTGGAGCTGATCGACCCCGAGAAGGACGCCGACGGCCTGCACCCGGTCAACCTGGGCCGGCTGGTGCTCGGCTACGACGCCCCGCTGCCCTGCACCCCGCGCGGCATCGTCGAACTGCTCCGCCGGCACGACGTCGCGCTGCGCGGCGCCAAGGTGGCGCTCATCGGCCGGGGCAACACGGTCGGCCGCCCGCTCGGCCTGCTGCTCACCCGGCGCAGCGAGAACGCCACGGTGACCCTCTGCCACACCGGCACCCTCGACCTGGCCGAGCAGACCCGGGCCGCCGACATCGTCATCGTCGCGGCCGGCGTGCCGGGCCTGCTCACCGCCGACATGATCACGCCGGGCGCGACCGTCGTCGACGTCGGCATCACCCGGGTGATCGGCTCGGACGGCAAGGGGCGCTACACCGGCGACGTGGACCCGGAGGTGGCCGAGGTCGCCGGCAAGCTGGTCCCGATGCCGGGCGGCGTCGGCCCGATGACCCGGGCCATGCTGCTGACCAACGTGGTGGAACGGGCCGAGGGTGGCGCCTGAGCACCCAAGCACGTCATAACCGTCCGCCCCTGGCCGGATCGGTGACAGGATGGCTGATACGGTCCGGAAAACCGACTGGTATCAGGGGAGTGGGACGACCATGGGTAAGAAGGTCACTGTCGTCGGCGCCGGCTTCTACGGCTCCACCACCGCGCAGCGCCTGGCCGAGTACGACATCTTCGACACCGTGGTGATCACGGACATCATCGAGGGCAAGCCGGCGGGCATCGCGCTGGACATGAACCAGTCGCGCCCGGTCGAGGGCTTCGAGACCAAGGTCATCGGCGTCACCACCGGTCCGAACGGCGAGGGCTACGAGGCCATCGAGGGCTCGGACGTCGTCGTCATCACCGCCGGCCTGCCCCGCAAGCCGGGCATGAGCCGGATGGACCTGCTGGAGACCAACGCCAAGATCGTCCGCCAGGTCGCCGAGAACGTCGCCAAGTACGCCCCGAACGCCGTCGTCATCGTCGTCTCCAACCCGCTCGACGAGATGACCGCGCTGGCCCAGAAGGCCACCCAGTTCCCCAAGAACCGCGTGCTCGGCCAGGCCGGCATGCTGGACAGCGCCCGGTTCACCAACTTCGTGGCCGAGGCGCTGAGCGTACCGGTGAAGTCGGTGAAGACGCTGACCCTCGGCTCGCACGGCGACACCATGGTGCCGGTCCCGTCGCAGAGCACGGTGGACGGCAAGCCGCTGCGTGACGTCATGCCGGCTGAGCAGATCGAGGACCTGGTCGTCAAGACCCGCAACGGCGGCGCCGAGGTGGTCGCGCTGCTGAAGACCGGCTCCGCCTACTACGCCCCGTCGGCCGCCGCCGCCCGGATGGCCAAGGCCGTCGCGGAGGACTCCGGCGAGGTCATGCCGGTCTGCGCCTGGGTCGACGGCCAGTACGGCATCTCCGGCGTCTACCTCGGCGTCGAGGCCGAGATCGGCCGGGACGGCGTCCGGCGGGTCGTCGAGACCAAGCTGGACGCCGACGAGCTGGCCAGCCTGAAGGAGGCCGCCGAGGCGGTCCGCGCCAAGCAGTCCGACGTCGCCAACATGTGATCCTGGCTGCCCGAAGCGCCCCGCGACCGCCGGTCGCGGGGCGCTTTCGCGTCCCGCCCGGGGATCGGTCGGCCCGGCCCGCGCCGGAACCGCGTCAGGCGCCGTCGACCAGGACGCCCAGGCCGTCGAGGACCCGGGCCAGGCCGAACTCGTACGCCTGCTCCGGGCTGTAGGCGGCGTTCTGCGCGGCCCCGGCGGCGGCGCCGACCCGGACGGCGGTCGGGTACCGCTGCGCATCGAGCACCCGGGCGAGCAGCGGGGCGTTCGCCGCCCACCACTGTTCATCGCTCCACGCGCTCTCCCGTCGGGCGAGCCGTGCCTCGGCCGCCGCGCGGGCCGCGGCCCGGACGAAGTCGAGGACGTACGTCAACGCCGCGTCCCGCTGCACGTCGTCCAGGCCGGTGCCGTCGAAGGCGCGCAGCTCGTATTCGTACTTGGCCATCAGCCCCGGACCCAGCGGCGGCCGCCCGGTGCCGACCTCGGCGGCCCAGGGGTGGGCGGCGAACAGCTTGCGGTTGTCCTCGGCGAGCGCCGCCACCCGGGCCCGCCACGGTTCGCCGGAGCGGTCCGGCCGGGGCATCCGGGCGTAGCTCGCATCCAACATCAGGTCGAGCAGCTCGGCCTTGCCGGGCACGTACGTGTAGAGGGTCATCGGGGCGACGCCGACGGCCTGGGCGACGGCCCGCATGGTCACCGCGTCCAGCCCGTCGGTGTCCGCCAGCTCGATCGCGGCCGTGACGATGTCGTCCAGCGAGTAGCCCTGGCGCGGACCCCGGCGCGGGGTCTCGTCGGGTTGCCGCCAGAGCAGTCGCAGGGTGCGGGCCGGATCGCCGGCTCCGCTGCGGTGGTTGGGCACCTCCCGATCCTCTCAGGCTAAAACTCCGTACGCAGTACGTTGTACAATGTACGGAGTAATTCCCCCCGACTTCTGGGAGACCACGTGCAGATCACCGCATCGGCCATCTCGCTCAACGTCGACGACGTGACGGCCTCGGCCGCCTTCGTCCAGCAGCACTTCGGTTTCCGACAGGAAATGGCGGCCGACGGGTTCGTCTCGCTGGCCCGTGAGGGGGTCGGCTTCAACCTGATCTTTTTGCGGACCGGGCTGGCCAGCATCCAGCCGGAAAGCCTGAAGCAGCAGCGGGCTCAGGGCCTGATCATCGCCTTCGTGGTGGACGACATCGACGCCGAGTACGCCCGGATCCAGGCCGCCGGCGTGCCGATCGCGACCCCGATCCAGACCGAGCCGTGGGGGGAGCGCTTCTTCCAGGTCACCGACCCCAACGGGCTGATCATCCAGCTGGTGCAGTGGGTGCACGCCCCGGGCGACGCGGGCTGATCCGGCGTGGCGCCGTTCACCGAGGTGCCGGCACCTCGGTGAACGGCGCGCCCAGGTGCGGCGTCGCCAGCACCGCCCGGCCGTGCCGGGCCAGTTCGCGCAGCAGGGCCGTACGGGACCCGCGTGCCGCCGCCGGGTCCTCCTCGTGGGCGTACGCCAGGGTGGGGTCGACCAACTGCACGGTGTGCACCAGCAGGTCGCCGGTGACCAGCAGGCGCTCTTCGGCGGAGTCGACCAGCACCGACTGGTGACCCGGGGTGTGCCCGGGCGTGCTCAGCACGCGTACGCCGGGGGTGAGGTCGGTGTCGCCGTCGACCACCCGGAGCTGGCCGGCGGCGCGCAACGGCCCCAGGAGCCGGGCCGGCAGCTCGGGGTGGAACAGCGCCAGGGCGTCCAGCTCGGCGCGTTGCAGCAGGTAGTCCGCGTTACGGAAGTACGGCGTGCCGACCACCGCCCAGCCGACGTGGTCGCTGTGCAGGTGGGTGAGCACCACGGTGCGGACGTCCGTCGGGTCGATGCCGGCGGCGGCCAGTTCCGCCGGCAGCCGGCCCGGCACCGGCGCCCAACTCGCGGCGAGCGAGTCGGCCGGGCCGATCCCGGCGTCGACCAGGGTGACCCGCCCGTCCCCGGTACGCAGGGCGAAGCAGCGGAACGGCAGCCACCACTGGCCGTCCGGGGTGACCGTGTCCGGGTCCCGGCGGTCGGCCTCCCGCCACTGGCCGGGGCTGGCGCCCGGGAAAGCCTCCTCGCGGGGCTGGAAGAAGGGCCCCGCCCCGTCGACCAGCGCGGTGACCGTGATAGACCCGATCGTGTGCGTCAGCGGCATCCGGGAAGGATGCCACTTCGGACCCGTCCCGGGTGACCCCGATTCCAAGGGGTGAGGCCGGCTGGGGCAGCCCGGTCAGTTTCCAGTACGCTCGTACTGCTTGAGCACGTGTCCCCCGAGAGGAGCGCCGGCCGATGGCGAAGATCAAGGTAAACAACCCGGTCGTGGAAATCGACGGCGACGAGATGACCCGGATCATCTGGAAGCAGATCCGGGAGCAGCTGATCCTGCCGTACCTCGACGTCGACCTGCACTACTACGACCTGTCGATCCAGCACCGTGACGCCACGGACGACCAGGTCACCGTCGACGCCGCCAACGCCATCAAGGAGCACGGCGTCGGCGTCAAGTGCGCCACCATCACCCCCGACGAGGCCCGGGTGGAGGAGTTCGGCCTGAAGAAGATGTGGCGGTCGCCGAACGGCACCATCCGCAACATCCTCGGCGGCGTGGTCTTCCGCGAGCCGATCATCATGTCGAACGTGCCGCGGCTCGTCCCCGGCTGGACCAAGCCGATCATCATCGGCCGGCACGCGCACGGCGACCAGTACAAGGCCACCGACTTCGTCGTCCCCGGCCCGGGCACGGTGACCATCACCTACACCCCGGCCGACGGCGGCGCGCCGATGGAGATGGAGGTCGCCAACTTCCCCGGCGGCGGCGTCGCCATGGGCATGTACAACTTCGACGAGTCGATCCGGGACTTCGCCCGCGCCTCGATGCGCTACGGCCTGGACCGCGGCTACCCGGTCTACCTGTCGACCAAGAACACCATCCTCAAGGCGTACGACGGCCGGTTCAAGGACATCTTCGCCGAGGTGTTCGAGAACGAGTTCAAGTCGGAGTTCGAGAAGGCCGGCATCAGCTACGAGCACCGGCTGATCGACGACATGGTGGCCGCCGCGCTCAAGTGGGAGGGCGGCTTCGTCTGGGCCTGCAAGAACTACGACGGTGACGTGCAGTCCGACACCGTGGCCCAGGGCTTCGGCTCCCTCGGCCTGATGACCTCCGTGCTGATGACCCCGGACGGCCGCACCGTCGAGGCCGAGGCCGCGCACGGCACCGTCACCCGGCACTACCGGCAGTGGCAGAAGGGCGAGAAGACCTCGACCAACCCGATCGCGTCGATCTACGCCTGGACCCGGGGCCTGGCCCACCGGGGCAAGCTGGACGGCACCCCGGCGGTGACCGAGTTCGCCAACACCCTGGAGCAGGTCATCGTCTCCACCGTCGAGGGTGGCCAGATGACCAAGGACCTCGCGCTGCTCATCTCGCGCGACGCCCCGTGGCTGACCACCGACGAGTTCATGAACGCGCTCGACGAGAACCTGGCCCGCAAGCTCGCGGCCTGATTCCCGTACGCGTCACCGACCGAGCCCGCCGGCACCCGCCGGCGGGCTCCGTCGTCCGCGCCGGCGTCACCAAGAGGTGGCGCGCCTCGTTGAGCTGGGTGGACGGGATGCCAGTCCCATCCAGGAAGGTTGACCGCGGTCGCCTCGCGGCAGAGTGCCGATCAGCCAGCCTTCCCGGCTGTCGCGCACAGCCAGCCGTCCCTTCCCTGCGGGGGGCCCTGTCCCGGGCCCCCCGCGCCCTGTTGTGCCGGCCGCCCTGCCCAGGAGTATCAGCAGGGGGTCGTTGACCAGGGGCCCTTGCCGTTCAGGCGGCCCGCAGCAGCTCCGCGGCCCGCTCCGGGGCGATGTCGTTGATGAACACGCCCATCGCCGACTCCGTGCCGGCCAGATACTTCAGCTTGTCCCGGGCCCGCCGGATGCTGAACAGCTGCAGGTGCAGGTGCCCCAGCTCGCGGTCGACGTGCACCGGGGCCTGGTGCCACGCCGCGATGTACGGCATCGGCACGTCGAACAGCCCGTCGAAGCGGCGCAGCACGTCCAGGTAGAGCGGGCCGAACGCGTCCCGCTCGGCGTCGTCCAGCGCGGGGATGTCCGGCACCGGGCGGTGCGGGGCCACGTGCACCTCGAACGGCCAGCGGGCCGCCGCGGGCACGTACGCCGTCCAGTGCGCGTTGCTCGCCACCACCCGCTCTCCGGCGGCGCGTTCCGCAGCGAGCACGTCCGCGTACAGGTTGCCGCCGGTGCGCTCGGCGTGCCGGCGGGCCGCGGCGAGCATGGTTCGCGTCCGGGGCGTCACGAAGGGGCACGCGTAGATCTGCCCGTGCGGGTGGTGCAGCGTCACCCCGATCTCCACGCCCCGGTTCTCGAACGGGAAGACCTGCGCCACGCCGGGTAGCTCGCCGAGGACGGTGGTCCGGTCGGCGAGCGCGTCCAACACGGTCCGCACCCGGCGGGGGGAGAGGCTGGCGAACGAGGCGTGGTGGTCGTCGGTGAAGCAGACCACCTCGCACCGGCCGCGCCCGGGGCGGACCGGGGTGAACGGGGTGATCTCGGCGGCCGGCTCCTCGACGACCCGCTGGCTCAGCGACGGGAAGCGGTTCTCGAAGACGGCCACGTCGTAGTCGGGGGCGGGGATCTCGCTGAGCCGGTCACCCCGGGACGGGCAGAGCGGGCACTGGTCGGCCGGGGGGAGGAAGGTGCGGGTCTGCCGGTGCACCGCCACCGCCACCCACTCGTCGGTCAGCGGGTCGTACCGCAGCTGCGACGCCGCCGGCGGCGGGGGCAGCTCCCGCCGGTCCGGCTGGTCGCGGACCGCGTCGTCCCGCTCGTCGAAGTAGATCAGCTCGCGGCCGTCGGCCAGCTCGATCCGCGTACGCTTCACTTCGCCCCTTCCGTGCCGCGGACGACCAGCAGTTCGCCCACCCGCTCCTCGAGCACCCGCCGTGCCTCCGGCGCCAGCCGGTCGTCGGTGACCAGCACGTCGGCGGCGTCCAGCGCGACGATCGAGGAGATGCCGACCGTGCCCCACTTGGTGTGGTCGGCGAGCACCACCAGCCGGTCGGCGGCGGCCACCAGGGCCCGGTTGGTGTCCGCCTCCATCAGATTCGGCGTGGTGAACCCGGCCCGCTCGCTGATCCCGTGCACGCCGAGGAAGAGCAGGTCCAGGTGCAGTGCCCCGAGCGCCGCCACGGCCAGCGGGCCGACCAGCGCGTCCGAGGGGGTACGCACCCCGCCGGTGAGCACCACGGTCTGATCCGGCCGGCCGCCGACGTGCAGGATCTCGGCGACCGGCAGCGAGTTGGTCACCACGGTCAGCCCGGGCACGTCGACCAGCCGGCGGGCCAGCTCGGCGGTGGTCGTACCGGCGGAGAGGGCGACCGCGGCGCCGGGGCGGACCAGCTGCGCGGCCCGGGCGGCGATCGCCGCCTTCTCCGTCGACTGGCGGACCGACTTGGCCCGGAAGCCCGGCTCGTCGGTCGAGCCGGCGAGGGTCGCCCCACCGTGCACCTTGGCCAGCAGGCCCTGCTCGTCCAGCGTCTCCAGGTCGCGCCGGATGGTCATGTCGGAGACGCCGAACTCGGCGGCCAGCTCCGTCACCCGTACGCCTCCGGCCGCGCGGACCCGTTCCAGGATGGCCGCCTGCCGCTGCCGCGCCAGCACCCGACCCCACCTCCCGCTCCCGACCCCGTGCTCACGTGGTCGAACGTGTTCCAACAAGAATGAACACTAGCGCGCAGGGGAGAACCGGGGAAGAAAGGGGTGCCCAGACGCCGGCCGCCGCCCTCCGGGACCGGACGGCGGCGGCGAGACTGCGTGGGCCCGCCGCCGTGACGGGCGGGCCGGGCTCGGTCAGGCGGGCTGGAGGCGGGGCTCCACCCAGCCGGTCTCGGTCAGGTGCTCCATCACCCGCTGGACCGCCTCCTCGACGGTCATGTCCGTGGTGTCCACCACCAGGTCGGCGTCGGTGGGCTCCTCGTACGGGTCGTCGATGCCGGTCATCCCGGTGATCAGGCCGGCGCGGGCGCGGGCGTACAGGCCCTTGCGGTCCCGCTGCTCGCAGACCTCCAGCGGAGTCGCGACGTGGACCAGCAGGAAGCCCGCCCCGGCGGCCTGCGCCATCTCCCGGGCGGTGGCCCGGGCGGCCGCGTACGGGGCGATCGGGCAGCAGATGCCGACCCCCCGGTGCCGGGCGATCTCGGCGGCCACCCAGCCGATCCGCCGGACGTTGGCGTCCCGATCGGCCTTGGTGAACCCCAGCCCGGCGGAGAGCTCGCGGCGCACCACGTCCCCGTCGAGCAGGGTGATGGTCCGGTCGCCGCCCTCACGCAGCAGGTCGGCCAGGCCCCGGGCGATGGTCGACTTCCCGGAGCCGGAGAGGCCGGTCAGGAAGATCACCAGGCCCCGGTGCCGGCGCGGCGGGCGCGCCCGGGCCAGCTCCTTGGCCACCGCCGGCGGGGTGTGCCACTCGGGCAGCGGGAAGCCCCGGTCCAGCAGATCGTCGATCTCCGCCTGGCTGAGCGCCAGCCGCCGGTTGCGCGGCGGGATGTCCTCCCGCCAGCGCCACTGCCCGTCCCGGTTGTCGTACGCCAGCTCCCGCGGCACCAGCACGCGCAGCCCGGCCCCGGAGAGCATCCCCTCAGTGGAGAGCAGGTGGGTCACCCCGTACGCGGCGGCGACCCGGGCCCGGAGCAGGGCGTCACTGATCTCGTCGCGCCGCCGCACCAGCGGCACCGCCAACAGGGTGGCCGGGGGCATCCGGTCCCGGGCGGCGAACACGCTGCGCACCAATGCCTCGGACGACAGCCCGCCGGTCGCCTCCTCACCCACGGGGATCATCACCAGCAGGTGCGCGCCCAGGGTGCGGGCGGCGTGCGCGATCTGCGCGAGCTGCGGCCGGTGCAGCGGACGGTCGGCGAAGACGCCGAGCACCCGCCCCGGCGGCAGCAGCCCCCGGACCTCGTCCGGGCTGCGCCGCAGCCGCTGGAACGGCCCGTGACCGCCGTCGCCCAGCCGGCGCACCGCGCCGCCCACGCCCACCATGCCGTCGCGGACCGGCCAGACGTCGGTCACGTCCATCGCTGCCACCGGCGCGCCCTCACCGTCGGTGAGCACCAGCGCCCGCCGCAGCGGATCGTCCAGCTCCAGCCCGTCGGCGAGCGCCGCCGGCACCTGGAGGGTCACCGGCACCGGCCACGGCGTGCCGTCGGCGAGCCGGCCGCGCCGGCTCAGCGAGGCCAGGTCGGCGCGGGTCATGAAGCCGGTCAGCGGGGTGTACGCCCCGGTCAGCAGCAACTCCAGATCGGCCAGCTCACCGGTGCGAGGCGCGTACGCCGGAGCGTCCCGCAACACATCCTCGGGCAGCACCCACCCGTTGCTCATCGAACCCCCAACTCACCGGCCGGCACACAGTTTCTCAGCCCACCGGCGATCGGTCGAGAGTGCCACTCCACCTGCCGGCAACCGCCCGTTGGCGAGGCGGTCGCCGATCGGCTCAACCGGCGGGGCTGAGCGGGGCCGCGCCGAACGACAGGGCGAGGCGCCGGCATCAGCTGGCGACGCTGGTCAGCCCGGTGAGATCGGCGCCGGCGGCGGTCTCGTACGCCTGGTCTCCCCGGTTCCCCTCGAGCGGACCGAGCGCGACGTGGCGCCCGTCGTCGAGGACGTGCCACCCGGACGGCCCGGTACGAACCGGCTGGTCGGTCAGCCAGACCTGAAGATCCGGACCGTTCGAGGTGCCCGGCCCGACCAGCTCCAGCCGGTGCCGGCCCGGAACCCTTACCGACCGTACGGTGGAATCAGGGGCATCCCCGAGCGTTTCCCGATACCCGCAGCGGCTTCCACTTCCTACGCTGGGCGTCGTGACACTGCTCGCGACCGAGTCGCTGACCAAGACGTACGGAGGCCGGGTCACCGCGTTGGCCGACCTCACGGTGTCGGTCGAGCCGGGGATCATCGGGCTGGTCGGCGCCAACGGCGCCGGCAAGTCAACCCTGATCAAGATCCTGCTGGGCCTGCTCGCCCCGACCAGTGGCCGGGTCTCCGTGCTCGGCCTCGACCCCACCACCGACCCGGCCGCGGTCCGCGCCCGGGTCGGCTACATGCCCGAACACGACGCCCTCCCGCCCGACCTGTCCGCCGCCGAGCTGGTCACCCACCTGGGTCGGATCAGCGGCCTGCCGCGGACGGTCGCCCGGGAGCGGGCCTCCGAGGCGCTGCGCCACGTCGGCCTGCACGAGGAGCGCCACCGGGCCGTCGGTGGTTACTCCACCGGCATGAAGCAGCGGGTGAAGCTCGCCCAGGCCCTGGTGCACGACCCCGACCTGCTGCTGCTCGACGAGCCCACCAACGGCCTCGACCCGGCCGGCCGGGACGCCATGCTTGCTCTGATCCACCGGATCGGCACCGAGTTCGGCATCTCAGTGGTGGTCTGCTCGCACCTGCTCGGCGAGGTGGAGCGGATCTGCGACACCCTCGTGGCCATCGACGGCGGGCGGCTGCTGCGCGCCGACCGGGTGGCCGCGATGACCTCCGCCACCGACGTGCTCGCCGTCGAGGTGAGCGAGGGTACGGAGGAGTTGGCCGCCCGGCTCGCCGCGCTCGCCCTGCCGGTGTCCCGGGAGGGGCGGCTGCTGCTCGTCCCGCTCGCCGACGACGCCACCTACGACCTGATCCTCGGCGCGGTCGCCGAGCTGGACCTGCCGCTGCACCGGCTGGACCAGCGGCGGCACCGGGTGGCCGAACTCTTCGCCACGAGGGAGCCCAGCCATGTCTGAGCCGACCGGCGTCATCCACGACATCGGCTACCAGCGCTACACCGGCCCACGGCTGGGTCGCTGGCACGTCTTCGGCGCGCTCTACCTGCACGGCCTGCGGACCGCGTTCGGTCTCGGCCGGTCCGCCAAGGCGAAGATCTTCCCCTGGTTGGTCATGGGCATCGTGCTGGTGGTCGCCGCCGGGCTGACCGCGGTCCGGACCCAGACCGGCCAGGTGGTCATGACGTACGCCCAGTTCGCGGACGCGATGAGCTGGCTGGTGATCTTCTTCGTCGCGGTGGTCGGGCCGGAGCTGGTCTCCCGCGACCTGCTCAGCGGCGTGCTGCCGCTCTATTTCTCCCGGCCGCTGCCGCGGGGCGACTACGCCCTGGCCAAGCTCGGCGCGCTGGTCAGCGCGCTCTGGCTGCTGCTGGGCGCGCCGCAGCTGGTGATGTTCCTCGGCGCCGCGTTCACCACCAAGGACGGGCTGCACGGGGTCTGGACCGAGCTGGGCGACCTGCTCCCCGGCCTGCTCTACGCGGCCCTGTGGGCGGTGGTCTTCGCCTCGGTCGGGCTGCTGATCGCCTCGCTCACCGGCAAACGGGCGTTCGCGGCCGGCGGCATCGTGGCCGTGTTCCTGATGACCGCCCCGATCGTCGGCATCCTGTCGATCATGCCGTCCCGGACGGTCAACGAACTGGCCATGCTCGGCTCGCCCACCGCCCTGATCCACGCTGTCGGCGCTTACACCCTCGGCGACCTGCTCGTACCCGGTGCTCAGACCGAAGATCAGATCGGCGGCTTCGGGCCGCTCTACGTGACCGTCGCCGTGCTGCTGGTGGCCAGCTGCGTCGCCCTGCTCCTGCTGCGATACCGGAAGGTGGCCGCCCGATGACCACGATCAGCGCCGGCCCGCAGGCGGCGGCGACCACGCCCGCGTCCACCCTCGACCTGGCCGGGGTCTCCCGCTGGTACGGCAACGTGGTGGCGGTCAACGACATCACCATGCGGCTCGGGCCCGGGGTGACCGGCCTGCTCGGCCCGAACGGCGCCGGCAAGACCACCCTGCTGCACATGATGGCCGGCTTCCTCGCCCCGTCCCGGGGCGCGGTCACCCTCGACGGGGAGCCGACCTGGCGCAACCCCGGCGTCTACCGGCGGCTCGGCCTGGTCAGCGAGCGGGAGGCGGTGCACGCCTTCCTCACCGCGTACGAGTTCGTGCTGGCCAGCGCGAAGCTGCACCGGCTGCCCGACCCGGAGGCCGCGGCCCGCCGGGCCATCGACCTGGTCGAGATGGCCGACGCGCAGGACCGGCGGATCGGCACCTACTCCAAGGGCATGCGGCAGCGCACCCGGGTGGCCGCCGCGCTGGTCCACGACCCGCAGGTGCTGCTGCTCGACGAGCCGTTCAACGGGATGGACCCGCGGCAGCGGCTGCACATGATGGCCCTGCTGCACCGCCTCGGCGACGCCGGCCGGACCATCCTGTTCAGCTCGCACATCCTGGAGGAGGTCGAGCAGGTCTCGGGCACCGTCCAGGTGATGGTGGCCGGGCGGCTGGCCGCCTCCGGCGACTACCGGACCATCCGCCGGCTGATGACCAACCGGCCGCACGTCTTCGCGGTCCGCTCCACCGACGACCGGGCTCTGGCGGTCGCGCTGATGGCCGAGTCGTCCGTCACCGGGGTGGAACTGGGCCGGGACGGGCTCACCGTCCGGGCCGGCGACTACGGCGCCTTCACCCGGGCGCTGCCGAAGATCGCGCTGGCCCGGCGCATCCGGGTCCGGGCCCTGACGCCCGAGGACGAATCGCTGGAGAGCGTCTTCTCCTACCTGGTGGGGAGCTGACCCATGTCGACCGTTTCCTGGATCACCGCGCGCGGGCTGTTCGGCCGGCGCCGGTTCCTGCTGCTGCTCCCGCTGCCCGCGCTGCTGCTGGTGCTCGCGATCGTCTCCCGTTCGTTGGGGGTCGACCCGAGCCAGTGGGGCCCACCGGTGCTGGTCGGGCTCGGGCTGGCCGTGGTGCTGCCGGTGGTCGCGCTGATCGTCGGCACCGGGGTGCTCGGCGCCGAGATCGACGACGGCACGGTGGTGCACATCCTCACCAAGCCGCTGCCGCGCTGGCAGATCGTGCTGCCCAAGCTCGCCGTGGCGACCGGGGTCAGCGCGGCCACCGTCGCCGTCCCGCTCTACGTGGCGGGGGTGCTCGCCGATTCGGTACGCCTCGGCCTGGGGCTCGCCGCCGCGTCGGCGCTGGGCGCGCTGGCGTACTCGGCCCTGTTCCTGGTGCTCAGCCTGCTGACCCGGCGGCCGGTGCTGCTCGGCCTGGTCTACGTGCTGATCTGGGAGGGGCTGCTGGGCCGGTTCGTGGACGGCACCAAGGTGCTCTCCATCCAGCAGTGGGTGATCGCCCTCGCCGACCGGATTGCCCCCACCGAGCTGCTCAGCACCACCGTCTCCGTACCGCTGGCGGCGGTCCTCACCGCCCTGGTGGTGGTCGGCTCCACGGTCCTGGCCATCGACCGCCTCCGCTCGTTCAGCGTGGCCGGCGAGACGAGCTGACCGTGCACCGCCGCCCCACCCTCCCCGGGGCGGCGCCGTCCGCCCGCCGAGGCCACCCCTCGGCGGGCGGACCTGTCTCCTCCCCGCCCGCCGAGGCCACTACTTCACGGAAAGAGTGGCCTCGGCGGTGCTGATGGCCACTCTTTCCGTGAATTGGTGCGGATCTCGGGTCGGCGGCGGGGCGGGGCGGAGTGGCGCGGTCAGAAGGCGCAGGCGACGACCAGCTCCGTGGTGCGGTCGGGGAGGAAGTCGAGCTTGGCGATCCGACCCGCCGCCTTGAGGTCGTCGGCGATCAGCGTGAGCCGTTCGAGCTGGGCGGCCGGGCCGAGCACCTCGGCCAGCGGCACGTCCGCCTTCATCGACAGCTTCCGTTCCGACTTGGCCCGGCGCACCTGGCCCAGCGCGTCCGCGGCCAGCCGCAGCAGCTCCGGGTCGCCCGGTCCCTGGGTGGCCCGACCCACCTCGTACGTGGTGGGCCACGGCGCCCGGTGCACCGAGCCGTACCGCCACCAGGACCAGACCTCCTCGGTGACGAAGGGCAGCACCGGGGCGAACAGGCGCAACTGCACCGAGAGGGCGGTGGCCAGCGCGGCCCGCGCCGAGTCCGCCCCCGGCCCGGAACCGTAGGCGCGCTCCTTCACCAGCTCGATGTAGTCGTCGCAGAACCGCCAGAAGAACGCCTCCGTCGCCATCAGCGCGGCGGTGTGGTCGTACCCGTCGAAGGCCGCCGTCGCCGCCCCGACCACGCCGGACAGTTCGGCGAGCATGGCGGTGTCCAGCGGCTCGGTGGCCGACAGCTCCAGGTCGCGGCGCGGCGCCAGACGCGCCGAGCTGGAGTTGCCGTACGGTGCGCGCAACGCGTCGGCGGCGCCCAACCCGAGCGCGAACCGGGACGCGTTGAGCAGCTTGGTGGCGAGCCGCCGTCCCACCTTGATCTGCGCCGGGTCGAAGGCCAGGTCCATCCCGGGCTTGCCGTTGGCCGCCCAGTAGCGCACCGCGTCGGAGCCGTGCTGCACCAGCAGGTCCATCGGGGTGACCACGTTCCCCTTGGACTTGGACATCTTCTTGCGGTCCGGATCGAGGATCCAGCCGGAGAGCACCGTGTCCCGCCAGGGCAGCACGCCGTGCTCCAGGTGCGACCGGACCACGGTGGCGAAGAGCCAGGTCCGGATGATCTCCTGACCCTGCGGGCGCAGGTCCATCGGGAAGACCCGGCGGAACAGGTCCGGGTCGGTCTCCCAACCACCGACGATCTGCGGGGTCAACGACGAGGTCGCCCAGGTGTCCAGCACGTCCGGATCGCCGACGAAGCCGCCCGGCAGCCCGCGCTGCGCCTCCTGGTAGCCGGGTGGCGGCTCGCTGGACGGGTCGACCGGGAGGCTGGACTCGTCCGGTGTGAGAGGGTGGGACCAGTCCGGCTCGCCAGCGTTGTCGAGCCGGTACCACACCGGCACCGGCACGCCGAAGAAGCGCTGCCGGCTGACCAGCCAGTCGCCGGTCAGGCCGCCCACCCAGTGCTCGTAGCGGTGCCGCATGTGCTCCGGCACCCAGCGCAGCTCCCGCCCGCGGGCCAGCAGCTCCGCGCGCAGGTCGAGATCCCGGCCGCCGTTGCGCAGGTACCACTGCCGGGTGGAGACGATCTCCAGCGGCCGGTCGCCGCGCTCGTAGAACTTCACCGGGTGGGTGATCGGGCGCGGCTCGCCCGCCAGGTCACCCGCGTCGGCCAGCAACTGCACGATGGTCCGCCGCGCGCCGTTGACGGTCTGCCCGGCCAACGCCGCGTACGGCTCCGCCGGCACCCCGGCCGGCGGCTCGGGCAGCAGCCGCCCGTCCCGGCCGATCACCACCCGGGTGTCCAGCTGCAGCTCCCGCCACCAGGTCACGTCGGTCAGGTCGCCGAACGTGCAGACCATCGCGATGCCCGTGCCCTTGGCCGGGTCCGCGAGCGGGTGCGCGCGCACCGGCACCTCGACTCCGAAGACGGGGGTACGCACCGACGCGCCGACCAGGTCCGCATACCGCTCGTCGTCGGGGTGGCAGACCAGCGCCACGCAGGCCGGCAGCAGCTCCGGCCGGGTGGTGTCGATCAGCACCTCGCGCCCGCCCGGCACGTGGAAGCGCAGCCGGTGGTACGCGCCGGGGCGCTCCCGGTCCTCCAGCTCCGCCTGGGCGACGGCGGTGGCGAACCCGACGTCCCAGAGCGTCGGCGCCTCCGCCTGGTAGGCCTCGCCCCGGGCCAGGTTGCGCAGGAACGCCCGCTGGCTGGCCGCCCGGGCCGCCCGCCCGATCGTGGTGTAGGTCAGCGACCAGTCCACCGACAGCCCGAGCCGCCGCCACAGCGCCTCGAAGACCTGCTCGTCGGCGGTCGTGAGCTGCTCGCACAGCTCGATGAAGTTGCGCCGGGAGATCGGCGCCGGGTCCTTGCGGGCCGCCTCGCTCACCGGCGTGGCCGGCGGCTGCCACTCCGGGTCGTACGGCAGGGCCGGATCGCAGCGCACCGCGTACACGTTCTGCACCCGCCGCTCGGTGGGCAGGCCGTTGTCGTCCCAGCCCATCGGGTAGAACACCGCCCGGCCGCGCATCCGCTGGAACCGGGCCACCGTGTCGGTGTGCGTGTAGGAGAAGACGTGTCCCATGTGCAGCTCGCCGGATACGGTCGGCGGCGGGGTGTCGATCGCGTACACGTCCTGCCGCTCCTTCGAGCGGTCGAACGCGTACGTGCCCTCCTCCTGCCAGCGGCGCGCCCAGGTCTCCTCGATGCCGTCCAGGGTCGGACGCTCGGGGACGCCGGCGCGGGCCGTCCTCGCCGTATCGGTCATCAGCCGATCGTAGGCAGCTGGTGACCTGGCGACCACGGGTTATGCCCTCGCCGGCGCGTGTCGCGTCCGGACGAAGCGAGTGGCCGGCCGGTCAGGTCAGCGAGCCGCGGCGCCGGCGGCGCCGGCGCGCCACGGTGGTCAGCGGGCGATCGGGCCGAGCAGCGGGCCGCGGGTGGCGAGCTGGAAGAAGGGCCGACCGCCGAGTCGCGCGTTCGCCCGGTCCAGGATGGTGGAGACCGGCGCGTACGAGTTGTGCTCGTTCGAGTTGGTGCAGGGGCCCTGCCCGGGGTCGCCGTTGGAGAGGATGCCCAGCGCCTTGCCGTCGGACTCGGTGAAGAGCGGGCCGCCGCTGTCACCCGGCCGGGCGCAGACGCGTACGTCGATGCCACCGCCGCCCTTGCCGGTGATCTCGCCGCACCGGGTGCCGGGCAGGTAGCCGGTGCCCGCCCCGGAGTCGACGTAGACCTCGCCGGACTTCGGCGTGTAGGCGGAACCGGTCGCGCAGACCACCCAGCCGACCTGGATGGCGCTGTACGCCACGTATCCGGTGATCGCCACGTCGCGGCTGCTCGTGCAGCGCGGGTTGTCGGCCACGCACCAGTAGTTGACCAGGCTGGGGGCGGTGGTGGTGCCCGTCTGGTACGCCCAGCGGTCCAGCGCCCCGGGCTGGTACGGCATGATCGCGTAGTCGTAGGGGAAGGCGTTCTCGGCCAGCACCGGGTCGGTCGACTCGACCGAGACCGGGATCTTCGGCCCGAGGAACTGGTGCCAGGTCCGGTCCACCTGCGTGTGCCGCCCGCCGACGACGCAGTGCCCGGCCGTCAGGATGTACGCCTTCCCGGTGCGGGAGCGGACGTTGAAGCCGACGGTGCAGCCGCCGACCGTGCCGTCGTCGCGGGGCACGTCCAGCCGGATCCCGCCCCGCATCGGCGCCTGCGGGCAGTAGCGCGGGTCGCACGCCTTCGGCACCGCGGTCCCGGCCACCCGGGGCCGGGCCGTCGCGGGCACCCCGGCGCCGGCGAGCGCGCCGGGCAGCCGGAGGTCGTCGGCGGCGATCCGGTCTCCGGTGAGCACCACGATCCCGTTGCGCTCCTGGTCGACCAGGACGTCTTCCCCGGCGGTCAGGCCGAGCGCGCCGGCGAGCCGGGTGGCCGCGTCGGTGAGCTGCCGCAGCGGGTGGCGTACCGGGACCACCCGGACGTGCGCGGCGTCCGGGGCGCCGGCGACGGCCGCGCGCACCGCGGCGGCGTCGGTGGCGCCGACCATGAGCACACCGCCGGCTGCCTGGTCCAGCCACATGCCGCCGTACGTGTCGGGGTGCTCGCCGGCCAGCTTCTCGGCGAGCGGTGCGGAGAACTCCTGCAGGGCGAGCCGCCGGGCCGCCTCGGTGGCGGAGACGCGGTAGCGCTCGCGCAGGTAGGCGACGGACGCGGGAGCGGCCTGGGCCACCTCGCGAGCCGGCCGGGCGGCCAGGGCGGTGGCGTTCCCCGTGGACGGTGCGCGACGACCGCCGTCGCCCCCGGTGGCGCGGCTGCCGAGGCCGGCCTGGGCGCCGGCAGCCGGCTCGTCGGTCGCGACGTCCAGCTGCTCGGCGGCGGTCGCGGTCACCGGCGCCCGGTCGGCGTCGCCGCCCCGGGTGAGCGCGAAGGCGGTCGCCCCGACCGCACAGACGACAGCCATTCCGGCAACAGCAACCCGTCGGCGGATACGCACGCCGTGGACCTCCCCGTGTCGGCGCTGGTGATCGGCGCGAGGGACGTCGCGGGGGTGGGTCCGCCCAGGGCGGCCCGGCGACGGGCCGATCGATGATCGGGAAGTCTAACCGCGAACCGCTCGGTCCGGGGCCCCGCGCTCGCTCAGATCAGCGAGTCACGCCACTGGCGGTGCAGGGCGGCGTACCGGCCGCCGGTCGCGGCCAGCTCGGCCGGGGGGCCGTCCTCCACGATCCGGCCGCCGTCGAGCACCAGCACCCGGTCCGCGATCTCGACGGTGGAGAGCCGGTGCGCGATCACCAGCGCGGTGCGGTCCCGCAGGATGCTGCCGAGCGCCCGCTGCACCAGGCGTTCGGTCGGCACGTCCAGCGACGAGGTCGCCTCGTCCAGGATCAGCACCCGCGGGTCGGCCAGGAACGCCCGGGCGAACGCGACCAGCTGCCGCTGCCCGGCGGAGAGCCGGCCGCCGCGCCGGTGCACGTCGGTGGCGTACCCGTCGGGGAGCGCAGCGATGAAGTCGTGCGCGCCGATGGCCCGGGCGGCGGCCTCCACGGCCGCGTCGTCGGCGTCCGGGCGGCCGAACCGGATGTTCTCCGCCACCGAGCCGGTGAACAGGTGGTTCTCCTGGGTCACCAGCACGACCGCCCTGCGCAGCTCGGCGTCGGCCAGGTCCCGCAGGTCGACCCCGTCGAGGCGGACCGTGCCGGCGTCCGGGTCGTGGAACCGGGCGACCAGCTTGGCGATGGTGGACTTGCCCGCGCCGGTCGGCCCGATCAGCGCGACGGTCTGCCCGGCCGGCACGGCCAGCTCCAGCCCGGTGAGGATCGGCGCCTGCGGCCGGTAGCCGAAGGAGACCGACCGGAAGACCACGGCGCCCCGGCCGGGGCCGGCGGGCAGCGGCACCGGCCGCTCCGGCTCGGCCACGGCCGGCCGCTCGTCGAGCACCCCGGCCAGCTTCTCCAGCGCGGCGGTGGCCGACTGCAACGCGTTGTAGAACTGGCTGAGCTCCTCCATCGGTTCGAAGAACCGGCGCAGGTAGAGCAGGAACGCGGCGAGCACGCCGACCTCGGTCCGGCCACCCAGCACCCGCCAGCCGCCGTAGCCGAGCACCACCGCCACGGTCAGGTTGCCGATCATCCGGATGGCCGGCGAGTAGACCGCGATCAGCCGGAACGCGTCCAGGCTGGCCTGCCGGTAGTCGTCGTTCACCGCGGCGAAGATGCGCTGGTTGCGCGGCTCCCGCCGGTATGCCTGCACCGCCCGGATGCCGCGCAGCGACTCGACGAAATGCACGATGACCAGCGCCACCGCCTCCCGGGTCCGCCGGTAGGCCCCGGCGGAGGCGCGGGCGAACCAGCGGGACAGCCAGAACAGGAACGGGAAGGCGAGCAGGGTGGCCGCGGCCAGCGGCAGGTCCAGCCAGAGCAGGATGCCCGCCACCGACAGCACCGACAGCGCGGCCATCACCAGCTTGTCGATCCCGCCGTCGACCAGTTCGGCGATCGAGTCCAGGTCGCTGGTCAGCCGGGACACCATCCGGCCCGAGGTGTAGCGCTCGTGGAAGCCGACGTCGAGGCGGAGGAAGTGGCCGTACACCCGCTGGCGGAGGTCGAGCAGGACGGCCTGGCCGATCCGGGCGGCGAGGGCGAGGAAGCCGCGCCGGGCCGCGTACTCGGTGCCGGTGGCGACGGCGAAGGCGGCCGCTACGGCGACGAGGGGGGCGGGGTCGCCGGCCCGCAGCGGCCCGATGCCCCGATCGATGCCCAGCATGACCAGGTACGGGCCGGCCATCGCGGCGGCGTTCTGGAGCAGCAGCAACGCCACGGCACCGCCGAGCCGGCCCCGGTGCGGGCGCAGCAGCCCGCGCAGCAGCGCCCGGCTGCGGGCGCGGAGCCGGGCCACCGCCTCCGGGGTGGCGGCCTCCGCCCGGCTGCGGTCGGCGTCCGGGTCGGTGGCCCGCCCGCGCCACCGGGTCAGGTCGAGGCCGTCGTCGCGCCCCCGGCTCGGGCGGGGGCTCGTCCGGCCCGGGCCGGCGCTCTCGCCGCGGCGCGGCCGGGGTATCCGGAGCGGACCGTCCGCCCCGCTCATGAGCGCACCAGGCCGGCGTCGTCCGGCCGTCGCTCCGGCTCGGCGGAGAGCACCGCCCGGTACGCCGGCACCCCGGCCAGCAGTTCGGAGTGGGTGCCGACGGCGACGATCCGACCGTCGGCGAGCAGGGCCACCCGGTCGGCGAGCGCCACCGTGGAGGGACGGTGCACCACCAGCAGCGCGGTGGTGTCCCGCAGCACCCGGCGCAGCGCCGACTCGACCAGCGCCTCGGTGTGCACGTCGAGGGCGGAGAGCGGATCGTCGAGGACCAGCAGCGCGGGGCGCCCGAGCACCGCCCGGGCCAGCGCCAGCCGTTGCCGCTGCCCGCCGGAGAGGGACAGCCCCTGCTCGCCGACCCGGGTGGCCAGTCCCCACGGCAGCTCGTACGCGAACTCCGCCTGGGCCAGCGCGAGCGCGGCCCGGACCTCGTCCTCGCCGGCGTCCGGCCGGCCCAGCGTGAGGTTCTCCCAGACCGACATGGAGAACAGGGTCGGCTCCTCGAACGCCATCCCGACCAGCCGGCGCAGCGAGCCGAGCCGCAGGTCGCGCAGGTCGTGGCCGTCGAGGGTGAGCCGGCCGCCGGTCACGTCGTGCAGCCGGGGGACCAGCGAGAGCAGCGTGCTCTTGCCGCACCCGGTGGCCCCGACCAGGGCGAGCGTCTCGCCCGGTTCGACGGTCAGGTCGACCTCGTGCAGCACCGGCGCGGCCGTGCCGGGATAGCGGAACGTCACCCGCTCGAAGCGCAGCCGGCCACGGACGTCGGGGCGGTCCAGCGCCCGGGCGTGCGGGGCGTCCACGATGGTCGGTGGGGTGTCCAGCACCTCGTGGACCCGGTCGGCGGCGGTCGCCGCCTCCTGCCCGTTCGCGATGATCCAGCCGAGCGACTGCACCGGCCAGACCAGCATGAGCTGGAGGCTGACGAAGGCGACCAGCTCGCCGATGGTCAGCACGCCCCGGGCGGCGGCCGCCGCCCCGGCCACCAGCACCACCCCGAGGGTCAGGTTGGGCACCAGGTCGAACAGCGTGGCGGTCCGCGCCAGCAGCCGGGCCTTGCCGATGCCGGTGTCGTGCAGCCGCCGCGCGCCGCCGGCGAACCGGGCGGCCAGCTCCGGCCCCCGCCCGTACGCCCGCATGGTGCGCAGGCCCTGCGCGGTCTCCTCGACCAGCGTGGCCACGTCGCCCTGCTGATCCTGCATCTGCCGGGAGGCCGCGTGGTAGTGCCGGGCGAACCGGCGGCTGATCAGGAACAGCGGCACGGCGCTGGCCGCCACCAGCAGCCCGAGCCACGGGTGCAGCCGGACCAGCAGCACCACCACGGCGGCGTAGGTGACCAGGTTGAGGACCAGGAAGAGCAGGCCGAAGGAGAGGAACCGGCGGATCACCGACAGGTCGCTGGTGATCCGCGAGAGCAGCTGGCCGGACTGCCAGCGGTCGTGGCAGCCGGCCGGGAGCCGTTGCAGGTGGGCGTAGACGTCGGCGCGGATGGCCGCCTCGATGCCGACCGAGGACGACGACTGGGTCCATCGCCGGATGAAGATCAATGCCGCCTCGGCCACGCCGAGCAGCAGCGCCAGGGCGCCGAGCCGGAACAGCCCGGCCACGTCGTGCCGGGCCACCGGCCCGTCCACCACGCGCTGCACCACGAGCGGTATGGCCAGGCTCGCCGCCGTGGCGGCCAGGGCGGCGAGCAGCAGCCAGGCGAACTCGGCCGCGTAGGGCCGCAGGTAGGGGCGCAGCCGCCAGAGGTTGCGCAGCGGATGGTCAGGCGTGGAGGGGTTGCCGTCGCTGTGCGCAGGCACTACCCGACGGTAGCGGCAGGGTGCGACGGTGTCGCTGTCAGCTAACCGTCACCCGTCCCTCATGCCCGAGAAGCCACTTCTTCACGTCCAGCCCCCAGCGGTAGCCGCCGAGCGTGCCGTCGGTGCGCAGCACCCGGTGGCAGGGGACGAAGAGGGCGGCCGCGTTGCGGGCGCAGGCCGCCGCGGCGGCGCGGACCGCCGCCGGCCGGCCGGCCAACTCGGCGAAGCCGGTGTACGTCACCGGCTCACCCGGCTTCACGTCGCGCAGCACCTGCCAGGCGTGCGCCATGAAGACGCCGCCGGTGTGCTGCTCCACGGGGACCGGGTCGATCGCGGTCAGGTCACCGTCGAGGTAGGCGCGGACGGCGGCGGTCACCGGGCCGAGTTCCGTCCGGTCCCGCAGGTCGCCGCGCAGGCTCGGGTGCATCAGCGGCACCAGGCCGGCCGGCTCGGCGGTGAAGCCGGCCGCGCGTACCGCCCCGTCGGGTCCGGTGAGGACACTCAGCGGGCCGGCGGGCGTGTCGATGACGGTGCTGTCCAGTGTGGTCATGCTGCTCTCCAGAGTCGGATCACGGCGTACGACCGCCAGGGGCGCCAGCGGTCCGCGTACGCGTCGAGGGTCTTCGGATCATCGGGCAGGCCGAGCGCGGCGGCGCCCCGGCGTACGCCCAGGTCGGTGGGGAGGAGGACGTCGGGGTCGCCGAGGGCGCGCATGGCCACGTAGCCGGCCGTCCAGGGGCCGATCCCGGGCAGCGCGGTCAGTCGTCGTACCGCCTCCTCCCGGTCCCCGCCCGGCTCCAGGTCGAGGGAGCCGTCCGCGACGGCCCGGGCGACCGCCCGGATCGTCTCCCGCCGCGCCCCCGGCATCCGAAACCCCTCATCCGGAACCCCCAACACCTCCTCCGCCGAGGGAAACCCCCGCAGCCTCCACCCCCGCCCGGGTTGATCATGAAGTTGTTGTCGCGACACGCCGGGCGAGCCGACAACAACTTCATGATCAACGAGGTGGTCGGCGGTGGTCGCCGCCAGGAGGTGGGTGAGGGTGGTGCGGGCGGAGCGGAGAGAGATCTGCTGGGTGGCGATGGCGCGGAGGGCCATCTCGAAGCCGTCCACGGCGTGCGGGAGGCGGACGCCCGGTTCGGCGGCCACCGCCGGGGCGAGGGCCGGATCCTCGGCCAGGGCGCCGTCGGCCGCGACCGGATCGGCGTCCAGGTCGAGCAGCCGCCGGCAGCGGGCCACCGCGGGGGCCAGGTCACGCATGTCGGCCAGGCGCAGCGTGGCGGCCACGTGTCCGTCGGCCGGGGTCAGCGCGACGGTGGCGGCTCCGTGCGGCAGCCGCAGCGCGCGGTGGTACGTCCCGTCGCGTACCTCCTCCACCCCGGGCAGCGCCCGCCGGGCGAGGAAGTCCAGCAGCGCCGTCGCGTGCAACGGCGGACGGTACGCCAGCCGCAGCGTGATGGTGCCCGCCCCGCTCGCCGCCGGCCGTCTCGCCCGGCCGACCCGCAGCTCGGACGGCGTCGCCCCGTACACCTCCCGGACCGTGTCGTTGAACTGCCGGACGCTGCCGAAGCCGGCGGCGAACGCGACCTCGGCCAGGCCGAGCCCGGTGGTCTCGATGAGGATCCGGGCGGTCTGGGCGCGCTGGGCCCGGGCCAGCGCGAGCGGCCCGGCGCCCAGTTCGGCGCGGAGCATCCGGTGCAGGTGCCGCTCGGTGTAGCCGAGTCGGGCCGCCAGCCCCGGTACGCCGTCCCGGTCGACCACCCCGTCCGCGATCAGCCGCATGGCTCGCCCGACCACGTCCGCCCGGACGTCCCACTGCGGGGATCCCGGGGCGGCGTCGGGTCGGCAGCGGCGGCAGGCCCGCAGGCCGGCGCCCTGCGCGGCGGCGGCCGACGGGAAGAACCGGACGTTCTGCCGCTTCGGCGTCATCGCTGGGCAGGACGGCCGGCAGTAGATCCCGGTCGACGTCACGCCGGTGTAGAACCAGCCGTCGAAGCGCTGGTCACGGCTGTCCACGGCCCGGTAGCACCGTTCGAAGTCCAACTCCACGCCATCGATCCTGCCTCGCAGGTCCAGCCTCCGGCTGGCGGGATTCGGACCTGGCCGTACACCCCCTTCTGACCACAGCCGGACCCCGGAGACCCCTCTGTCCAGGCCCGCCCCGTTGATCATGAGGTTGGCGGCAGTCCGGGAGATCCACTTCGCCGTCAACTTCATGATCGACCGAGCCGAACGAGGGGGTCCGGGCACCTGAGTGCGGCGGGCGGGGAGGGTGGGCGCCGGGGCGTGCAGTGGAGGGGGCGGGGGCGCGGGCTGGGCGACGGGGGGTGGGACCGCCCGTGCGTGTCGGTCACCGATACAGACGTCCCAGCTCAGGCCAGCTATCCCTGACGTGGCAACGGTTTCCGGCGGCGAAAGTGTCGGTAGTGGTCGGTACGGTCCCGCCAACCAACTCAAGAAAAGGTGCGGGGAATGGCGAGCGTGGCCGGGCGAGGTGCCCGCTGATGCGGTCGGGGCGGATACGGCTGGACCGCGCGGTGGTGCAGGGCTTCTACGACCGGATGCGGGTGGTGGCGCCGGCCGCGTACGGCGCGATCGAACGGGACCGGGCCGACGACCCGGGGCGCGCCTTCGCCGAGACCGCGTGTGGCCGGCTCGCCGGCTCGCTGGACGCGGCGGGGCTGCGGGCGCTCGGGATGTGGGCGCACCACTGGTGCATGCGCTTCTACGACGACGACACCCGGGTCGGCCTGCGGCTGGTCCGGGAGATCGCCGGCCGGAGCGGGCTGGGCTGGACGGTCGACGAGGTTTGCTGGCTGCTCGACCAGTCGTACGCGGCCGGCCCGGCCGCCGCGCACCGGTTCACGCTGCCGCTCGCCGCCGCGGCCGAGCTGCCGCCCGGGGCGCTGCCGGATCGGGGCGACGAGGCGCCGGGGTGGCCGCGCCTGCTCGCCGGCTGATCGCCGGACCGGTCCCGGGCGTGAGCTGGTCCGACGGTTCGACCGGGCGGGGTCGGCCCGGCAGCTGACCGAGCACCATCGCGGCGACCGCCACCGCGAAGCCGGCGAGCTGGATCAGGCTGAGCGCCTGCCCGAGCACCAGCCAGCCGAGGGTGGCGGCGGTCAGCGGGCTGAGCGCGCCCAGCACCGACACCCGGGTGACCGGCAGTCGCGCCGCACCCCGGAACCACAGGGCGTACGCCAGGGCGGTGCCGATCAGCCCGAGCCAGGCGTACCCGAGCAGGGCGGGCCGGTCCAGCACGGGCGGTGCGCCCTCGACGGCGGCGGCGACCGGCAGGATCAGCAGGCCGCCGGCGACCAGCTGCCAGCTCGTCGCGGCGAGGGTGCTGACGCCGGCCGGCCGCCCCCAGCGGCGGGTGAGCACCAGCCCGGTGGCCATCGCGGCGGTGCCGGCGAGCCCGGCGGCCACGCCGAGCGGGTCCAGGCCGGCGCCGGGCCGCAGCACGACCAGCGCGACGCCCAGCGGTGCGGCCAGCGCAGCGAGCAGCGCCGGCCGGCCGGGCCGCGCGCCGAGCGCGGCCACGGTGAGCGCGACGACCAGCAGCGGTTGGGTGGCGCCGAGGACGGCGGCGGTGCCGCCGGGCAGCCGGTACGCGGCGACGAAGAGCAGCGGGAAGAAGGCGCCGATGTTGAGCGCGCCGAGCAGGGCGGCCCGCCACCACCAGGTGCCGTTTGGTCGGCGGCGGGTGAGGGCGAGCAGTAGCAGCCCGGCCGGCAGGGCCCGGTACGCGCCGGACCAGAGCGGCCGGTCGGCCGGCAGCAGTTCGGCGGTGACCAGGTAGGTGGTGCCCCAGGTGGTCGGGGCGACGGCGGTGAGCGCGACGTCGGTCCAGCGCCGATGCATGACAGCCCTCTTCTCTCGCTGCTAAGTAGCTTAGCGCTAAGCTAATCAGTGCCGAGTCAAGGAGGGAAGTGCGAGGTGCGGCACAATCCGTGGGTGGCAGCGGACGACGTGGACGTGATCGTCGAGCAGTGGCGCCGGGAGCGGGCCGGCATGCGGCCAGAGCCGATGGCGGTCTTCGGTCGCATCTACCGGCTGGCCCGCCTGGTCGGCGACAGCCAGGAGAAGGTCTACGCGGGCTGGGGGATCAGCCGGGGCGAGTTCGACGTGCTGGCGGCGCTGCGCCGTGCCGGCGAGCCGTACACCCTGGCGCCGAAGGCGCTCGCCGCCTCGCTGATGCTGACCTCCGGCGGGATGACCGGGCGGCTGGACCGGCTGGAGCGGGCCGGGCTGGTCCGCCGGTCACCCGACCCGGAGGACCGGCGGGGCCTGCGGGTCAGCCTGACCGACACCGGCCGTCGCGTCGTCGAGGAGTCCGCCGACGCCGGCCTGGAGGTGCAGCGCCGCCTCCTGGACGCCCTGCCGCCCGCCGACCAGGAACGCCTCGGCGACCTGCTCCGCGCGCTGCTGGCCGCCGCCGAGACGGGCCGCTGACGGGCCGGGCTGCGGGCGGCCCGGCCCGTGGCGCAGGATGAGCGGAGATCGCAGACCATCCGACCGGGAGGACCGCATGCCGGCCGCCGAACCGACCATCGTCGCCACCAGTACGGGCTTCAGCAGCCGCCACCGCGGGCCGTGGGACGCGCAGCCCGGGCCGATCTTCGAGCTGATGGCCGAGCTGGCGGAGGCCGGCCCCGCGCCGCGGATCTGCTACCTGAACCAGGCGGTCGGTGACCAGCCCACCTCGTTCACCGTGTTCCACGGGGCCTTTGCCGGCACCCGGTTCCGCCCCTCCCACCTGGCGCTGTTCCCGATGCCCAACGTCGAGGACATCCGGACCCACCTGCTCGCCCAGGACCTCATCTGGGTCGGCGGCGGCAGCGTCGCCAACCTCTGCGCGGTGTGGCGGGTGCACGGCCTGCAGGACATCCTGCACGAGTGCTGGCAGGCCGGGGTGGTGCTGGGCGGCGTCTCCGCCGGGTCGATCTGCTGGCACCTCGGCGGGGCCACCGACAGCTACGGCCCGACCCTGCGGCCCTTCACCGACGGCCTGGGCTGGCTCCCGTACGGCAACGGGGTGCACTACGACGGCGAGGAGCAGCGCCGGCCGTTGATCCACAAGTTGGTCGGCGACGGCACGCTGCCCACCAGCTACTGCACCGACGACGGGGTCGGGCTGGTCTACCGGGGCACCCGGCTGGCCGAGGCGGTGGCGGACCGGGAGGGCGTCGCCGCCTACAAGGTGACCCGGGAAGTGGACGGCAGTGTCCGGGAGACCCGGATCGAGCCCCGGCTGCTGACCGCTCAGCCCTCCTGAGCCCGGCGGCGTACGGCGTCGAAGACCTGCGCCAGCTCGGCCGCGTCCTCCCCGGCGTGATGGGTGTGCGGCAGGTCCGTCAGGCCGAGCCGCTCCTTGATCATGCCCTTGCGGGTGTTCCGCCACTCGACGCCGGTCAGCCCCATCCAGTAGCTGCGCAGGTCGACGCCGGAGCCGGTGGCGCCGAACGGGCTGTGCCCGACGAACCGGACGAAGTACCAGTGCACGAACATGCCGTCCCAGACCGCCGGGGCGGCCAGGAACACCGGCCGGCCGATCCGGCGCAGCCCGTTCACCCACGCCGCGGCGGACCGCATCGCCTCCTCGGCGCTCGGCGCCTCGCGCAGCAGCCGGTTCCGGTCCAGCCCGGAGACGGCCAGGGCGGCCGGGACGAAGTCGTCCGAGATCGGCCGCAGCTCGGTGTAGAAGGCGAGGTCCGGGCGTCCGGCCACGGCCATGCCCAGCGAGATCATGCTGTACGGCCCGGGGATCGGCCCGTCCGCCTCCACATCGACGGCGACGTACAGCTCGGGCAGTCGCGAGGTCACCGGCGGAGGCTAGCAACGCGCCCGCGGTGACCGCCGTCCCTTTTCGCGTCGGCGGCGGGCCTGCCTGTCCGGCACCGGCGCCGAACCGCGTAAGCTGGCTCGTCGTGAGTCTCACCATCGGCATCGTCGGCCTGCCCAACGTCGGCAAGAGCACCCTGTTCAACGCGCTGACCAAGAACGACGTGCTCGCGGCGAACTACCCCTTCGCCACCATCGAGCCGAACGTCGGCGTGGTCGGGCTGCCCGACGAGCGGCTGACCAGGCTCGCCGAGATCTTCTCTTCGCAGAAGGTGCTGCCGGCGCCGGTCTCGTTCGTCGACATCGCCGGCCTGGTGCGGGGTGCCTCCAAGGGCCAGGGTCGGGGCAACGCGTTCCTGGCCAACATCCGCGACGCCACGGCGATCTGCCAGGTGGTGCGCGCCTTCTCCGACCCGAACGTGGTGCACGTCGACGGCAAGGTCTCGCCGGCCGACGACATCGAGACGATCAACACCGAGCTGATCCTGGCCGACCTGCAGACCCTCGAGAAGGCGCTGCCCCGGCTGGAGAAGGAGGCCAAGCTCCGCAAGGACCGGGCCGCCGCCGTCGAGGCCGCCAAGAAGGCGGTCGACGTCCTGGACAGCGGCATCACCCTGTACGCGGGCGCGGCCGCCGCCAACGTCGAGCTGGAGCACCTGCGCGAGCTGCACCTGCTCACCACCAAGCCGTTCCTCTACGTCTTCAACGTCGACGAGGCCGAGCTGGGCAACGCCGAGTTCCTCGACGAGCTGCGCGCCCTGGTCGCCCCGGCCGAGGCGGTCTTCATGGACGCCAAGATCGAGTCCGAGCTGGTGGACCTGCCCGAGGAGGAGGCCCGCGAGCTGCTGGAGTCAATCGGGCAATCCGAGCCGGGCCTGGACCAGCTCGTCCGGGTCGGCTTCCGGACGCTCGGGCTCCAGACGTACCTGACGGCCGGCCCCAAGGAGGCGCGGGCCTGGACCGTCCCGGTCGGCGCGACCGCGCCGGAGGCCGCCGGGGTCATCCACAGCGACTTCCAGCGCGGCTTCATCAAGGCCGAGGTGGTCTCCTACGACGACCTGGTCGCGGCCGGATCGATGGCGGCGGCGAAGGCCGCCGGCAAGGTCCGGATCGAGGGCAAGGAGTACGTCATGCAGGACGGCGACGTCGTGGAGTTCCGCTTCAACGTCTGAATCCGGCCTGTTCCCGCAGGTCAGGACGGTGTGCTCTGGCTCTGGGGCACACCGGGGGCACGACCCCATGCCTCATCGACCGCCGGCGTCCGAGTCTCGGGATCTGGGTGACACGTCCGGCTAGACGATCTTGTTTGGGTAGCGGCTCAGTATCCGGTGGAGGAGCTGTCGGTCGATCCTGAGCGGGCTGCAGCCGCGCCGAGCGGGTCCGCAGGAGGGTATCCGGCTGGGCGTCGGAGGCGAAGCCCAGCCCGTAACCCCTTGAGGCCGCATCGAGCAGCTCTGCGGAGTCAGGCGTCCTCGTGAAACACTTCACCACCTAGCACCGACGCCACAGCCTGGCACGCCTGCTGATCCGGGCAGCCCACCGTCCAGTTCCGGCCGAGCACCAGGTCCACCGGTGCCACACCCTTCAGCAGTTCCGCCTCCATATCGGGCTGGGCCCTGGCATCCGACGCTGAGGCGTAGATGCCGACGGTGTACTCGTCGCCATTGACGTGGCAGTTGCCGCGGGCGACTGCGCCTCGCGGTTGGGCGATTGCCGAGTAGCCGGTGCAGTCGATGCCGCCCTTGCGGAGCGCGTCGACCAGGAGGAGCGGGCTGTCGTAGGTGCCGCCGTCGACGGGCGGGCCACTGGTGGCCGGTGCGGCGCTGCCGAGCGGGGACGCGTACTGCGGCTGGGCGACATTGTTGGACCTTTTCGGCTGCGGTTCGCTGGCGCAGCCAGGCAGAGCCAGGAGCAGGGCGGCGGCTGCGATGAGGTGGCGGGTGCGAACCATGCCAGGCACCATACCGATCCACGTCTACGCGATGCGGCCCTCTGTCGTCGGGCGAGTGGGCCGGCCATCCGGCGGAGGGGCACCCCCTACGGGCGCTCCGCCGGTCCCTGGCTTCGCGAAGTGTCACGCAGGTCCTGATACCAACGTGTCAACGATGTCCGTCAGTTTTAGAGCCGCCGCATACGGCAGCGCCGAAAGTGGTTGAGGTTCGCGGGCCGGCAGCCGGCCGCGCCGCGCCCGAGCAGGGCGGCGCAGGGAAGGGCACGCCGGCCGCGTCGGCGAGCTGGCGGCGGTCGCGGGGTTGCGGTTAGTGCGCCCTACCTTCTATTGCAGGCCGGGCGGTGATAGTCGTTCGGGCTGACGCGGACGGGGCGGGTATGGCTTTTAGTGTTGCTGCCGGTCATGGCCACGGAGGCTTCGCCGCCTGCCTCGTCTGCTCTTCCTGACTGCTGATTGGGCTGTGCGATTGATCGCTGTGTAGGGCGTTGACGGCGGGAAGAGCGCGCGTGAACAGCCGACGGGAGAGGGGAGTCGCATGGCTGTCGCGGTGGGCATCGACGTGGCGAAGGGGTTTCACTGGGCTGCGCTGGTGCACGTTGAGACCGGCAAGGTGCTGGCCAGCCGCAAGGTGGACAACGACCCGCCAGCGATTCAGGCCCTCATCGAGGACATTCGTGCCGTCGAGGCCGAGCACGGCTCGGCCACGGTCGCAATCGACGTGCTTGGTGGGATCGCCGGGTTGCTGCAGGTGATGCTGGGTGACGAGGGGCTACGGCTGGTGCACGTGCCCGGGCTGGCGGTCAACCGGGCTCGGCGGGCCACCCGTGGTGGCGAGCAAAAGTCTGACCCGCGGGATGCCAAGGTCATCGCCGATCAGATCCGGCTACGCGCGGACGAGCTGCGCCTGGTCGAGCAGGCCAGCGACGCCGACGCAGAGCTGCGGTTGCTGGTCAGCCGGCGCCGCGAGCCCGGCGGTCGACCAAACCCGACGCATCGCCCGGCTTCGGGACCTACTCGCCAGCATCCACCCCGGCCTGGAACGTGTCGTTGACGCCACCAACAAGGCCGATCTGGCGTTGCTGGCCCGCTACGTCACGCCGACGGAGATCCGACGCGCGGGACGCCGTCGGGTCACCGAGTACCTACGCCGCGTCGGAGGGTTGCACGCCGCCAGCATCACGTTCCTCGTCGAGCAGGCCCTGGCCTCCGCGCAGAGTCAGCGCATCACCGTGCCAGGTGAGGCCGTCGCCGCGGACCTGGTCCGCGACCTCGCCGGTGAAGCTCTGGCCTGCCGCTCCAAACTCGCCGACCTGGACAAACACATCGCCGGGGCTCTCGACACCCACCCTGACGCGGCCCTCATCCGCACCCTGCCCGGAATGGGAGCCACCCTCACCGCCGAGTTCCTCGCCGTCGCCGGCGGCATCGCCCGCTTCGCCACCGGGGACCACCTCGCCAGCGCCGCCGGCCTGGCCCCGGTGCTGCAACAGTCCGGCAAGATGCGCTACCTACGCCGCGCCACCAGCGGCGACAAGACCCTCAAACGGATCTTCTACCAGTCGGCATTCAGCGCCCTGCAACACGACCCCACCAGCCGCGCCTTCTACGACCGCAAACGCGCCGAGGGCAAGCGCCACCAGCAAGCCCTCATCGCCCTGGCCCGACGCCGCATCAACGTCCTGCACGCCATCCTGCGCAACCGACAGCCCTACCAACCGCAACACCCACTCGCCGCTTGACTTCAGCATTGGGCTGCCTCCGGCGGGGGCGCTCCGGCTCCAGGATGGCCGGGGCTCCATCGGCGCGTCGCGGTCCGTGGGTGGTTGCGGTAGGCCATCCCGCCTGCCATCGACCCGGGCGAGCCGACCAGACCACCGCCCGACCCGCCAGCGTCCGTACGAGCCGTCAGGGTCGGCTTGATGGCATGAAGGAGCGGGGCCTCGCTCCTCGTGGGTCCCGGGCGGGATGCTCGGGGTGCTCACGTCTCACGACGAAGGAGGCCCCTCATGCAGGCAGAGTACGACGGCCGGCAGATCGTGGGTATTGATCTGCATCGCCGTCGGTCGGTGATCGTGCGGATGAGCGAGGCGGGCGAGAAGCTCGAGACGGTGCGGATCGACAATGACCCGGTCGCGCTCGGGTTGGAGATCGCCAAGGCCGGCCGGGATCCGGAGGTGGTCCTGGAGGCCACCTATGGCTGGTATTGGGCGGTGGATGTGCTGGCCGCGGCCGGTGCCCGGGTGCATCTGGCGCATCCGTTGGGTGTGAAGGGGTTCGCTTACCGGCGGGTGAAGAACGACGCCCGGGACGCCGCCGATCTGGCGGATCTGCTGCGCATGGGCAGGCTGCCGGAGGCGTATGTCGCCCCGCCGGCGGTGCGGGAGTTGCGGGAGCTGGTGCGGTATCGGGCCAAGCTGGTGGCCTGGCGCAGCGGGTTGAAGGCGTCGGTGCATGCGGTGTTGGCCAAGCAGGGCGTGCACATCGCGGTGTCGGATCTGTTCGGCGTTGGCGGGCGGGAACTGCTTGCCCGGGCGCCTTTGGATGGGGCGTATCGGGGTCGGGTGTCGTCGCTGTGCCGGCTGATCGACGCGGTTGATTTCGAGATCGACGCGGTTGCCGGGCCGATCCGGGCCCGACTCTGCGGGCATCGCGGTTACACGGCGGTCCAGGCCATCCCCGGTGTCGGGCCGGTCCTGGCGGCGGTGTTCGTCGCCGAGATCGGCGAGGTCGACCGGTTCCCCGGGCCGGCGCAGTTGGCCTCTTGGGCCGGCCTGACGCCCCGGCACCGCGAGTCCGACCTCGTCGTGCACCGAGGGCGGATCACCAAACAAGGCTCCACGCTGGTGCGGTGGGCCGCGGTCGAGGCCGCCCACGGCGTCCCGCACAGCGCCGGCTGGCTGACCGGCACCCGCGCCCGCATCGCCGAGCGACGCGGACGCAACATCGCCACCGTCGCGGTGGCCCGCAAACTGCTCACCCTCGTCTACTACGGCCTACGCGACGGGCACATCCGTGCCCTGAGCCAGGCCCGGGCGGCGGCGTGAGCAGGTTCGGACGTGACCGGACGCGTGGCCGTGCCACGTCTGGCCCCCGTCGCCGACGGCGAGGCCGCCCGCTTGATTGACCCCGTCCGGTCACGGTCGCACACCACCATGCCCCCGAACCAGCGCGGGGCGAATGGATGACCGGCAGCCGAACCTCGGCCTGCCCTCCCGACATCGCTCGGACCCTGGCGACGCGACCACACCCCACAACACCGACTTCCGGCATCACCACGATGGCGTCCACGGCGCCGGCGTCAAGGCCAAGCCCTACGGGTGGGCCTCCGGCCCAGCCCTGACCCCGACACCGCACACACGCCTGCCCGAAAACCATCCCGGAAGACGGGCAAAACAACGTCACCAGGTCAAAACCCCACCCTTGACCGGCCCCGCTCCTTCATGGATGACGTGGCGGGCCGGGCGGCGGCCCGCTCCCAGAAGGGCGGGTCGACGGCAGACAGTGAGGATGGCGGCAAGGTGGTCAGTGTTCTGGCAGAAGCAACAGAATTGGCGACAGCTTCGTGTAGGAGGTGAGCAGGGAGGTCGGTTGACATTTGAGGAATTCGTCGCCGCGCGGTTGCCGGCGCTGGTGCGGCACGCGACCGTGCTGTCCGGCGACCCACATGTGGCCGAAGATGTCGTGCAGGACGTACTCGTCAAGGCGCAGCCCAGGTGGACGCGGATCCGCACGCTCGACGTGCCTGAGTCCTACCTACGCAAGATGATCATTAATGAGCTGGTGTCGACCCGCCGGCGGGTGACCGCAAGGCTGCGGCGGGAACGCGTTCAACTTCCGGTTGAGGTTGAGGACCGCGCCGAGCAGGTCGTGCAGCGCGAAGCCCTCGTCCAACTGATCCGTGCTCTGCCGCCCCGGCAACGCATTGTGATCGCACTGCGCTATTTCGAAGATATGGCCGACGGCGACATTGCGGCGCTGATGGGCTGCAGCCTCGCCACGGTCCGCAGCCAGGCGTCGCGGGCACTCGCCCGGCTGCGACACGTCGCCACGCTTGAGCCGTCTCGGGAGGCACGATGATTGACAAGGAAGCGATCCGGGACGCGTTTGCGGCCATCGCCGACGAAGCGCCGTCGCCGGAGCGTATCCGGACGACCCTGGCCGCGCGAGCGCGGCAACACAGGCAACGCCGCATTGTGCTGCGGGTCGCCGGTATCGGGGTGGCCGCAGCGAGTGTCGGGGCCACCGGAGCGGAAGTGTGGCGACTGTTGCAGCAACCCGACGCCCACTTTCCCGCGATGGGCGGCGGTCCGGGAGGCGGCTGGCTCGATGTCCCGCTGCGTCACCGGCCGACGTGGCTGCCCCGCCAGTACGGGCAGGCCAACCGCAGTGTGCTCGTGGCGGACGACCAGGCGGCCGTCGTGTCGCTGGAATGGCGGCCCGGTGCCTCGGCGTCCGACGGTCTCACCCCGACCGTCGGACTCACGATCGGTTGGCATGACGTCCTTGAGCCCAACCGGCCGACGGGGCGGCGGACGGAGAACGTTGATGTGAACGGCGTCGCCGGCCAGCTCATTGAGACCGATGGCGAGCGGAGCAGTCCTTATGTCATCTGGAAACCACCCGGTCAGCCGCAGCTGATCGTGTCTGTAATGACCAACGATGACCTCGACGAGCAGCGGGCCATTGCCCTACGCGTCGCACGGTCGGTCCAGCCGGATCAACGGCACACATCGGTAGGCCCCCGCTTCGGCTGGCTGCCAGCCGACCTCGCCGCCGTGCCATGGATGTTTGTCCTGGGCCACGATGGTGCGAGCTGGGTGCAAAGCCTCTCGACCAAGGGCGCTAACGACCGTCGCCAACTTGACGTGTTGATAGGCCCCGACGTACACAGAGATCACATCAATCGGGACGTGGCTCAGCCGATCCAGGTGCGCGGGTTCCCCGGATGGCAGGTGCCCGACAACGGGCAGCTTTTCCTGACCCTGTCCGACGGGGTAGAGGTTTCTCTGCAACTGCTGGGCCCAGTCGAGGACGGTATGTCCGGTCCGAACCCGAATACCGCTCCCGAGCTAGTTCGTATCGTTGAGGAGTTCGACTTCGGGCCGTGGCCAGACATGACTTGGGTGGGCAGCAAGTAGGAACGGGCGGGAATCGGAGAATGCCTCTATCGCCCCGTTCCGGTTGCCTGGGAGTCAAGGTCGAGAGGTAGCGTGACCGGCGGGTGGCCGTCGCTCAATGGGCAGAGCACCGGCGCGACGACGGAGGTTGCGGGTTGAATCCGGCGACCACCCACTCCTACGACAGCCGTCGCGATGATCTGCCCCTGGCGTGCCCGATACAGCGGTCAACATCAGCCAACGGCGGTCTGTCGCACAACTCCGAGGCGTGGCCGAATGGCTTTGCTACCAGCCAGGACCATCCTCCGTGTCAGAGCGTCAGGCGGATGCGCCTTGCAGGCGAGGGGGCGACTGGGCCGTTTGGGGCACACACGGGGCACAAGACACCGTGAAACGTCGTCAACCAGCGAGCAACCTTGGCAGCCCGAGACGCCGTGTGAGCAGGTGTCGGACAGAATCGCCGCTGGTAGTGCGGCAGCGGCCGTTAGTTCCGCTTCAACGTCTGACCCCGGCCCATGCGGTGGCACGTCTTCGATGCCGACCACTCCGAACTGCGCCCCGCCGGCTTCTCCCCGCCGGGCCACCACGCGCCCAGCGTCACGCCGGTCCTGATACCGATCGGTCATGCCTGCTGCAGAGTCGGCTGGCTCGTGCTCTCGGCGTGCTGGTCGGCAGGGCGCCATCCGTTGATCTCGGGCGCGGCCCAGGTGGATGACGCCCCGCGCGGCTCACCAGGTCTTGCCGGCCTGCTCCCGGGTCGTGTGGTTGATCCGGTTGAAGAAGTTGGTCATCGCGATCTCCAGGATGATCGCGTTGAGCTGCTCCTCGGTGAAGTGGTCGGCGGCGGCGTCCCGGATCTCGTCGGTCACGCCCGCCGCGCCGTCCTGGATGCGGGTCGCGGCCTCGGTCAGCGCGAGCGCCGCCCGCTCCTCGTCGGTGAAGAAGGGCGTCTCGCGCCACGCGACCACGTTGTGCAGCCGCTCGTCCGTCTCGCCGGCCTTCTTCGCCCCGCGATACTGGCAAAAACGCACGGTGCGCAGCCGTTGATCTGGCTGGCACGCAGGTGGACCAGCGACAGCAGGCGCTGATCGACGCCCCCGGCGGCAATGGCCTTGTGGAGGTGCCGGATCGCGGTCATCAGGTCGGGGTTCATCGCGCTCTTCGTACATGGTTCCATCGGTCCTGCTCCTTCACCGGTTACCTGCGCCCGTTCGGGCCCGTCATCACCCGTGACGAAGCAGTTCCGAGGAAGGTAACAACATGTCCGACACCAGCCCGGCGGACTCGATGGCCGAGGCGTTCGAGTCCCAGCGCGACCGGCTGCGCGCGGTTGCCTACCGCATGCTCGGATCACACGCCGACGCCGAGGACGCGGTCCAGGAGGCATGGCTGCGGCTCTCCCGCCAGGACACGGCGACCATCGACAACCTTGCCGGCTGGCTGACGACAGTGGTCGGCCGGATCAGTCTCGACATCCTCCGCTCGCGCCAGACCCGCCCCGAGGCGTCCTACGACGACCGGCTGCCCGAGGTCGTGGTGGCGCTCGACGACGGCCCTGCTCCCGAGGACGACGCGGTGCTGGCCGACTCAGTCGGGCTCGCGCTCCTCGTCGTCCTCGAGTCGCTCCGGCCGAACGAACGGCTGGCGTTCGTGCTGCACGACCTGTTCGCGGTGCCGTTCGATGAGATCGGCAAGATCCTCGGCAAGTCCACCGGTGCCGCCAAGATGCTCGCCAGTCGCGCTCGCAGAAAGGTGCAGGCGACCGAGCGGCCGACACGCGTCGAACGGGAGCAGCGAGAGGTGGTCGAGTCCTTCCTGGCGGCGGCTCGCCACGGCGAATTCCAGGAGTTGCTACGGGTGCTCGACCCCGAGGTGAGACTGACCGTCGACACCCCCGCCGGCGTGGTCGTCACCCTCGGCGCCGCCAAGGTCGCCGCCGGCGCGCAGTTGGCCGCCAGCGCAGCCACACTGGGGCGAGCGGCGTCCGTCAACGGCCTCCCCGGAGTCGTTTCCTGGCGCGAGGACGGCACCCCCGGTCTCGATCCTCGCGTTCACCGTCGTCGACGGCCGGATCACCGACATCACGGCCCTGGTCGACCCGGCCAAGCTCGCGCTGGTGGACCTGCCGGAGCCGGTGTGACCGGACGTCGGGCTGGCCGACCAGTTGACCTGCTCGGGCGGTGTAGTGAGCCTTGGCCTGGGCGCGAAGAGTCGCAACGACGAGTTCGGTCACGGCCGCGCGGGCTGGCGCATCTTGAAAAGCGGCCGGGGAACGGACAAAGCACGGCAGGTTTGCGACCGTACGATGCGCCGGTGGTTCACCAGACGAAGCCCCATCCACCGCGCCCCGTGTTGGCCGCGCTGGCGGTCCTGATCGTGGGTTATGCCAGCGGCATTGCTCACGGACCTTGGGTGGACTCCGCCGACGTCATCGCCGGCCTGATCGTCGCAGCTATTGCGGCGGCGCTGATCTACGGCCTGTGGCGGGGTAATCCCTTCGCTCAGGGCCTCGTTGTCCTGGCGATGGCCGGCAACCTGGTATCCGGCTTCGTCGAGCATGCCACGGTGGGCTGGCTGCGGGCAGCCAGTATGGTGGCGGCCCTGGCCATTGCCGTATTGCTGCTGGTGCCCCGGTCGTCACGGCGGTGGTTTGCCGGCCCTGCTGCGGACTCCGCCCCAAACCCCCGTCCCTGCCGGCGACCAGCCGATTGACACCGAGGCGCTGTGGGAGGAGACGGACGCTGGCGGGCGCCGGTAGGCGGGAACGAGGCCGGCCCGGTCGCCGTGCGACGAGTGACCGCAACCGGCCTACGGCCGTTCGGGCCTGCTAGTCGGGTAGGTCGCCGTTGCCGCCCAGATTCGCGACCATGCGGCGCAGGACGTTGATCGTGGTTACGTAATCGGCTGTGGCAATGCCGTCATGCGTCTGCTCGTGCACCCGCAGGTTGCGCTCCTTGGCCCGGACGCGGCCGGCCTCGCCGGCCTCGGTCAGGGTCATGCTTCCCGCGTTCTCGGTCAGCCAGCCTCGGGCGATCAGATCGTCGAAGACGCCGTCGAAGTCGATTCCGAGATCGTCATACGGCGTCAATCGCTCGATCAGGGCTGCTCGGGTCCATTTGCCAGGGTCTCCGGCGACGTGGTTGAGCGTCCACCAGTGAGGCTGGGTGAGGTTCTCCACCGCCAGTGCCGCACGGAGGGCTCCGACCACTCGACGGTACGCCTCACCACTCCAGGCCCCGATCGGCTGAGCAGCCACGAGGTCCGGGGAGTATTCCTTGATCGTCACGTCCACCCGTTTCTCCCAAGATCATTGGACGGGATGACGGTAGAACTTCAAGTTCGCTTGAGGTCAATACAGGTGCCGCTGGTCACGACTGCTGCATATTTCTGGACGAACCCGAGCCGGATCTCGGCAGTTTCGGACCGCTGCTGGCCGCCCGCCCAGCCGGGCCGCGGTCCTCAGAGCCGAACGCGGCTGCGAATGTCCCTAGCCAGCGCCGACTGGGATTCGTCGTCGACCGCGAGCACGCCGTTCTCGGCCATGACGGCGTGAAACTGCTGCTGGTGATAGGGCACGCCGGGCGGTAGCGGCGCGAGGTGCCAGTGCAGGTGTGCGTTGCCCTGCTGGCTGCCCAGGCTCATGGAGTACATCCGCTCGGTCGGCAGGGTCGCGGCCAGCGCCCTGGCGACCGCGTGCACGACGGCCTGGAAACGCAGGAACTCGCGCTGCGGCATCCCCTGCACCCAGCTCTCGATGTGCTGCTTCGGGGCGACGAGACAGTAGCCGAGCAGCGTCGGGTTGCGGGCGAGGAAGGCGGTGGTGTCATCGTCCTCGTAGACGACGTGATGCCGGTAGTCGGGGTCACCGCTCACGAAGGCGCAGACGAAGCAGGGCCCCTGCCGGACGCGACGCTCGTACTGCTCGAAGTCGAACGCGGTCTTCGCCGGCTGACCGTCCATACCGGCAGCCTAGATCCGCACAGCGGCTTGGAGGTACGTGTCAAACTTCGCCGCATGGTGACGGAGGAGCGGTCCCGCGAGATGCACTCGGCGGTCGATCTGCTGACCAGCTGGGCGGCTGAGCGCGCGGACGTCCCCGGGGTGGTGGTCGTGGGCTCCTGGGCACGCGGGGCCGCGCGGATGGACTCCGACGTCGACATCGTGGTCCTCACGGACAACCCGGGCTACGCGGAGCCGGCCCTCTGGTCGGGTCTGCTCGGTGGGGAGGTCGTCCGGTTGGCCGAATGGGGGCCGCTCAGGGAAGTCCGGGTGCGATGCCCGTCCGGGTTTGAGGTCGAGCTGGGCGTCGTGCCGGTGAGCTGGGCGGACACCGACCCGGTTGACGCAGGCACCCGCCGGGTCATGCGGGACGGATACCGCGTCGTGCATGACCCGGCCGGTGTGCTGGCCGCGCTGTCGGCGGCGTGCGGGTGCCGCAACGCCTGACCCTGGGCCGGGTCCCGCAGCTCAGGGGGCACCGTGTGATCATGGGCGGGTGAATCTCACCCGGCTTGTCGCGCTCGATGATGCGTCGGTCCTGGCGGAGTTGCTCCGCCTCAACCGCGACTTCCTCGCACCATGGGAGCCGCTCCGGGGCGAGGACTACTTCACGGTGGACGGGCAACGCGCGGTCCTCCAGGCCGATCTCGCGCAGCACGCGCAGGGATCGAAGTTGCCGCACGTCATTCTGGACTCTGGCAACGTCGTAGGCCGCATCACGTTGAACGGCATCGTGCGGGGCCCGTTCCAGTCGTGCAGTCTGGGCTACTGGGTGAGCGCCAGCCACAACGGTCGTGGCATAGCGACCCAGGCGGTACGGGAGATGGTGCGGGTGGCCTTCGAGGAGCTGAGGCTGCACCGGGTGCAGGCGGAGACGCTTCTGCACAACGTCGGGTCGCAGCGCGTGCTGAAGCGCAACGGATTCCTGCCCATCGGTGTCGCCCCGGCATACCTCAACATCGCCGGCGAGTGGCAGGACATGGCCCTGTTCCAAGTGGTTAACAGCTCCTGGTCGGCCAGCTGAGCCCGGTCGGCCCGGTTCCGAACGGCGGGCCGGCCCCTACTCGTCCTCGATCACTGGTTCGGCCCACGCCGCGTGGTCGAACTCCCACGTCCAGGTCACACCATCCGACCTGCCGAGGGACAGGTCTACGGCGGCAGCGATCAGGTGGCGCCCGGCGGGCACGATGGCCACCTGCTGCCGGACCCGTTTCGCGTGGCGGATGCGATACCGCAGACCTTCGACGTCCACCACACCGCATTCGTCGCCCGGCTCGTCGACCGAGGACGACTCCACCGTCACCGACCAGCCTTCCTTGCCGGCCTTGTAGCACCAGACCTCGAAGGCGCGCTGCTTGCCGTCCTGCTCCGACACCCGGGCGATGATCTCGATCGGGTCCGTGCGGTTGTCCATCCTCGTCCCCTGCCGGCCGGTGGAGAACGCACCTTAACCGCCTTCGCCGTTGGTTGTCCCTCCGGTGGGGGAGGGCTCCGCCCCGCTGGAGGGAGTCGGTGGCCGGTCTCCGGTGCCTACGGTCGCAGTCGTGGAGGATTCTGCTCGCCCGCGCCGCTGGCCCGCGTACACCATGGCCATGCTGTTTCTCGCCTACGCCGCCGGGAAGGCGGCCTTCGCCGTCCAGGCCAGGCTTGGGTTCCCAGGTGGCCCGCCGGTGTCGGCCGCCGAGACCGAACAGTACGCCCGCGAACTCATGGCTCCGGCCACCGCACAGTGGCTCGCGGTCGCCTCCGGCGTGGCCGGTGCCTGCCTCGCCCTCGCCACCGTCACCGCGCTCGGGCGGCGGGTGCCGAGAACGCTGGCGCTGCTGGTGCTGGCCGCCATGTTCCTGGCCGTGGCCGGTGGCGCCGGAATCATGATCGTGGACGGCTTCGTCGGCATCGGTATCGGCTGGCGGTGGTACCACGGCGTGCTCGGGCTCGTGGTGATCGGGCTCCAGGTGGCGATGATCCGGTCCTACGCGACGGCGACGAGACGAAATGGCGACTGACCGGGCGCGGATCGGCGGGTACGCGGCGGCGGCCGGTGCGGCGGCGTACGGGTCGATGAAGCTGGCCCAGGCGCTGGGGGCGAACGCGCTGGCCGACCGGGATCCGCTCCCGCCGGAGCTGCGGGAGCGGCTGCTCGCCCGGGATCCGTTGTTCGTCGCGAGCCACTGGGTGCTGGCCGCAGCGGCGGTGGTCGGCGTACTCGTCGCGCTGGCCACGGTCCGCCCCTGGGGCGCGGCCGTACCGCGCCGGCTGTTGCTCGCCATCACCTGGGCGCTGGGCGGCTTCATGATCGCCCGAGCGGTCGGGGTGCTGGGATTCGGCTTCGTCGGCGACATGCTGGTGCTGACCGGGGTACGCCCGCCGCCGGTCGAGCACGCCGCGTTGGCGCGCACTCTGGCGCGCTGGGACCTGCTGCTGTGGTCGCCGTTCTTCCTGCTCTGGGGTACGTCGTGGACGATCGCGGCCTGGCGGCTGCGCGGACGATCGGTTACTCGTAGCCGGTGGCCATGACGAGGGCCTCGGCGAACTGCTTCCAGGTCGGTGGATCGGGGAAGTCTTCGCCGAGGTTCCGGTAGAGCTGGGGCAGGCCCCGGAGCGACCTCGACAGGGCGTCGAGGAAGGTCTCCAGGCTCGTGTTCTCCCACTCGCCGGGGTGCGCTTCGAGGTCGGCGAGCATCTCCTCGACGATGCGGGCGACGTCCGCGGGGGAGGCCACCGGATCGAGGGCGCTGGTCTCGGCGAACCGGCCGCTCTCGTATGGGTTCATGCCGGCCGGGTCAGCTCGACCTCGTCGGCCGCCAGCACCTCGACGTCGCCGTTCGGGTCGCGGATCTCCAGCACCGGTACGCCCTCGTCGAGTTGCATCGAGCGGCGCTCCTTCCCGCTGGGCATCCGCGCGATGACGGACCCACCGGGCGTCAACTCCACCTGCCGGCGTTCAGTCATCGCGCGGACGTAGCTGCCGTGCCCGCGCACGGTGTTGACCAGGCCCTCCGACCGCAGCAGCGCGATGGCACCTCGCACCGCCTCCCGGCCGATCCCATGCTCCTGGGTGAGCCGCGCCTCGCTGGGCAGCGCCGAGCCGGGTGCCAGCTCTCCGGACTCAATCTGCTCGCGCAGCAGGTCGGCGAGCTGCACATAGACGGGAGTGTGCGAGCGCGGATCGATGGTCATGGCAGAAAGCCTTATTCCCCCATGGGCAAGTCTGGTTGTGCCCCTGGGCCCCTGACCGTATAGTCGCAGTCACGGCCCGTATCCGAGGGGAAATGCTCGGATGAGCGGCTGCTGCTGACCAGCCCTGCTGCCGTACTGCTGAATGAAGCTGCGGTGGTGGGGCGGGGTGGTCGGCCCGCACGCGGCGGGCGGGTCGCCCACCCCTTCCACTCCTGGACCAGAGAGGCGGACGAGCATGCGTGCCTTCCTGCACAGGCTGCGCCGGAACGAGCGGCCGAGACCGGCGGCGACCTGTTACCGCTCCTCGACCTACGTCCCGCTCTCGCCGTGGCAGGTGCGCCAGCGGCGGTTCCGGCCGACCCGGGTCGGCCGGCGGGGGCTCGACCCGGACGAGGTGCGGGAGTTCCTCGACCGGGTGGCCGACGACCTCGCCGCCGCCTACCGGGCGCTGGGCGACAGCCGGCAGGAGGCGACCCGGATCAAGGACGCGCTCAAGCGCTGGCAGTCGGAGCAGGCGCAACGGGCCAACGGCGGGCGGTACCGCTGATGGTCGAGCGGGAACGCTTCGTCATCCACCTGCCGGTGGCCGCCGCGGACCTGACCGGCGCGGTACGCCTCGCCCGGGTGGTCGCCCGCTGGGCCGGTCTGCTCTCCGCGGCCGACCCGGGCGAGACCACCGTCTCCGCCGAGGACGACCAGGGCGTACGCCATCGGGTCTTCTGCGATCTGCGCCTGCCCGGCGGCCGGCGGTGCCTGCTCCGGGCCGATCACGATGGACCGTGCACCCGGCGGTTGACCCGGTGAGCGCCGTCAGCCGGCGCGCAGGGCGTCATCGACGCCGGTCTCGCGGCGGCCGAGGTGGACGGGGTCGCGGCCGGAGAGCACGTCCACCGCCGCCTTCACCGAGGCGCCGTACTCGCGAACGGAGCCGATCCGCCACTTGGCGTACTGCCGGACGGTGTCGTCGCCCACGCCGTTGGCCTCGATGCCGAGGTGCCGGCACAGCGCGACGGCGCGGGGCAGGTGGAAGGCCTGGGTCACCACCGTCATCCGGTCCACCCCGAAGATCCGCTTGGCCCGCGCGCACGAGTCGTACGTGTCGAAGCCGGCGAAGTCCGGCACCACCTTGTCCGTCGGCACGCCCCGGTCGACCAGCCAGCGCCGCATCGCCTCGGGCTCGTTGTAGTCCGCGTGCATGTTGTCGCCGGACACCAGGATCGCGCGGACTTTGCCGGCGGCGAACAGCCGTTGCGCCAGCTCCAGCCGGGCGGTGAGGAACGCCGACGGCGTGCCGTCCGCCTCCACCTTGGTGCCCAGGACCAGGGCGACCGGCGCCTCCGGCACCTCGGCCTCAGTGAAGATGTGGCCCTCGGCGCCACCGCGGAGCCACGCCACGCTCGCCACGCTGCCAGCGGCGGCCAGCACCCCGCCGACGGCGACCGCGAGCACCGCCCAACGCACCCGACGGACGTTCCACCACCGTTTGACGACCCCGAAGCGTCCCCGCATGTGGACGAGTATCCCAAGCAGGTCCGTCTGCTGGTGGACCCGTCGCGCCGCCACTAGCGTGAACCTTCTCGGCAGCAGGAGGAGGACGCGATGGGGGAGCGGCATCCGGTGCTCGCGCGGCTGGACGTGCTCGTCGGGCGGTGGACGGTGCAGCCGAAGGTCGAGGGCCTCGGCGCCGCGTGGACGGACGTCACCTGGGTCGAGGGCGGGCCGTACCTGCGGCTGTTCAGCGACGCGGAGCCCCTGCCGGACACTGCGCCGCAGGCGTGGCGGGACAACGTGCCGTTCCCCACCACCCAACTCGTCGGCCTCGACGACGCCGACGAGGAGTTCACCGTGCTGTACGCCGACGCCCGCGGCGTGCACCGGGTCTACCGAATGACGTTCGCCGACGGGGTGTGGCGGATGTGGCGCGACGCGCCCGGCTTCCACCAGCGGTTCACCGGGACGCTCAGCGCCGACGGCGACACCATCGACGCACGCTGGGAGCGGTCAGCGGACGGCACCGACTGGCTGCTCGACTTCGAGCTGACCTACCGCCGGACCGGCTGACCGGGCTCAGCCGGCCCGGGCGACGACGATCAGTTCGGCGTCGTCGCTCGCGCCGACCGGCTCGCCGGCCCAGCCGCCGTACACCCGCTCGACGGTGAAGCCGGCGTCGGCGAGGGACGCCCGCAGTTCCGCCTCGGTCCGGAAGCGCAGCGTGCCGGGGCTGCTCAGCTCGACGCCGTCCGGCCACCGGTAGTGGTGGACGTAGCTGACCAGGCCGTCGCGTACCCCGGTCAGCTCGGTCCGAGCGTCCACCACCGCGCGGTCGGGCAGGGTGAGCCGGCGGCGGGACGCGCTCGGGGTCCAGCGTTCCCACCGGCGGGCCGCCGGGTCGCGCGAGTCGAACGCCAGCACACCGCCGTCCACCAGGGCCCGCCGCAGGTCGGCGAGGGTGCCGGTCCACTCCGCGTCGCCCCGGATCTCCTGCGCCACGTGGCTGGTCATCAGGGCCACCCCGTACGCGGCGTCGGGCAGGTCGGCGGAGGTGCCCTCGATCCAGGTGATCCGGTCGGCGCCCGGCTTGGCGCGGGCCGCGGCCAGCGACGCCCGCTGCGGCTCGACCCCGGTGACGTCGTGGCCGGCGGCGGCCAGCGCCAGGGTCAGCCGCCCGGTCCCGCAGCCCAGGTCGAGCACGCGGGCCGCCGGCGCGCCGACGAGACCAAGGAAGAAGTCGTCGTCGCGCCCCCACCGGTTCTCCACGTCATAGAGCGCTGCCAGCCGCCGGTCCATGACCGATCAGGGTAGGCGTCAGGAGATGTGGTGGAGGATCACGTTGTGCACGTGGTGGCTCTTCTGCGCGCCCCGGAACTCGACCTCGTAGGTCTGCGCGCCGACGTGGATGGCGATCGCCCCGGTGGAGAAGAAGGAACCACCCCAGGACTCGTTGCTCACCACGCTGACGCTGGTGATCTTCGCGTACGGGATGCTGGTGATGGCGTACCGCTTGCCGATGAAGGACCGGTCCTGGATGATCACGCGGCGGTCGGTGAGGCCGATGAACCCGGTGCCGGAGCCGACCGCGTCGTACACGGCGATGATCTGTTCGCCGGCCAGGAGCCCGCTCTGGATCTGCTGGAACTGTTCCTTGCGGTCGTACGTCGGGGTGGTCATGCACCCGACGGTAGGTGGCGGGTGCCAGCCGGCTCAGGAGCCGGTCACCGCCCTGACGGCGTCCTCGATGCGGGCCGCCAGCAGCACCTCGCCCTCGGTCAGCGGCTCGTCGTCGCCGTGGCCCACCCGGATCTGCGTACGGTCGGCGCGGCGGCTGATCTCGGGGCGTAGTCGTAGCGCGTCCGCGACCACCTTGACCCGCTCGGTCAGCGCGGCGTGCTGGGTGTCGTCCAGGACGAGCGTCCGTCGGATCTGCTCACCCTCCCGGGTCCACCCGGACAGCAGGGCGAGCGCGTCGCTGAGGTAGTCGTGCTTTGCCCGGCTGCGGAAAAGCACGCGCATCACCGTACCTCCCAGGCGTCGTTGCCGGCTTGTGGCCAAATCGTCGCCATCCCGTGTCCCAGTCGACGCCCTCTAGTTTGTCGTTGCACGGATCGTGTGTCCACGCCCACACTTCCGTGTTCTGTTGGCCTGACGGTGCGGCTCAGGTACCCAAACCGCCGATTGATCTGGCACCCTGGACGCCCGTGCGGACCGAACGGGTTAGCGGGAACGGGCAGGGCGGGCGCGAGCCGAAGGTGGTCGTCGGGGCGGCGATCATCGCCGACGGTATGGTCCTGGCCTGCGAGCGCGCCGCGCCCGCCGAGGTGGCCGGCCGCTGGGAGTTCCCCGGCGGCAAGGTCGAGCCGGGGGAGGACGAGATCGCCGCGCTGGTCCGCGAGTGCGCCGAGGAGCTCGGCGTACGCGTGGAGATCGGCGCGCGGGTCGGCCGGGACGTCCGGATGGCCCACGGCCGTTCCGTCCTCCGGGTGTACGTGGCCCGCCTCCTCCATGATGACCAGCCGAAGGCCCTGGAGCACTCCGCGCTGCGCTGGCTCTCCGCCGCCGAACTCGACACGGTCGCCTGGCTCCCCGCCGACGCGCCGATCGTCGCCGCCCTGCGCCCTCTGCTCACCGCCTGACCCGCTCCCGCGCCACCCGGCCTGCGCCCGGGCGAGGTTGTTCTTCGCCGCGGTCGCCCGCGCGTCCGGCACCCGCTCGTCGATCAGGAAGTCGTTGTCGCGACACGTGCTCGCGGACTACCACTTCATGCAACGCGGCGACGGGCCGGCGGCCGGCCGGGAAGCGGACAGCGGGGCGGAAACGGGACGGGGGCCGGCGGCATGTGCCGCGGCCCCCGTCGTCGTTGTCGTGCTGCTCAGTGCTTCGGCTGGTCCTGCTGCGGGTGAGCGAAGTTGAGGTGCTCCGGCGGCAGCGGGAAGGTGACGTCGTCACCGAACGGCGACGGCGCGGCGGCCTTGTCGAAGGTCAGTTCGGTCAGCGGCAGCTTGCCGTTGGCGTCGAGCGGAGGGGCGGTCGGGTGCGGCACCTGGCGGTGCCAGTTGACGCCCTTCTGCGCCTGCGCCTCGGATCGCGCGTCGTGCGACCCGCCGGCGTGCGAGTGCACCCCGCTCTGGGCGGAGCCCGCGCCGCTGTGGTGCTCGCTGGTCACGCTGGTCTGAGGCACCTGACCCCTCCGGAAGATCTTGCTACCAAGCCACACGAGGGGATCGTACCTGCGGTCGACGACCCGCTCCTTCATGGGGATGATCCCGTTGTCGGTGATCTTGATGTGCTCGGGGCAGACCTCGGTGCAGCACTTGGTGATGTTGCAGAAGCCGAGTCCCATCTCGGACTGCGCGTACTCCTTGCGGTCGGTCTTCGCGTCGAGTGGGTGCATGTCCAGCTCGGCGGCCCGGATGAAGAACCGGGGACCGGAGAAGGCCGGCTTGTTCTCCTCGTGGTCACGGATCACGTGGCAGACGTTCTGGCACAGGTAGCACTCGATGCACTTGCGGAACTCCTGCGAGCGCTCGACGTCGACCTGCTGCATCCGGTACTCGCCGGGAGCCACGTCGGCCGGCGGCGCGAATGCCGGGGTCTCGCGGGCCTTCTCGTAGTTGAACGAGACGTCGGTGACCAGGTCCCGGATGACCGGGAACGTCCGCAGCGGCGTGACCGTCACGGTCTCGTCGTCCTCGAACGTCGACATCCGGGTCATGCAGCTCAGCCGCGGCTTGCCGTTGATCTCCATCGAGCAGGAGCCGCACTTGCCGGCCTTGCAGTTCCACCGGCACGCCAGGTCCGGCGCGTCGGTGGCCTGCAGCCGGTGGATGACGTCGAGGACGACCTCGCCCTCGTTGACCTCGACGGCGTAGTCCTGGAGGTCGCCGCCGCTTTCGTCGCCCCGCCAGATGCGGAACTGTCGCTTGGTGCCCATTACTTGCCCGCCTCCTCGGTGAGGGCGTCGAACTCGGCGAGTTCCTCGTCGGTCAGGTATTTGGCCAGCTCCGCCCGGTCGAACAGGCTGATCAGCTCCGGGCGCATCTTCGGCAGCGGCTTGCGCTCCAGCCGGACCGCGTCGCCGTCCAGCGAGCAGACCAGGTTCACCCGCCGCCATTTCGCGTCCATCTGCGGGAAGTCCTCCCGGGTGTGCCCGCCGCGCGACTCCTGCCGCTCCAGCGCGGCCTTCGCGGTGCACTCCGAGACCACCAGCATGTTGCGCAGGTCCAGCGCCAGGTGCCAGCCCGGGTTGTAGCGGCGGCCGCCGGCCGCGCTCACCTTGGCCACCCGCTCGCGCAGCTGCGCCAGCTTGCCCAGCGCGTCGGCCAGCTCGCCTTCCCGCCGGATGATGCCGACCAGCTCGCCCATCACCGCCTGGAGGTCCTGCTGGAGGACGTACGGGCTCTCCCCGGTGTCCCGCTGCAGCGGCGCCAGCGCCGTCTCCACCGCGGCCTCCACCGCCGCCACCGAGATCTTCGGGCGCGTGGGGAGCTGGTCGGTGTACGAGGCGGCGTGACCGCCTGCCCGCTTGCCGAAGACCAGCAGGTCGGACAGCGAGTTGCCGCCGAGCCGGTTGGAGCCGTGCATGCCGCCGGACACCTCACCGGCGGCGAAGAGCCCGCGTACGCTGCCCGCCGCCGCACCGGAGTCCGGGTCCACCTCGACGCCGCCCATCACGTAATGGCAGGTCGGGCCGACCTCCATCGGCTCCTTGGTGATGTCGACGTCGGCCAGCTCCTTGAACTGGTGGTGCATCGACGGCAGGCGGCGGCGGATCTCCTCGGCCGGCAGCCGGGAGGCGATGTCCAGATAGACACCGCCGGCCGGGGTGCCCCGACCGGCCTTGACCTCGCTGTTGATGGCCCGGGCCACCTCGTCCCGGGGGAGCAGCTCGGGCGGACGCCGGTTGTTGTCCGGGTCCTTGTACCAGCGGTCCGCCTCCGCCTCGTTGTCCGCGTACTGCTTGCGGAACACGTCCGGCACGTAGTCGAACATGAACCGCTTGCCCTCGGAGTTCTTCAGCACCCCACCGTCGCCGCGGACCGACTCGGTGACCAGGATGCCCTTCACCGAGGGCGGCCAGACCATGCCGGTCGGGTGGAACTGGAGGAACTCCATGTTGATCAGGGTCGCCCCGGCGCGCAGTGCCAGCGCGTGACCGTCCCCGGTGTACTCCCAGGAGTTCGAGGTGACCTTGTAGGAGCGGCCCACGCCGCCGGTGGCCAGCACCACGGCCGGCGCCTCGAAGAGGATGAACTCGCCGGACTCGCGGTAGTAGCCGAAGGCGCCCGCGACCCGGTCGCCGTCGAGCAGCAGTTCGGTGATGGTGGTCTCGGCGAAGACCCTGATCCGGGCCTCGTAGTCGCCGAGCTCCCGCTTGTCCTCCTGCTGCAGGGAGACGATCTTCTGCTGGAGGGTCCGGATCAGCTCCAGGCCGGTCCGGTCGCCGACGTGCGCCAGCCGGGGGTACTCGTGCCCGCCGAAGTTGCGCTGGGAGATCTTCCCGTCCTTCGTCCGGTCGAAGAGCGCCCCGTACGTCTCCAGCTCCCAGATCCGCTGCGGCGACTCCTTGGCGTGCAGCTCGGCCATCCGGAAGTTGTTGAGGAACTTGCCGCCGCGCATGGTGTCGCGGAAGTGCACCTGCCAGTTGTCCCGGGGGTTCACGTTCCCCATCGCGGCCGCGGCGCCGCCCTCGGCCATCACCGTGTGCGCCTTGCCGAAGAGCGACTTCGAGATGATCGCGGTCTTCTTGCCGGCGAGCCGGGCCTCGATCGCCGCGCGCAGGCCGGCGCCACCGGCTCCGATCACGACGACGTCGTAGTGGTGTCGTTCGATTCGCGTTTCAGTCATGTGAGGGCCTTCAGTTGATGAACCGCAGGTCGGGGAACCACTCGGCGGCGACCGCCATGATGTAGAAGTCGGTCAGCGCCAGGGTGCCGAGGGTGATCCAGGCGAGCTGCATGTGCCGGACGTTCAGCCAGGAGACCAGGGTCCAGGCCCGGTAGCGCAGCGGGTGCTTCGAGAAGTGCTTGAGCCGCCCGCCGATGATGTGCCGGCAGGAGTGGCAGGAGATGGTGTACGCCCAGAGCATCACCACGTTGCCGATCAGGATGAGGTTGCCGAGCCCGAAGCCGAAGCCCTTCGGCGAGTGGAAGGCGTAGATGGCGTCGTACGTGTTGATCAGCGAGATGATCGCGGCGGCGTAGAAGAAGTAGCGGTGCAGGTTCTGCCCGAGCAGCGGGAACCGGGTCTCCCCGCTGTACGCCTGGTGCCCGTCCGGGACCGCGCAGGCCGGCGGCGTGAGCCAGAACGACCGGTAGTAGGCCTTGCGGTAGTAGTAGCAGGTCAGCCGGAACAGCAGCAGGAACGGCAGGGTCAGCGCCGCGTCCGGGATGATCCACCAGTCCGGCAGGAAGGTGCCCATGTGGGCGGAGCCCGCGCCGCACCGTTCCGTCAGGCAGGGGGAGTAGAACGGCGTCAGGTAGTGGAAGTCGTCGACCCAGAACCACTTGTGCATGAAGACCCGGACCGTCGCGTAGATGACCCAGGCGCTGAGCCCGACGACGGTGATCAGTGGCGCAAACCACCAGCGGTCGGTCCGCAACGTCTTCGCCGCGATCGCGGCGCGTGCCCGCGCCCCCCGCGGCCTCGTTGCCGTTGATGTCATTCGAGTCGTCTCCCTGACGGCGCCCTCGCGGGGGCGGCGGATCACCTTCCATACCGGTCAGCGGACCGGGTGAGACCGCATCCACTGCCACGTCTTGCGCACGCATGCGACCGCGCCGACGAACCGGCGCAGCTAAGTGACACACGTTACGCCGATCTTCGCGGCCCGGCCGCGCAACGCAGTGTCCCGTGTGTCCCGCACGATGGAAAGACCCGAACCATGATCAATATTTGTTCGGGCGCCGCGGACCGGGCCGGCGGCTCCCTCCGTCCACCGTCACCGACCATCCGCGACCGAACCGTCCGGCGGTCAGCCGGACGCGCCGCCGGTGAAGTGCCACGACGCCAGCCGCAGCGGCGGTGCCTCCCACCAGACGCCGTCGGTCCGGTCGGGCTGGCGGACCGCCAGCCGCCCCAGGCCGAGCACTCGGCCCGGTCCGAGGGCTCGGGGGTACGACTCGGTGAAGCGGAAGTCGCGGACCGCCCGGGTGGGCACCCCGTCCTCGACCAGCCAGACCCCGTTCCGGGTCAACCCGGTGATGACCAGCTGTTTCGGGTCGAGCACGCGGGTGTACCAGAAGTCGCTGACCAGCAACCCGCGTTGCACCCCGGCGACCAGCGCCGCCGTGTCCGGGTCGGCCACCGCCCCGCCGGCCGGTTCGCCGACGGGGGCCGGGCTGTCGCCACCGACCGTGCGGGCGGCGGCGGGAAGCAGGCGGAGGTTGCGCGGGATCGGGCCGAAGGTGGACGCGCCGGGCATACCGTGCCCGGTGGACGCCACCCCCGATTCGGCGCCGCTGCGCCGGTCGTGCGTCACCGCCCTGGTGGTGCCGGCGTCGACCAGGGTCAGTGCGTGTCGCGGGGTGCCCTCCAGGTCGTACGGCAGGGCCGAGCCGTGCAGCGGGTCGTCCACCAGCGTCACGGCCGGGTCGAACTGAGGGCTGCCCAGTTCGGCGAAGGACTGCCGCTCGGCGTACCGCTTGCCGTTGAAGCCGAACCACGAGAGGTTCTGGAGCAGGTCGGCGACGGCGGCCGGTTCGAGCACCACCTCGTACCGCCCCGGGGGCAGCTCGACCGGATCGGCGGCGGCCCGCGCCTTCGCGGCCGCCCGGGCGCCGAGCGCGGCACCGTCGAGGTCGGCGAGCCGGTCGGCGCAGCGCCGGGCCACCCCGTCCGCCCCGCCGGTACGCGCGATGCCGTCCATCGCCGCCTCCGCCGTGCGACCCGACGCGGAGTGGCCGGCCGAGTTGGCGAACGCCCCCGCCCGGTACGCCGTCCGGCAGTAGCCGGCTGCCTCCAGCCCGCCGACCGCGTCCACGAAGTGGCGCACCCGGGCGGCCCGCTCGTCGGGCTCCGCGAACGCGGTGGCCTCGTCGAAGACCGCGCCGGTCGGGACCGGCGACGGCGGGGCCAGCCCCGGCCAGGCCGGGTCGGGCGGGCAGAGCCGGGCCGCCGCCAGGGTCCGCTCGACCAGCGCGGTCAGCCCGTCGGGGTCGACCAGGCTGCCGCTGCCGGCGGCCGTCCGTCCGTCGACGTGCAGCCGCAGCCGCACCGCCGTGCCCGACTCGGCGACGTTCTGGTGGATGAACGAGTTCGCGAACCGGGTCAACGCCAGGTCGGCGCGGGTCACCGTGACCTCGGCCTGCGCGTCCGGCCCGGCGAGCCGGCGGGCCAGCTCGATGACCTGACCGGCGATGTCCAGCTCGCTCATGCCCGTACCCCCACCCGGACGTTGCGGAAGCGGGCCGGTGCGGCCGGGTGGCCGGTGTGCCCGACCTGGCCGGGCTGGCCCTTGCCACAGTTCGGCGTGCCCCACGGGACGATCTCCGAGGAGAGCATGTCCATCGAGCGCCAGAAGACCGGCCCGATCCCGGTGTAGGTGGGATTGCGCAGCATCCGGCCCCGCCGGCCCTTCTTCACCTCCCAACCGACCTCGCAGCCGAACTGGAAGTTCAGCCGTTTGTCGTCGATCGACCAGGAGCGGTTGAGGTCCATCAGCACCCCGTCGTCGGTGGCCTCGATGATCTCGTCGAGGGTGTGCGGGCCCGGTTCCAGGCCCACGTTGGTCATCCGCACCATCGGCAGTCGCGCCCAGCCGTCCGCGCGTACGCTGCCGCCGTAGCGCAGACCGGCGACGGCGGCCGAGTCGCGGCCGGCGAGCACGCCCACCCAACGCCCCGCGCGGACCGCGTCCCGCTTGACCGCCGGGGAACCCTCGTCGTCGAAGCCGAAGCTGCCCAGCGCGCCGGGGATGGTCGGGTCGATGGTGATGTTCATCAGCTCGGAGCCGTAGCGCAGCGCGCCGAGCCGGGTCAGGTCCAGCCAGGACGTCCCGGCGAAGGCGGCCTCCCAGCCGAGGATGCGGTCCAGCTCGATGGCGTGGCCCACCGACTCGTGGATCTGCAGGGCGAGCTGCTCGCCGCCGAGGATCAGGTCGGTCTCGCCGGCCGGGCACTCGGGGGCGGTGTGCAGCTCCCGGGACTCCTCGGCGATCCGGGCGGCGTGCCCGGGCAGGTCGAGCGAGGTGACCAGCTCCCAGCCGGTGGTGCCGTACTGCCCCCGGTAGCTCGGGTAGGACCGCCGCTGGGTCTCGCCGTCGCCGATCGAGGTCGCCGAGATGCCGCCGCCGCACTCGCGGATGCGCTGGTCGATCCGGTGCCCCTCGCTGGAGACGAACCACTTGGCGGTGTCCCAGATCTGGTAGAGCCCCTCGGCCAGGTCGGCGCCGTGCGCGCGCATCGTCTCCGTGGCGCGGACGAGCAGGTCGCCCTTGTCGGAGAGCGGGACGCCGAGCGGGTCCACCTCGCACCCGGAGGCCCAGCTCGCGACGGTGGCCTCGACGGGGACCAGGTCGATCGGCGGGCCGGGAACCCGCGCGCTCGCGGTGGCGATCGCCGCGGCGCGCCGCCCGGCGTCGCTGGCTGCGGCATCCGACAGATCGGGTACGGCGTGGAAGCCCCAGCTCGACCCGACCAGCGCCCGGACGCCCAGCCCGATGCCCTCGTCCTGGGTCAGCTCCTCGATGGCGCCGTTGCGGGCCGACATCGACTCGTAGCGCCGGTGCATCACGCGGGCGTCCGCGTACCGGGCTCCCGCGTCGAGGGCGGCCTGGACGGCGGCGCTCGCCGCGTCGAACTCGGTCATGCCGGCACTCCGCTGCGCTCAGTGCCGTCATGAGGCACCACCGGACCGCGTTGATGATTCGCTCGCTGGCGCTCGCTCATGCGCCCGACCCTAGGCGAGCGCACCCACGTCCGTCAGCCAAGCAGGCGCCACGGGCTCGCGATGGGCCCGGCGTGCCGGCCAGCGGCGGACGTGAATCTCCTGCTAGGGGGCTGGTCAAGCCCGAAACCCACTCGTTACGCTCAGGCCGCTGACAGCCCACGTTTTGTAGCTTATTTTCGCCTCCAGAACTTTGCTGTAAGTTCTCTTCGTCACTGAGGGGGAGGCGGTCGTGGCCAGGTCGGAGTCGGCGCTGTCCGGGGAACCGGACCGCCCAGCGGTGCCGGAGCAGCGCTCCGGCGAGGGT
>NZ_JBUEGB010000023.1:0-110601 GCF_054963695.1 Micromonospora sp. RTBAU3-60 | reverse complement strand
CACGGTATCGCCGTCGTCACCACGCCTGCGCGGAATACCTCGAAGCACTGCCCACAGTGCCTGACTCCGCTACGGCACTGTAAGGCCCCCGACAAGCCCACCACCCCGGGCTGGAAGTGGGCCCTGTGTCCCCACCAGTCCTGCCGGTGGCAGGGAGACCGGGACCAGGGTGCCTGGCGGCGGATCGCCGCCCGCGGCCTGGCCCATCAGGCAAAGACCGTCATCGACAAGGCCAGCGGGCACATGGTCATCCGCGCCGTGGTCGACAAACTTGAAGCGTCGGCGGTCATCACGAAGACCCACCGGGGGGACCGGTCGAAGACGGGTTTCACCCGGCGCAAGGCATCACGCCCCGCGCCCAGGCGACGTAGGGCACCCTCCCCCACCCGGCCTCACAGCCTGGCGGGTAAGCGTCCGGAGGGACACGCATCAACGGACCGGAGGCTGCCCCGCGCAGCCCACCGGCACCAGGGCGTGACAACGATCAGCACACCCACCACCGGCCACCGGCCACGCGGAGCCGCGTTGGGCGCGGGATTCCACTTCCACGCCCACGCGACACCACCACGGTGGGAAACGATCCCGGAAACTCAATCCGACTCAGGATCACTAAGCTGATCAGGGACGCTGACGCCGTACGCGATGTCGACGTTGTTGTAGCGGCCGCGGCGGTGTCGACCCGCGGTGCCTTGGTGGCGGGCAGCGACTGGAGCTCTCGCGAGCCCATGTCGTAGACGCGGAGGCCGCCTTCCTTGGCGGTCACGATCACGACCGACTTGTGGGAGTCGGCCGGGTGGACCCAGATGGCCGGGTCGCCGCCGGAGGCGTTTCCGCCAGCATCGTCGTCGTACAGGGCCGGGGTTTCGCTGTCGGTGGTCACGACCGCGGGCTGTGTGGTGGCGGCACTGGCGTGGGGCGGGGCGAGCAGCGCGGCGACGATGCTGCCCGCCGCGATTGCGGCGTTCAATGTGTACGTCACGGCAGCCAGGCTGTGGGACGGAGATTACCGCCGATCTGACCGGCGGTTGCCATGGGTGAAATCGGCGATTACCGGCGCTGTACGGTACGTGACGTCGATGCCGAGCGACCTCGTCGCCTGGGCAACCCGCGCGATGCCGGTTACGCCCGATCAGGTGCTCGCGGCCCGTCCCACTTTTCATGTCATCACCGGGGGTGTCTCCCTTTTACGCCAAGGGTTTTGGCGACGGTGAGCCAGGTGTGGGTGACCATGGCGAGGGTTATTGGGGCGTGCCGGGCCACCAGCCGCGGATGCCGCCGAGGCGGTTTGGCCGACCTAGCCAGGGGGACTGTTCGGTCCATTGCCTTGCACTATGACGTGAACTTCCTGTCGCTCTGCTGGGTTCCTGGTGGCGGGTCAGATCCAGCCCAGGCGGGCCGCCTGGCGGCCGAGTTGGGTACGGGTCTGCGCGCCCGCCAGGTCCATCAGGAGGCGGACTCGGCGCTGCACGGTTCGCAATGAGGTGCCGAGCCGGCCGGCCACCGCCTGGTCGGTGAGCCCGGCCAGCAGCAGACTGAGGATCTTCGCATCGATGTCCTCCAGTTGCCCAGGGCCGACCTCGGCAATGCCGTCAGCCATGGTGACGATCTCGCTGGAGACGTTCCACAGGCACTCGAACAGCGTGATGAGTGCGTCGAGCAGCGCGCTTCGGTGCACCATGAGTGCCCCCGATGCAGCGCCGTGGTGCTCGCCGGCGATCGGGATGAGCGCCAGCTCGCGGTCGACGATCAGCAGCTTCATGGGCAGGTTGTCGATGACGCGTACCCGCTCGCCCTGCGCGATCACCCTTTCGATCTCGCCGAAGATGTTGACGTCGTCCTCGAGCATCGCGCGTTCGAGCACCACGCGGTAGGAGACGCCGCGTGCCACGGCCGCGTCCTCGGCGGTGTTCTCGTCGGTCTCGACCACCACGGGGGGCGCCGTGACGAAGGCCATCACCTCCTCGCGCGCGCCCATTTGCAGCTGCTCGAAGCGCTGCCTGATCGCCTCCGCGCCCTGCACCACGTCGATCACGTCGGCGATGGTCCGCCGGGTGGCCGCCGCCCGGTAGGTCTCTTCCAGCGCGTTGAGCTCCAGCTCGGCGAGCCTGATCTCGTTCTGCCGCTTGGCCAGCAACGCGCCGAGCGCGACGGTGGGCGGGGACGCCACGAACCGCCCGGTGTCTTCGCCGCTGCGCGCGGCCAGGCCGAGGTTCACCAGGCGTCCCAGCACGTACGCCACCTGAGCTGTCTCCATGCCGAGCCCGGCACTCAGGTCCGCCGGCGCGCAGGACGGCAGCTTGATCAACTCGCGGTAGACCCGCGACTCTTCGTTCGTCAACCCCAGCACGGGTAAGAGCATGGCGTGCCTCCGTCTCGATGATCCACCTGAAGCATGGCGGAAAGCCGCCATGACGCAAAGCCGTACCTCGATCCCGCTTGTTCGGTCGGATCCCAGGCGGGATCGTGCCATCCCATGAGAAAGATGCTCTTGAAAAGGCGGCTGGCGCTCCGCCTGGGAGTGGTGATGTCCCTTCTGGCCAGCGCCGCCGCCGTCGTTGCGTTGTCCAGCGGCGCGCAGGCCCGCGACAAGATCAAGCCGGAGGTGCGCTCGGCCTTGCAGTCCGAGCGGACCGGCTCGTACTGGGTGCGGTTCACCGAGCGACCCAACCTGGGGGCAGCCGCCGCGCAGCAGGACTGGACCGGGCGCGGCGAAGCCGTCGTGAAGGAACTGCGTCGGAGCGCGGCCCGTAGCCAGGGCAATGTGCTCGGCAAGCTCAAGTCGTCGGGCGCCGACTTCGAAGTGTTCTGGGTGTCCAACACCGTGTACGTCAAGAAGGGCACCCTGGAACTGGCCCAGTCGCTGGCCACCGAGAGCGAGGTCACCTCCATCGAGGCCGACCACGTATACACGCTGCCCGAGCCCACCCCGGGCAAGGATGTGGCCGCTGCTGCGGCCGACACGGTGGAGTGGGGCATCAAGGCCATCGGCGCCGACCGCGTCTGGGCCGACTTCGGCGCGCGCGGCGCGGGCATCGTCGTCGGCAGCATCGACAGCGGCGCCCAGTATGACCACCCGGCGCTGGTCAACTCCTACCGCGGCAAGCGAGGCGACGGTACCTTCAGCCACGACTACAACTGGTACGACCCCGCGCTCGAATGCGCCTCGCCGTCCCGGGTGCCATGCGACAACAACGGGCACGGCACGCACACCATCGGCACCATGACCGGTGACGGTGGCGAGGGCGGCCACATCGGCGTCGCGCCGGGCGCGCAGTGGATCTCCGCCAAGGGCTGCACCGGCCGCAGCTGCCCGGAGTCGGCGCTGATGGCCTCGGCTCAGTGGATGCTGGCGCCCACCGACCTCAACGGCAACAACCCCCGCCCCGAGCTGCGCCCGCATGTCGTGAACAACTCCTGGGGCAGCCCCAACGGCCCGATCGTGGAGCCGTGGTTCAAGGACGTGGTCGACGCATGGATCGCCGCGGGCATGTTCCCGATGTTTTCCAACGGCAACGAGGGCCCCGCCTGCGACACCTCAGGCAGCCCCGGTGACTACCAGAGCACCTATGCGGCGGGCGCGTTCGACGCCAACGGCGCCATCGCCATCTTCTCCTCCCGCGGCTCCGGCGAGGAGGGCGACATCAAGCCCAACATCGCCGCTCCGGGCGTCAATGTCCGCTCGGCCGCCCCCGGCAACGGCTACGTCTCGATGAACGGCACCTCGATGGCCTCCCCACACGTCGCGGGTGCCATCGCGCTGCTGTGGTCGGCCGCTCCGGCGCTGGTCGGCGACATCGCCGCGACCAGGAAGCTGCTCGACCAGACCGCCGTGGATGTCGCGGACACGTCCTGCGGCGGCACTGCGCAGAAGAACAACGTCTGGGGCGAGGGCAAGCTCGACGTGCTCGCCGCCGTCGCCGCCGCGCCGCTGCAGAATGTCGGCACGCTGAACGGCAAGGCGACCGACGCCAAGACTGGTAAGCCGCTGGCCGGCGTCAAGGTGCACGTCGACGGCCCGCTTGACCGTGACCTGGTCACCGGGATCGACGGCGGTTACAGCGTCCGCCTGCTGGCCGGTGACTACAAGATCACTGCGTCGATGTTCGGCTATGTCGACGTCAACCGGGACGTGACCGTCAAGGCGACCGCGACCGTATCGGCCGACTTCGCGCTGCAGGCCGCGCCCAAGGGCGCGGTGCACGGCGTGATCCGCGACGGGTCCGGCCAGGGTTGGCCGCTGTACGCGAGGATCAGCGTGGCAGGGCTCGCCGCCGGGCCGTGGTTCACCGATCCGCAGACCGGCGCGTACGAGATCGAGCTGCCCGAAGGCACCACCTACCCGCTGGACGTGCAGGCGGTCTACCCCGGCTACCAGAAGTTGAGCGTGCCCGTGGCGTTCGGGGGCGACCTCACCAAGGACCTCACCCTCCAGGTCGACGCCAACCGCTGCAAGGCGCCCGGCTACCAGGTGAACGGCCTCTCCGAGACCTTCGACGGCACCGAGACGCCCGCCGGCTGGACGGTGGAGTCCAAGACGGACGGCGGCATGTGGGTCTTCGACGACCCCACCCCGCTCGGTAACCGCACGCCGGGCGGCGAGGGCAACTTCGCCTCGGTGAACAGCGAGCTCTCCGGCTACCAGAAGACGCAGGACACCTACCTGATCACCCCGGCGATCGACCTGTCCGCCACCACCGAGCCCGTGATCAGGCTGAAGACGGAGTACTTCGCCCCCTCCTGGGTGCGCTCCACCGCGACGATCGAGCTGTCCACCGACGGCGGTCAGAATTGGGCCGCGGTGTGGAGCCGTGCCAAGGGCACCGTCAAGGACACCCTCACGGTCCCGATCCGGCAGGCGGCGGGCAAGGGCGACGTGCGCGTCCGCTTCCACTACACCGGCTCGTTCGACATGTGGTGGGAGATCGACGATGTGCTCGTCGGGGAGCCCACCTGCGCCCCGGTGCCGGGCGGCCTGGTGGTCGGCCAGGTGACCGACCGCAACACCGGCGCCGGGCTCGGTGCGGCCGAGGTGGCCGCCACCGAGGCCCGCTCGCAGGCCGGTCGCTCCCGCGCCACGCCCGAGGACAACGCCACCGGTGACGGGTTCTACTGGGCCTTCCTGCCCCGTACCGCGGAGCTGACCGCCACCCACCAGAAGTTCACCGCCCAGAGCAAGACGGTGCAGATCACCCCTGGCACGATCACCAAGGCTGACTTCTCGCTGGCCGCCGGCCTGGCCGAGCTGTCCACCACGAAGCTGACGGCCGGCCAGGAACTCGGCACCACCGGCACCGCCACGGTCACCGTCACCAACAAGGGCACCGCACCGTTGCGCCCGCGCACTGGTACGGTCTCCGGCGGTGCGCGCGCCCTCGCCGCCACCGGGCAGCCGCCGGTCGAGGTGCGGGCGAACGTCACGCCGAGTGCGCTGACCCCGAACACCGAGCAGGCGCCACGCACCGACGCGGACGCCACCGCGACCGGGCAGGAGGGCGACTGGTCGGTCCTGACCCCCTACCCCGTGGGCATCATGGACCCGACCGTCGGCACGCACGAGGGCAAGATCTACTCCGTCGGCGGTTTCGACGGCGCGAAGACCGTCGCCACCGGCTACAGCTACGACCCGATCAACGAGCGCTGGGACAGCATCCCGCAGATGCAGGTGGCCAGGCAGCGGGCCTCAGGCGCGTTCATCGACGGCAAGTTCTACGTCGCGGGAGGCTGGGACGCCTCCGTCAAGGTCGTCGGCGTCACCGAGGTGTACGACCCGGCCAAGCGTCAGTGGAGCGTGGCCGCCAGCCCCGCCAAGCCGCTGGCCGCCGCGGGCACCGTCGTCCTGGACGGCAAGCTCTACCTGATCGGCGGCTGCGGCTCGGGCAACGGCACGCTCGCGGGCGACTGCGGCAGAACCGACGTCCAGGTCTACGACCCGGCCACCGACACCTGGCGTACGGCGGCGCCGTACCCGGCCAACGTCGGCTGGGCCTCCTGTGGCGCGATCAACGGGAAGATCTACTGCGCGGGTGGCATGAACTCCACCGCCGCGGGCCCCGTCGCCTCCGCCTACTCCTACGACCCGGTCTACGACCACTGGACGCCCATTGCCGACCTGCCCGTCGGCGCATGGGCCTCGGCCTACAGCGCGGGCGCCGGCAAGTTGCTGGTCTCCGGCGGTATCCGCGGCGGCATCACCAACGGCCTTGTCACCAACCAGGGCTACGCCTACGACCCGACCAGCAACGCCTGGACGGCGCTGCCCAACACCAAGTACCCGCTGTACCGGGCGGGCACCACATGCGGCTTCACCATCATCGGCGGTGCGGCCAGCGGCTGGCCCGGCATGGCCAGGTCGCAGGTGCTGCCCGGCTACGAGGGCTGCGGCACCGGCGAGGGCTCCTGGCTGTCGGCCAAGCTGCCGTCGGGCGCCCTGGCCCCCGGTGAGAAGGCCACCATCAGCGTCACCTTCGACACGGCCAAGCTCGAGCAGCCGGGCAAGCGCCAGGGCCAGGTCGTGGTCATGGGCGACTCGCCGTACGCACCCGTCGGCGTGGACGTCGCGCTCGACGTGACGCCCCCACCGGGCTGGGCCAAGGTCGAGGTCAGCGCCGTCGCGCAGGCCTGCGACGGGACGAAGACGGCGCTGCCGTCGGCGTACCTGGAGATCGGCTCGGTGGCTCGCAAGAGCGACGCCAACGGCAGGGCCGTCGTCTGGCTGCCGGTCCAGGGCAAGCCCGACGTCCGGATCATCGCCAGCAAGGACGGCCTCGCCTCGGCCGTCACCACCATCCAGGTCAAGCAAGGCGCGGCGACGGCCGAGCTGACGCTGAAGCCGGCGGGCGGGTGTTCGGCCCGATGAAGACCGCACAGATCGGAACCATCATGAAAATCCCCATGCGGGCGGGGGCCGTCCTCGCCCTGGTAGCGGCAATGTCCACGGCGTCGAGCGCGTACGCCGCATCGCCGGACGTCGTGGTCTCTCCCGGCGAACTGACCGTGACGCATCCGATGGGCGAGGCCAGCCAGGCCACCTTCACCGTGACCAACTCTTCGGCCGCGGCCAGGCGCGTCACCGTGTCCGAATCGACCGGCACCTTCACGATCCAGGGAGCCGCCGAGGTCCAGGGCGCTGCCGCCGTACCGGCGAAGGTCGTCCCGATGGAGGGCGACGGCTGGCACCGGCTCGCGGACACCAAGGCTGCGGCCCAGGCTGAGGCCAAGGTGGAGGCCGCTGTCGCGCCGTGGGTGGACGTGGCGGCCTACCCCATCCCGATCATGGACAACCTGATGGCCGTCCACGAGGGCAAGGTGTACTCCGTCGCCGGAGTCACCAAGAGCGCCATGACCGCCGCAGGCTACTCCTACGACCCCTCCACCAGGGCCTGGGCGGCGATCGCGCCGATGTCCAAGCCGAGGGAGAAGCCCACGGGCGCCTTCATCGACGGCAAGCTGTACGTCGTCGGTGGCTGGGCGGAGACCGGCGGCCCGGCCGGCGACGTCGAGGTGTTCGATCCGGCGACGGGCGCGTGGAGCAAGGCCGCACCGAATCCCGAGCCGCTGGCCGCCTCGGCGGCGGCGGTCGTAGACGACAAGCTGTACGTCATCGGTGGCTGCGACGACCGCTACTGCGGCAAGACCACCGTCCAGTCCTACGACCCCAAGACCGACGCGTGGACGGCCAAGGCCGCCTACCCGCAGGAGATCTCCTGGCTGTCGTGCGGTGCGATCGCCGGGAAGATCTACTGCGCGGGCGGGCTCAGCGACAACGGGGGAGTCACCGCAAACCTGCATGTGTACAACCCGGCCACCAACAGCTGGACCGCCCTGGCGCCCATGCCCACCGCGCTGTGGGGCTCGGGCTACGCCGTTGCGGGCGGCCAACTGCTCGTCTCCGGCGGTTCCACCGCTGAGGGCCTGACCAACGTGGGTTTCCGGTTCGATCCGCAGACCTCCAGCTGGGCGCCGCTGCCCAACGCCAGCCAGCTTTTGCGGCGGAGCGGCAGCGCGTGCGGCTTCTACCGGGTCGGCGGTTCGACCGGCGACTTCACTGGCGTAACGGCGGCGGAGGTGCTCCCTGGCTACGACGCGTGCGGCGACGACGTGCCCTGGCTGTCGGCCGACCCCGTCCAGCTCGACCTGCAGCCCGGCCAGACCCGGACGGTGACCGTCACCATGGACAGCGCGGGAGTGGCCCAGCCCGGCACCTTCACCGCGGCGCTCAGGATCGGCACCGACGCCGGCGACGTGGTCGACCCGGTGAAGGTGACGATGATCGTTGCGGCACCCGCCCGGTGGGGCAAGCTCAGCGGCGTGGTGACCAGGGCCGCGTGCGCGGGTGGCACGCCTCTGGAGGGTGCCACCGTGGTGGTCACCTCGGGCGACGTCACAGAGGTGCTGAAGACGGGCCCCGACGGCGGCTACGCGCTCTGGCTGGACAAGCACCGGAGCCCAGTCACCGTCATCGCCAGCAGCGACGGCTGGCGGGCCGACGCTACCGAAGTAAAGATCAAGAAGGGTGAGGACGCCACCGCGTCCTTCGGGCTGAACCCGTACCCGGCCTGCCGGTAAACCTACAGCCCGCACCGCGGTGTGCCCGGGGACCAGCCAGTCGGCCTCCCCGGGCACCCCGACCTGCGCAGTCCCCGCGAAGGCGGGCTATTTCCCTGCGGGTACCTGGTCTTTGACCTCGTCGTAGCCGACCTTGGCGGGTGCCGCGGTGGGCGAGTAGATCACGCGGATCACGCCCGTCGGAAACGCCTCCGTCGCCGTCATTCTCAGGTGGTACGGCGCCTCGCCCTCGTCGAACAGCCTGCGGCCCTTACGCGCCGCCACCGGATGCACCAGCAGGCGCAGCTCATCGACCAGCCCGGCGGCGAGCAGTTGCTGCACCACGGAGATCGACCCGGGGATGAGAATGCCTCTGACGCCGGCATCGGCCTTGAGTGAGGTGACGGCATCCAGGAGATCGCCCTTGATCAGCTCGGAGTTGCCCCAGGTGAACTCCAGCGGCTGGCGCGAGACGACCACCTTGCGCATGTCCCCGAGTTGCTTGGCGAACGGTGCGTCGTCCCCACCCGCGACCTCGCGGTCGGGCCAGGCTCCGGCGAAGCTGTCGTAGGTCTCGCGGCCGATGAGCAGCACGTCAGCGGTGTCATAGTCCTCGCCGACGGCGCGGCCCATGTTCTCGTCGAAGTACGGGAAGTGCCAATCGGGGTCGATCTCGGCCACACCGTCGGCCGAGATGAACAGCGTGGAGATGACCTTTGCCATCGGGGTGATCCCTTCGGTTCAGGTGGTGTCGGTAGGTAGACCCGCGCAGCATCCCAAACTCATTGGCCGGCCGCGGATCCCGTCCGACGGAAGCGTTCAGCGCTGGACATCGTGGTCGGTGCGCTGGCGGTTCCCGACCTGGCGGCCGGTGTAGCGGGGGTTGCACAGGATCGCCGCGACGGTGGCCAGCCTCTATTGGTGGGTGCTGCGGTGAAGGTTACGCCCCGGGTCGGCGCCGGACGGGCACGGCACGCCGGTGCCATCGAGCGTGCGGGCGATGCTGCCGCCGCAGGGCCTCGGCGTCGTGGTGGGCGGCGCGGGCACTGCGGCTCGGGAGTTGAGTTCGATGACCCGCCGGTCGTGGGGTCCGAACGACGGTCGGATGATCGATGCCGCTCGGGGAAGCCGGAGCCCTGGCCACGCAGTTGGTTGCATATGCTGCCGCCGTGCTGCGGGGATTGGGCGATGTCGGCTGGGATGAGCTGAGCCATGCATACGGTCAGGCTCTGGATACCGCGGACCTGCTGCGGCAGGTGGGCTCGCCGAACGAGGAGGCCGTGAAAGAGGCGCTTTCCGAGCTGTACGGCAGCATCTTCCACCAGGGCACCGTCTACCCCGCCACGGTCGCGGCCGTGCCGTTCCTGGCCGAGTTGGCGCAGACCGCGCCGCACGGGCGGGCCGAGCTCGTCTGGATGCTCGGGCAACTGGCCGACCGACGGCACGCGTACGGCGAGGACTTCCCAGATGTGCGTGCCGCGGTCGCCACGCAGCTGCCGATGCTGCTGACGCTGCTCGCAGACGGCGACCAGGAGGTACGGGAAGCCGCGGCCTACGCGGCAGCTCAGGCGGGCACGGCTGCCGAGCCCCTGTGGCGGCGCTGGCGGACGGAGACCAGCGAGCTGGTGCAGGCGTCGCTCGTGCTGGCGCTGGGCCTGATCGACCCTGCCACCGCCGGGCCGGTGCTGGCCGAACGGGTCCTACACGCCGCGCCGCGGGTACGGGTGGCTGCCGCAGTTGCGCTCCTGCGCGCCGGGATGCCCTGGCCGAAGGACAGCATCGCTGCGGTGGTCTCGGCGATCGATGACGGCGCTACCGTCACGTACTGCTGGGCGCCCGGCGGAGACTGGTCCGACGAGCTGATGGTGGCGCCGTCCGCGACGGTCGCGTTCGACCTGCTCCGCCATCTGCTGCAGGCTAGTCAGCCGGAGACTCGCAAGATCGGCCTATGGGCTGCGTCGCAAAGGTGCGACGCCAGGCGCTCCGCGCCGGCGCAAGTTGTTCCGTTGGTCGTGGCCGCGTTACACGACCCAGACCCGGGTGTACGGCATGCTGCCCTCAACACGCTCACCCGGGCCGGCGCGGCAGCCGGACGGTATGCCGATCTGCTGGCCGGTCTCGCCACCGGATACGCACAGGCGGCCAGCGAGCCCGGATTCACCTCCGAGTATCAGGCGGTCGCCGCTCTCACCCGGCTCGGTGATCCCCGCTGGATCGAACCGGTGTGCGCCGCGGCGGCCGCCGGGCACCCAGCGCCGCGGTTGCTCGACCGCACCCGCTTCACGCCCGCAGTGCTGGCCGCGGTCCGTCGACGCCTGGCCGCTGAGCCGGCCCGAGCCGATGTGTTGGCCGGGGTGCTCGGCCGCTGGCGCGCGGGGGAGGCCGTTCCAGAGCTGATCGCCGCGCTGCCCTACGCGGGGCCGCAGGTGGCGTGGGCGCTGCTGGAGATCGGGCACGACGATCCGGACGCCGTGCCGCACCTGCGCACACGCGCGGCCCAGGGCTGCGACGCGGCAGCCGCCCTGGCCGTCCGGCGCATCACCGGCGACGTGCAGCCGCTACTGGACCTCATCGACGTCTTCTTGACCGGAGGGCGGCAGCCGTCCCCCGGCCCGCGCACGTTCGTCAACGAGTTAGGTGAGGCGTTGCGCCCGCTGCTGCCCGCCGCCCTAGCCCAGCTCACCGGCGCAGCAGCCCGGACGTACCCGCAGCGGGAGGTCCAGATCCTCGCCGCCCGCGTGGTCGCCGCCCTCGACGGCGTGCGGCCCATCCTGGCAACCGTGCGGGCGGTCCTCGCTGCAGGGCAGACCCCGGCCCGATCCGCCGCAGACCTCGTCGCGGACCTGGCCCCAGCCCACCGCGACGCGCTAAGCGAGTTCCACGAGCCCCTACACGATCGGCTCGGCGACCGATGGAGCCGGGTAGCGGCGTCACGTGCCCTCGCCCGACTCGGCGTGCCCACCGCGAACCTGACCGTACCGCTCGTCAACGGCGTCACCGACTACGCCGGCCGGTACGGCCTGGCAACGATCCTGGAACTACGCGCCATCGAGACGATCCCCGGTCTTGAGAGACTCGCCGACGGCGACGACCGCCTTCCCGTCGCCAGCTCCGCCGACGACATCGTCTGGGCCGACGAACTGCTGACCGAGCGCATCCGCGCAACGATCGCCACCCTGCGAGACGACTGACCAACACAGGGACTCCATTCGGACCAGGTGGGCTGGCTGCCAGCCGAGCGGGATGGCGCCGCCGACGGCGTCCTTGACGTCTATGCGGGCTGGAAGATCGATTACTCTCCCAGCCGGTACCTCATGACCCAGGTCTGACAGAGGTGATCGAGTGACAAAGACGCGCTTCCGCTACCATCCCGATCCGGTCGCGACCGGGTCGGCCGTCCCGACCGTCGAGGCGTGTGATCTGTGCGGGGTTGTGCGCGGTTGGCGGTATGCCGGGCCGATCTACGGCCGCCAGATCGATGTGCTGTGCCTGCACTGCATTGCCTCGGGTGAGGCGGCGAGGGGGTTGACGGGTGCCGTTGAATGGCCCTGCATGTTCACTGATGCGATCGACGTGCCCCAGGATGTTCCGTCCGCCGTCGTCGAGGAGATCACGCAACGTACACCGGGGTTCGTCTCCTGGCAGCAGCCGAGCTGGCTGTATCACTGCGGCGACGGTGCCGCGTTTCTCGGCGCTGCCGGATACGAGGAGTTGCGCGCCCACCCTGATGCGCTGGAGATGATCCGGGACGATCTGCACCGGCTCGGGTGGTCGACGGATCAGGCCGAGCAGATGCTGCGGCGGATGGATCCGACCGGTGAGCCGACGGCGTACCTGTTTCGGTGCCTGCACTGCGGCGTCCATTTGGCTTCCTGGGATATCGGATGACCGGCGGCTGCAGGGACAGGTGCGCACACGCCAGGGCATCGGCGGATTGATTGGCGGAGTTGGTAGCCAGATGGACGCGGCGTACGTCCGGCGCTGGCGCGAGGACGTCAACGCTTGCCTGGACCGGCTGCTGCCGGGATTTGAAGTCCGCTTTGGTTACCCGGCGGACCGGCATACGGTCGGCGGCCCGGCGAGGGAGGAGGAGTTCGCCTCGCTGGTGGGTATGCACCCGCCCGATGATCTTCTCGTGTGGTACGGGCAGGTGCGCGACGTGAACCTGCCGGACATCGGCAACGGCTACTTCCTTCACGAACCCGGCCTGGTCGCGCGCCGGGATGTGACGTCTGTCCGGGGCCGCTTCACTGCTGATGTGGTGGTGTTCGCCAGTGATGGCGGCGGCACGCTGTTCGCGGTGGAGGCGGTGACCGGCTCGCCGGTGTACCGGCTTCCTGTCGGCGAGATCGCCGCCGGTGTCTACCGCAGCGATGACCCGCGCTTCGACGTGGTGGCGGAGAATCTGGCCGGCTTTCTCGACCGGCTACGTGACGCCGTCGGGCTCTTCGCCACCACGGGCACAGTCTGCGACCTGTAGAAGCAGTTGCCGGGTAACGGCGGCGGTTTTCGCCCTCGGCTGCTCCGTCGGCGGACATCGTCGCCTATGACCTGCCGCCGGATCCGCCCGAGGCGATCGCCTCCGGCCGGCGACCGCGGCGAGTACTCGGCTTAGTTGGCGACGTTGATCGCATTGGCGAGCTCACGGAGGCGGCCTGGTGGCTGCCGCGGGTCAGGTGGTGCGCGTCGCCGGGCGCGGGGGCGGCTATCCCGTGGTCATGCCGACGATGAGCGGGAGCGTGGCGATCGAGAGCAGCGTCTGCGCGCCGGTGATGGACGCGATGAGGTGCGTGTCGCCGCCCATCCGCCTGGCGAGGACCTAGGCGGACGGTGCGGTCGGGACAGCACAGATGATCGCGATGCTGGTGAGCGTCGCGCCACTGACGCCCAGGGCGGTGGCGATGGCAACCGCGGCGAGGGGCAGGGCGACGAGCTTGAGGGCGGATGCCGAGAGGATGTCGACGACATCACGCCGCCGTAGGCGGAAGGTGATTGCCGCACCTGCCGCGAGCGTTCCGCAGACCAGCGCGGGCGCGGCGAGCATGTCGAGGGTGGCGGCCAGGAACGCGGGCAGGGTGAAATGGAGCAGGTTCAGGGCGAGGCCGGCCGCGCAGCCCTGGATGAGGGGGTTGCCGAGGAGTTCGCGCCCGAGGCTGGGCCGGTCGCGGTCGTCCCGGTCGCCGTGTTTCGACAGGACGCTCACCGATATGACGTTGACGAGCGGGACCATGACGGCGGCGGCCAGGGCGAAGGTGGCGACCCCTTCCGGGCCGAAGGCGGCCGACGCGAACACGAGCCCGATGTAGGTGTTGAGGCGGATGCTGCCCTGGACCAGCGAGGTCAGTTGCGGGCCGTTCGCGCGGAGCGGGCGACGCAGCGCGATGATGAGCACGGAAACGACGACGACCGGCACGGCCAGGCTGGGTAGCAATGCCGCCGGCGAGGCCGCGGCCAGGTCGGTCGCGGCGATCGAGGTGACGAACAGCGCGGGCGTGAAGACGCGGTAGCTCATCCACTCGATGCCGCGCCAGAATCCCGGGTCGGTCACCAGCCGTCGGCGCAGCACGGTGCCGAGTCCGAGCAGCAGCACGATCGGGACGACGGCCATGACGACGAGGTGCATGTCGACGACTGTGTTGCAATGGGTCAGTGCAGTTCAACCATGACAACATGACCGGGGTCCGTCTCGCCGCCGATCTCGCCAACCTCGTGGTCGAGGGCCGGCCCGGCGTGGGTGGGATCGGGGCGGCTGAGATCGAGGTGGTCCTGCGTACGCACGAGATCCGCCGACCGGCGCTCACGGCCCGGCAGGCACAGATCCTGCGGGGGTGGGGTGTGCGGCTGCGAGCCGTGTTCGAGGCGTCCGGGACCGACAAGCGTTGCGCGGCGATCAACGCGCTGCTGATCGAGGGGACTGCCGGGGCGTTCCTCACCACCCATGACGGGCGGCGTCCGCACCTGCACTTCACGCCGGAGGACGACGATGTCGTCGGCCGGGTCCGGGCGGTCACGGCCGGCGGTTTGGCGATCTTCGCGGTTGAGGCGGAAGCGCGGCGCCTGGGCGTCTGCGCCCGGTCGACTTGCCTGACGGTGTTCGTCGACACCAGCCGCAACGGGCGTTGCGACTACTGCTCGGCCCGGTGCGGCAACCACGACGCCGTGCATCGCCATCGGACCCTGCGCCGAGCGGACAGGGTGGCCGCCTCTCACGGTTGAACCGCTGCCAATGCGCGGTCGCGGCGGCGGTCGGCGGCTGGATCTGACGATCGGCGCAGGTCGCGGCAGGACAGCGCCGCTGATCGGCTTGGTGATCCTGAGTCGCGCGGAGGCCATCGCGGCCCGGTCGCTGTGTCGAGTCGGCCCTGACCAGAGGGGATGGCGCTTTCCCGCCGCTGCCTCCAGCCGTTGGTGTGCGGCATAGTGTTCCCGGGCAGGGCCGCAACGAGGGGTCGGAACGGGTGACGAATGCTGCACGGGCTGGGTATCAGCGAGCAGGATGAGGCCGTCTACGTCGAGCTGCTACGGCGACGTCGGGCGACCGTTGCAGAGGTGGCGGAGGTGCTCGCGCTGCCGGCGCCGGCTGCGGCGTCTGTGCTGGCGCGGCTGGTCGCGCTGGGCCTGGTGACCCGCGAGGACGGCGAACTGCATACGGTCGTACCGCCGGACGTCGGGCTCGGCGCCCTGATCGTGCAACGGCAGACCGCGCTGCAACAGGTCCAGGGCAGGCTGGCCCAGCTGGTGGAGGTGTACCAGACGGGGGCGGCCGCTGCGGTGGGCGAGGTGGAGGCGCTCACGACCCCGGAACAGCTCGCGACGTGGATCGACAACATGGAGCGGGGTGCCCGACGGGAGGTGTTGGCGTTCTTCCGGCCGCCGTACGTGCTGGACGGCGAGCTCGACGTCTCCGTCGAGGTGCCCAGCTACCGGTACGTGTACGAACGTGCCGCCCTCGACGACCCGCGGACCCCGGACGAGATCAGCAGGTTCCTCAAGCACGGCTACGAGATCAGGATCGCCGCGGAACTGCCCAGCAAGATGATCATCGTGGACCGGGCGGCGGTGCTGTTGCCGATGCTGCCTGACCAGACCAGCATCCACCCCGGGTTCCTCCTGGTCCGGGGGCAGGCGCTGGTGCGCCTGCTGGTGGCGCTCTTTGAGCGGGTCTGGCAGACCGCCACGCCGTTGCGGCTCACCGGCGCGGGTGTCACCGAGGGGATGCCGGCCTGGGACGACATCGACGTCACGCTGCTGACGTACCTGCTTTCCGGCATGCCGGACAAGACGGTGGCCAGCCGGCTCGGGACCAGCGAACGTACCGTGCAGCGCCGGATCCAACGGCTGATGAAGCTGGCCGGGACCGACAGCCGGATGCAACTGGCCTGGTACGCCGCCCGGTCGGGATTGATTCCGTCCTGACTGTCGGTGCGGAGCGGATCGTCCCCCGTCCGCGACGCGGACGGGGGACGATCCTCAAGGTGCGGCGGGGTTACCGCAGTTGGTAGGCGCGGGTCACGGTCTGCTCGACGGTGTTGCCGTCAGCGTCGGTGGCCTGCACCCGCAGGGTGACGAAACCGTTGGTGCCGCGCAGCGCCGGGTTCTTGATGGTGCCCGTGGCGCCGGTGTCGCCGTTGGCGGTGACCGCCGCCTGCTGCCAGGTGGCGCCGTCGTCGTAGGAGACCCACATCTTCGTCTCGGCGATCCGCAGCCCGTCCAGGCCCTGCGGGTAGCGGAAGCCGAGGTGGATGTCGACCGCCGACTGGGCCTGCAGACTGTTGTTCAGGTCGACGTCCAGGCCGTAGTCGATCGAGATCACCGGCAGCCCAGTCGTCTGCTCGCCGTCGCCGTCGTACGCGGAGTGGAACGTCCAGGCGGTGTTGACCTTGGTGGAGGTCGTCCACGCCGGCTGGTTCCGCTGCACCTCCGTCACCAGCCGGTACTGAGCCCGCCCGGGCGTCATCGGGAAGGCCACCTGCGCGGAGGGCGCCGACCCCAGCGACTGACCGTCGCGGTACACAGTGGTCAGTTCCTTGTCGGCGTTGTGGCGGTACCCGAACAGTTGGCCGGTCGCCTCGTCGAGGAGCCCGACCGGGAGGACCACTCCGGCATCACGGTTCCGGACGGCACCGCCGGGATGGTTGGCCGTTATCGCGGACCGGACCACCGCCTTGTTCCAGGTCCGGGTCACCCGCTGGCCCGGCTGCAGCACGGTCAGGTCCGTCTGCTGGTAGGCGGGCAGCGCCTCCCATACCGGGGTCGGCGACATGAGCTCAAGCGTCGGCGCGCCGGCGGTGACGTACTCGGTGACGGACCGGGGCAGGGTCATCCGGGCAAAGGTCATGACCAGGAAGGTCTGCTGCGGCCCGATGATGAATCGGCCGTACCCGCCTTCAGTGTTGGGCGTCGAGGCGTGGAAGGCGGCGTCCACGGTGGCCAGTTCCTTGGCGCTGACCTGGTAGCTCTGGTCGGGCAGGATGCCCTCCTGGTGCTTGAGCACCTCATAGGTGTACGGGCTGACCGCCGTTCCCTTGAGCTGGATCATGACGTCGCCGTGGGCAGCCTGGTCGGCCAGCCGCGCACCCTGCTCACCGGCGAGGGTCATGGCCGGGATCGCGGTTGGCGTCCTCGCGTAGCTGCTGATGCCCCAGTCCTCGGGCGCGTCGTTGTAGATGATGATCGCGCTGGCGCCGGCTGCCGCCGCGTTGGCGATCTGCGCCCCGGACGTCAGGTCGTCGCTGCGCCGGACCAAGGCCAGCTTGCCCTTGGCCGCCTTGCCCGCGTAGTCCTGCGGCCGTCCGATGCCGGCGTTCACGACGTGCAGCAGGTGCGTGCCGTCGAGACGCGCCGAGCCGATCCATCCGTCGACGTACTCCGGCGTGATCGGGAAGGCTCCGGGACTGACGATCTGCGCCGCCAGTTCCGGCGCGCTCAGCGACCAGCTCAGCCGGTGCGCCAGGTTCTCCTTCTTGAGCTGTGACGGGATGGCGTGCATCCTCGTGTAGCCGTAAGCACCGTCCTGAAGCCCGTAGCCGAGGGACCGGTCGTCCTTCAGCAGCGTCAGCCCCATGAGGGTCCGCTTGGGCTGGCTCGGCTTGGGCGTCTCGACGGTGACCAGGTCGGCCTTGCGTCCGTCAAAGGTGATGGTCCGGTCGGAATCGAGGTGAACCCCCGATTCGGCGCCGTAGACGTAATCCCGCACCTGGTTGTAGTCAGGGGTGAAGCGGTACGTCCCCGAGGCGAAGGCGTACTGACCGCGGGGCAGCCGCAGGTCCACGGTGCCCTCGGCGCCGAGGATGAAGTACATGTCGGCGGGCCGGGGCGTGTCCAGGTCGAATACCCACACGACGCTGTAGGTCGAGGCTGGTGCCTTGCCGTCGATGTCCATCAACTTGACGCTGAGGTTGAAGCGCTCGACGTCCTTGACGAACGCGACCGCCGTGGCCACGACCGTCCCGCCGTCGGCGGCGGCGGTGACGTGGGCGCCGTACGCTCCGGACGCCACCGTGCTGGGGTCGAGCGTCACGTTCACGGCGGCGGTGCCATGGGCGGGCACGGTCACCGTGTCGGCGCCGAGCGCCAGTGTCCCGGCCGGCAGGGCGCCGCCGGCGCTCTTCACCGTCAGTGCGAGGGTGACCGCCTGGTCGCCGTCGTTGACGTAGGTGATCGGCTTGACGACCTGGCCGGTCGAGTCCCACTCCTGGTTGCCGAAGTCGACCACGCCCGGCCCGGACACCGGCTGCCGCACCGCGCGGCTCACGTCGGTCCGGCCGGCTCCCTGGGCGTACACCGACGTGTCCGGCGTGGTCTTCGCCGTGCTGACCAGGTGGTTCTTCAGCCGCTGCGGCGTCCAGTCGGGGTGCCGCTGGGCCAGGATGGCGGCGGCGCCGGCCACGTGCGGTGTGGCCATGGAGGTGCCGCTGGCGGAGGTGTAGTGGTCGTCCACCGGCGTGCCCATGGTGGTGCCGGCCGCCCGGGCCGCGACGATCTGCCAGCCCGGCGCGGTGATCTCCGGCTTGAGGCGTCCGTCGGTCAACGGGCCACGGCTGGAGAAGTAGGTGATCGCGTCGGTGTCGTCCACCGCGCCGACGGTCAGGGCCGCCGCGGCGATGCCGGGCGAGCCGACGGTCGTCGCGTCCGGCCCCGAGTTGCCGGCGGCGATGGTGAACAGGGCGCCGGTCTCGGCCGTCAGCTGGTTCACCGCCTCGGCCATCGGGTCGGACGCGTCCTGGACCGTGCCGCCCAGGCTCATCGACACGACCTTCGCGCCCGAGTGGGCCGCCCAGTCCATCCCGGCGATGATCTCCGACTCGCCGCCGCTGCCTTCGTCGGACAGCACCTTGCCCACCAGGAGCTTGGCGCCAGGCGCGACGCCGCGGTACTTGCCACCGGACGCCGCGCCCGTGCCGGCGATCGTGGCGGCGACGTGGGTGCCGTGCCCGTGCCCGTCCTGAACGGTCTCGCCGGGCACGAAGCTCCGGGTGTCGGCGATCTGCCCGACCAGGTCGGGGTGGTTCGGATCCACTCCGGTGTCCAGCACGGCGACCTTCACGCCCGTGCCGTCGTACCCGGCAGCCCAGGCGTCGGGCGCGCCGATCTGCGGCACGCTCGCGTCGAGCAGGGCGTGCACCTTGCCGTCCAGCCAGATGCGCTCGATGCCACCGGAGAGCTTCGCCTTGGGGCCGCGGCCCTTGGCCGTGTCGTCGTCGACGGCCTCCCAGAACGTGGCGGCCTGCTTCTTGTCGGCGGCGACGGCGGCGCCCCGCACGCTCGGCAGGCTCCGCGTCACGCGGCTGCCGGCCGGGGTGGCGGGCGCCGCGGCCTTGGCGGCCGCCTGCTTGGGGTAGCGCACGATCAGGGGGATCGTCGCGCTGTTCGCGTCGTCGTAGCCCTGCGCGATCAGCCCGGTGACGTTGAACAACCGTTGGTCCACCTGGCCGGACGCGAGGAACGGCTGAACCGCCAACGGCACCACGTACACGTCGCTGCCGACCGAGTAGCTGCGGAAGAGGCTGTCCGGGCTGTGCGGGTTCACCGTGACCGCCGGCTTGCCGTCCACATTGGTCACCGTGACCACGTCACCGGTGACGAGGGTGACCTGCTTGGCGGGTGCTGCCGACGCCGGTACGCCGGTGACCCCGGCCACGGGCGCCGGCGGCTGGCCGTACGCGCTGGTGCCGCCGGCCACGACGAGCGTGGCGGCGAGCGTGACGCCGAGCAACGTCGGTCTCTTTATTGGCATTGGTCTGGCCTCCTTCTGCCGGTACCAGGGGTCCGTACCGGTGGGGCAAAGCTTCGTTAAGACCGGGGGCGGCGCGCTATGGGCTGCACCTGGCGGACACCAGACATGTCAGGTCGTCGCCATCGATGCCTCGATTGAGATCGAGGGGCGAGGGCGGGGGAATTCGGCGGGTCTGCCCGCGGGCAGCGAACATCGGCCGTGCCAACCGGACGAGCCGACCTCGTTGAGCTGGGTCGGTCATCGGTCGCGGCCGGCGCCGGCCTCACGAGCAGGGGGAACTATCCCCGGTGCTGGCGTACCCGTCGGCCGAGGGCGACGGCGAGGTCGTACGCGTGCTGGGTGGGGCCGAGGTGGGCGATGCTCTTGCCGACGATCTCGAAGGCGGTGCCGTGTGACGGGGTCGCGATCGGTACCGGCAGGCCGCCCTGGACGGTGACGCCTCGGTCGAAGCCCATCAGCTTCATCGCGATCTGCCCCTGGTCGTGGTACATGGTCACCACGCCGTCGAAGTGGCCGTCCCGAGCCTTGATGAAGACCGTGTCGCAGGGGTACGGCCCGGTGGCGTCGATTCCCTCCGCCCGGGCGGCCTCGATCCCGGGCCGGATGTGGTCGATCTCCTCGCGGCCGAACTGGCCGTTCTCCCCGGCGTGCGGGTTGAGCGCGCAGACGGCGAGGCGGGGTGCCTGGATCCCCGATCCCTTGATCACGTCGTCGAGCAGGCGGATGGCCGCGAGCACGGAGCCGGCGTTGATGCGCGCCGCCACGTCCTTCAGCGGGATGTGCGACGTCACCCGGGAGGTGACCAGCCCGGGTACGAAGTTCAGCTCTGAGGTGGTACCGGTGTAGTCGAGGTTCTTGGCGAACCAGCGAAGCTCGTCCTCCTCGTGCATTCCGGCAAGGTGCAGGGAGGCCTTGTTCAACGGGGTGAACATGATCGCGTCCACCGTGCCCGCCTGGTAGAGGCTCAGCGCCTTGCGCAGATCGCTCATCACCCGTTCGCCGGCCTCTCGGCTGACCGTCTGTCGGGCCACCGGGCGGCTGGACAGGTCGCTGCCGACGAGCACGGCGTGACCCGGGCCGGCCACGTCGGCCACCGGGACGTCCGCGCCGAACTCGTCGGCGACTGCCTTGAACTCGGCGGCGTCGCTGAGCACGTACACCTCGGCCCGGTCGAGGTTGCCGGGCGTGGCCAGCAGTCGGACGGCAAGCTCCGGTCCGATCCCGGCCGGGTCGCCCAGCGTCAGGGCGATCCGGGGCCTGATCTCCTCGGCGGTGGTCTGCGACATGTGGTTCCTCTCCTGGCATCCCGGTCTCGCCGCGGCTGCATATCTGCGGCATCCATGTTTCCTATAGGATCGACCCTTGGGTGCGGCGGGTCAAGCTCGGGTTCGGTGAGGGGTCAGCTTTCCGCCAACGAGCGGGCCCGTACCCCGAGCAGGTGGGCCCGCATGGCGTCCTCGGCCCGCTGGTCGTCGCCGGTGGCGATCGCCTCGAGGATCACTCCGTGCTCGGCCACCGCCTGGTCGACGTCGGTGAGCCCGTGGCCGAGCGACTGGCGCATCCGGTGCACCTGGGGGGAGAGGAACTCGGCCAGCTGCAACAAGTACTGGTTGCCGCAGTGATGCAGGATCACCCGGTGGAACGCCCAGTCGGCGGTGTAGTACCGGCGGATGGCAGGCCAGCTCGTCTCGTCGCTGGTGGCTCGTAGGCGCTTGACGTACTCGGCCGCCATCACGTGGTCGGAGTGTGCGGCCTTCAGTTCGAGCAGGGCGGCGTCGCCCATCGGAACGGCGCTGCGGACGGCGGCGACCTCCAGGATGGTGCGGGCGTCGACCAGCTCGGACATGCGGTCGGCCGACAAGGGCGGCGCCACCCGGTAGCCCTTCAACGCGGCTCGGGTGACCAGGCCGGTGTGCTCGAGCTGCACCATCGCCTCGCGGACCGGCGTGGGCGAGACGCCGAGCTGCCGGGCGAGGCCGTCAATGCTCAACGACGCGCCCGGCTTGACCCGGCCCTCCAGCAGCAGCTCCAGAATCGCGTCGTAGACGCCATCGCGCAGGGCGCGTCGCTCGACCGTCAGGCCCAGGTCGGGCTCCAGCCGGGCGGGATTCGGGGTCGTCGGGCTTGTCATGGTGGCTGAGATCCTACCGGTCCTGCCTCTAGACACGGGGCGCATGGTCATGGATCCTACAGGATCTAGGGGCAACGGCGCGGCAATGCCGTGGCAACGGGATGGCAATCACCCGGCGACTTCGATCGGAGACAGGAATGGTTTGGACCGCGGAGCAGTGGCCCATCGGTGCTGCCCTGATCCAGTTCCCCGGGCAGACCCGGACGGGGACGAGCGTCCAGGACGCCGGCCCCACCGAATGGGCCCGGGTCTTCACCGAGGTGAGCGCCTGCGGGTTCGACCACGTCGACATCACCGACAGCTGGCTGCGCCCGGGGGACCTCGATGACCGCCAGCGGGCAGAGCTGGCACGCACGCTCAAGGAGTGCAACCTCGGGGTCACCGCCATCTCCGTCGTCCGGCGCAGCATCCTCGACGCCCGCGACGGCGAGGCCAACCTCCGGTACGCGTTGCGCACGGTCGAGGCCGCCGCAGCCATCGGCACCAGCGTGGTCTGCCTGGGTCTGCACCGTCCGCTGACCGCCCGGCAGCAGGCGGCCCAGTGGTTCTGGACCGAGCCCGGCCCGCCCGACACCCAGCAGGACACGGCGAGCTTCGCGCTCGCGGTCGACCGGTTCACGCAGGTCGGCCAGCACGCCGCCGCCTTCGGTGTCGCGCTCTCCCTGGAGATGTACGAGGACACCCTGCTTGGCACGGCGGACGGCGCCGTCGCGCTGGTGGAGGCGATCAACCTGCCGAACGTCGGGCTGAACCCGGACATCGGCAACCTCATCCGGCTGCACCGGCCCGTAGCGGACTGGGAGCAGTTGCACCTGAAGACGCTCCCGTATGCCAACTACTGGCACATCAAGAACTACTACCGCGACCACGACCCGGCCACCGGGGCGTACTTCACCGTCCCGGCCCCGGCCGAGTCGGGGCTGATCAGCTACCGGCGGGCTATCGAGATCGCCCTCGACGCCGGCTTCCAGGGCCCGATATGTGTCGAGCACTACGGCGGTGACGGCTTGGGCGTGTCCGCCCGCAACCGCGACTACCTGCGCGGTCTTCTCCGGACGAAGCTGGGGGCCGTACGATGACGCGCCTGGTCAACGCCGCCGCAGAGTTCGCCAGGGAAGCGCTTGAAGGATTCGTTGCCGCCCATCAGGAGTACGTCCTCCCGGTCCACGGCGGCGTCGTGCGCGCCGCGGCCACGCCGCCCGGTCAGGTCGCGGTCGTGCTAGGTGGCGGCTCCGGCCACTACCCAGCCTTCGCCGGCTGGGTCGGCCCCGGGTTCGCGCACGGCGCCGCGTGCGGCAACACCTTCGCCTCGCCCGCCGCGAACCAGGTCTACTCGGTCGCCCGCGCCGCCGACGCCGGCGGCGGGGTCATCCTCGGGTTCGGCAACTACGCCGGGGACGTCCTGCACTTCGGCCAGGCCGCCGAGCGGCTGCGCGCCGACGGCATCGACGTCCGCGCCATCGCGGTGGTCGACGACATCGCCTCGGCCCCGCCCGAACAGCGGCACCGCCGCCGCGGTGTCGCCGGTGACCTCATCGTCTTCAAGATTGTCTGCGCGGCGGCTGAAGCGGGCCTCGACCTCGCCGCCGTCGAGGCGATCGGCCAGCACGCCAACACCGCCACCCGGTCCTTCGGCATCGCCTTCGACGGCTGCATCCTGCCCGGCGCCGACCACCCCCTGTTCACCGTCGACGGCGGGCAGATGGCCATCGGGCTCGGCATCCACGGGGAACCGGGGATCGGCGCGAAGCCGCTGCCCAGCGCCGATGAGGTGGCGGACATGCTGGTCGACGAGATCCTCGACGAGGCCGGCGCCGGCGGGTCGGGCAGCCGGGTGGCGATGCTGGTCAACGGGCTCGGGTCGATCAAGTACGAAGAGCTGTTCGTCATCTACCGCCGGGTGGCCCACCGGCTGGAGCGGGCCGGCCTGACCCTCGTCCGGCCGGTGGTCGGCGAGCAGGTCACCAGCCTGAACATGGCCGGGCTGTCGCTGAGTCTCACCTTCCTCGACGACGATCTGGAGGCGTACTGGATCGCTCCTGCCGACACGCCCGCCTTCCAGCGCCGTCCGGCGCCGCAACACCCGCCCCGCGCTGTGCTGCCGGCTGCGCCGACCCGGCCGCGGCCGCGACCAGGATCGCCCGCAGCGCAGCGTGGCGCCGCTCGCGTCGCGCAGGCCCTGGCCGCTGTCCGAGACGTCGTGCTCGCTCACGAAGCCCGGCTCGGCGAGATCGACGCGATGGCCGGCGACGGAGACCACGGCATCGGCATGGCCCGGGGCAGCATGGCCGCCGCCGAGGCCGCCGCCGCGGCGGTAACCGAGCAGGCCGGGGTTCGGGGGCTGCTGCTCGCCGCCGCCGACGCCTGGGCCGAGCACGCCGGCGGCACGTCGGGTGCGCTCTGGGGCGCTGCCCTCACCGCCGCCGGCGCCGCCCTGGACGACGATCACCTGCCGGCACCCGACGACGTCGTCCGCGCGGTCACGGCGGCCGTCGAGACGATCGTCCGGCTCGGCGGTGCGCAACCGGGCGACAAGACGATGGTCGATGCCGCCGTGCCATTCCAACAGGTCCTCACCGCCGAGACGGCGGCGGGAACGCCGCTGGCCGCCGCCTGGTCGGTCGCCGCCGCCGCGGCGACCGCTGCCGGCGAGGCGACCGCCCGGATACCCGCCCGGCTGGGCCGGGCCCGCACCCACGGCGACCGCAGCATCGGCACCCCCGACGCCGGGGCTGTTTCGTTCGCCCTGATCGTCACCGCCCTCACCGACCACGTCGCCACCGATCAGCCCGCGGAGCAAGCATGACGCTACGAATTGTCGTCGGCGCGGACAGCGCCGGTTTCAGCTACAAGGAGACGCTCAAGGCCGACCTGGCCGCCAACCCCGCGGTGCGGGAGGTCATCGACGTCGGCGTCGCCTCCGGCGAGGACACCGACTACCCGCACATCGCCGTCGCCGCCGCCCGACTGATCGTCGAGGGCTCAGCTGACCGTGCCCTGCTGGTGTGCGGGACGGGGTTGGGCGTCGCCATCGCCGCGAACAAGGTGCCCGGCATCCGGGCGGTCACCGCCCACGACTCGTTCTCGGTCGAACGCGCGATCCTGTCCAACAACGCCCAGGTGCTCACCTTCGGGCAGCGCGTCATCGGGCTGGAACTGGCCCGCCGGCTGGCCAGGGAGTGGCTGACCTACTCCTTCGATCCCACCTCCGCCTCCGCGGCCAAAGTCGCCGCGATCTGCTCGTACGAGGGGGACTGACGGCATGATCCGGTGGATCGGCACCAGCTGGAAGATGAACAAGACCCGGGCCGAGGCGGCCCGATACGCCAGCGACCTGCAGGAGGCGACGCCGCCGGGTGGCTGGCCCGGCATCCAGCCCTTCGTCATCCCGCCGGCCACGGCGATCTCCGTGGTCCGCGACGCGCTGCCGGCAGCCTCGCCGATCATCGTCGGCGCACAGAACGCGCACTGGGCGGACAGCGGCGCCTGGACCGGGGAGGTCTCGGTGCCACAGGTCGCAGACGCCGGCGCGACGCTCGTCGAAATCGGACACTCGGAGCGGCGCCAGCACTTCGGCGAGACCGACGACATCGTCAACCGCAAGGTCCACGCGACGCTTCGGCACGGCTTGACCGCGCTGGTCTGCGTGGGCGAGCCGGCGTACGTGCGGGCTGCGGGCGGGGCCGTCGAGCACGTGCTCGGGCAGGTCGCTGCCGCCCTGAACCAGGTGACCGACCCGTCGGCGGTGCTGCTGGCGTACGAGCCGGTCTGGGCGATCGGCGAGCAGGGCCGAGAGCCCACGGTCGCCGAGGTAGCCGAGGTCACCGAGGCACTCGCCGCCGAGTACGGCGACAGAGTCTCCGCCGTGCTGTACGGCGGCTCGGTCAACGCCGCGAACGCCGGGCAACTGCTGCAGGCACCCGGCGTACGCGGGCTGTTCATCGGGCGCAGCGCCTGGCCGGTGGACGGCTATCTCCGACTGCTGCGGATCGCCACGGACGTGGCACGACAGGCTGACCCGGAAACCGCGCGGCGCTAGCCCCGCGGGTGCCGGCGTGGGATCCCGTGGCCGGGGGCGGTGGGCCCACACCCCTTCATCGCACAGCGCACACGCAGCTCCACCCACCACCACACGAAGGGTTCATCATGAAGAGCAGTAGGTTCATCATGAAGAGCAGTACCTCGCTGCTGGCCGCAGTCGCGGCCGTCTCGGTCCTCTCGGCCAGCGGCTGCAGCAGGGCCAGCGGCCAGCAATCGGACGGCGGATCGTTCAAGCCCAAGGGCAACGTCACCATGGTCGTCCCGTTCGGCGCGGGCGGCGGCAGCGACGTGTCCGGCCGGTCGATCGCCGCAGGCCTGGAGGCGGTGGTTCCCGGCCTACACGTCAACACGGAGAACCGGGACGGCGGCTCGGGCGCGGTCGGCTACTCCTATTTCCTGAGCAAGCAGGGCAACCCCAACTACCTGCTGCCCAGCGAGACCGCCCTGCTGGCCCTGCCGGTGAACACCAAGGTGAGCTTCGACTACACCTCCTTCACCCCCATCATGAAGATTGGCGACGACTTCACCCTGGCCGTCGTCCCCACCAACTCCCCGTGGCAGACCTGCGCCGACGTGGTGAACGCCAGCAAGACCGGTCGGGTGCTCGCCGGTGTCTCCGGCGCGACCAGCCTCGACAACGTGGTCTTCACGCTGACCGAGCAGGCCACCGGCGCCAAGTTCGACCGCGTTCCCTTCGAATCCGGCGACGAACTGCTCGCGGCGCTGCTGGGCAACCAGATCCAGGTCGCGTCACTCAACCCCGGCGAGGTCGTCGAGCAGCTCAAGGCCGGGAAGCTCAAGGCGCTCTGTTCCTTCTCCGAGAAGCGGTACGACTACCCCGAGCTCAAGGACATCCCCACCGCCAAGGAGCAGGGGGTCGACGTCGCGTACGCCCAGTTCCGGGGCATGATCGCACCCGGTGGGATCAGCCCGGAGGCCAAGCGCTTCTGGATCGACGCGAGCCGGAAGTTCGTCGAGTCCGACAAGGCCAAGCAGTACATCGCCAGCAACTACCTGCAGCCGAACGCCCTGTTCGGCGACGACTTCAACCAGTACCTGAAGGACAACAACGACCTGCTCAAGAAGGCGCTGGGTAAGTAGGTGAGCGCGCTGACTCGGCTTCGCGGCAGCGGCGAGGCAACGGCGTACGCCGTCCTCGCCCTGCTCGGCCTCGCCGCCGCGGCGGGAGGCTTCCTCTACGGCATGTTCGTCGACGGCGGGCGGGTTGGTCCCGGATTCCTCCCGGTCGTCGCCGGCGGGCTGACCGCGCTGCTGTGCGGCTGGATCGCGGTCCGGTCCGGCATCGAGCCCACCGGGGTGACCGACGCGGCGGAGCCTGCGGAGGCGCCGGACGCCGACGACGACATTGACATCACCGGGCGCAGCCGGCGGGAGCGGGTCCGCAACCTCTGGGCGGTGTTCGCGCTGACCTTCGGCGGGATCCTCCTGGTGCAGGTCGTCGGCTTCCTGGTGGCGTTCGCCGGGCTGGTGTTCGTGATCTCCACCTGGATCGAACGGCAGTCGCTGGTCAGATCCGCGCTCATCGCCGCGTTGGCCGCCGCAGTGATCTACGGCGTCTTCGGCCTGTTCCTCAGGGTGCCCCTGCCCGGCGGGCTGCTCGGACTCGGTACGGAAGGCTGATCGGTGATTGACAACGTTCTGCTCGGCTTCCAGACCGCGCTGACCCCCGAGAACCTGCTCTGGTGCTTCGTCGGCGTCCTCGCCGGTACCGTGATCGGGCTGCTCCCCGGCCTCGGGTCCACCACCGGCGTGGCCGTACTCCTGCCACTGACCCTCGACTTCGAGCCCGTCACCGCGCTCATCATGCTCGCCGGGATCTACTACGGCGCGCAGTACGGCGGAACCATCACCTCGGTGCTGATCTCCACCCCGGGGGAGGCCTCGAGCGTCGTGACCACCCTTGACGGCTACCAGATGGCGCGTAACGGCCGGGCCGGCGCAGCGCTGTCCATCGCCGCGATCGGCTCCTTCGTGGCGGCGATCTTCTCACTCGTCCTGCTGATGGTGCTCGCACCGCCCTTCGCGGGCTTCGCGCTGAAGTTCGGCCCGGTCGAGAACCTCGCCATCATGATCCTCGGCCTGGCCACCATCGTCAGCTTCTCCGGCAACTCACGAATCCGCGGCTTCGCGATGGCCGCCGCCGGGCTGCTGCTGGCGACCGTCGGCCTGGACGCGGGAACCGGCACCTCCCGCTTCACCTTCGACAGCGTCAACCTCCTCGGCGGGATACCGTTCGTGGAGGTCATGATCGGACTGTTCGCCGTCGGCGAGGTGATGTACCAGATCCGCGTCGGTGCCGCCGCACCGATCCGGACCCGGTTCCGGGACCTGCTGATCACCAGAAGCGAACTGCGCCGCAGCATCGGCCCGATCGGACGCGGCAGCATCCTGGGCTTCCTGCTCGGTTGCCTGCCCGGATCCGGCTCGACGCTGGCCTCCTTCATCGCATACGGCGTGGAGAAGCGGGTCGGCAAGAACAAGGATCAACTGGGTCGCGGAGCGATCGAAGGGGTGGCCTCCCCGGAAAGCGCCAACAACGCGGCCGCCAACGCCAACTTCGTACCGACGCTCACCCTCGGCATCCCTGGCGGCGGCACGACCGCGGTGCTCCTCGGCGCGTTCACCATCTACGGACTGCAGCCCGGACCGCTGCTGTTCGACAGCCAGCCGAAGCTGGTCTGGGGCCTGCTGGTGTCGTTCTTCATCGGCAACGTGATGCTGCTGGTGCTCAACCTGCCGATGGCGCCGATGTTCGCCCAGATGCTGCGCATCCCGTACGCCTACCTGTATCCAATCATCCTGTTCACCAGCTTCGTCGGCGCGTACTCCATCGACAACAACATGTTCAGCGTCTGGGTCGTCTTCGCCGCCGGCATCGCCGGGTACTTCATGCGGCGCTACGACATTCCCATGGCGCCGCTGGTCCTCGGCCTGGTGATCGGCCCGCTCTTCGAGAAGGCGCTCACCCAGACGTCGGCCCTCGGCAACGGCAACCTGCTGATTGTCTTCACCCACCCGGTGGCGCTGGTGGTGCTGGCCCTGGCCGTCCTGCTGGTGGCCGGCCCCTGGCTGGTACGCCTGCTCCCGCGCGGCAGCAAGGCACCACCCAAGGACCGCGAACCAGTGGGTGTCTGACCGACCCCGGCGGAGCTTGACGAGCAGTCGGCAAGGCCAAGTGATGGCGCCGGCTGATCGGCTGGAATGGCGCCTGTCCCGGTGCCCCACGGGCCAGGCGCCATTCCCCGAGCTTCAGCGACGTCCGCGCCAAGGCAGTTGATCTTCGTGTGGGGCTGTCGAGCAGCCCGACGCTCCAGCCCGTCGGCAATCGCTCAGCCCCGCACCTGACGCGGCCGGTCAGGCCGGTGCCGCTTCGCCGATCGCCTGGTCCAGGATTTCCAGGCCGAGGGCCAGTTCCTCCCGCGTCGTGGTGAGGGGTGGTGCGATCCGGAAGGTGCTTCCCATGCCGGGCAGCTGCACGACGTTCATATGGAGGCCGAGTTCGAGGCAGCGGCGGGTGACCTGGGCGCCGAGGACGTCCGAGCCTTCTCGTGTCTCCCGGTCGAGGACGAGTTCGATCCCCTGCAGCAGGCCGCGCCCCCGTACGTCTCCGACCACGTGGTGCCGGTCTCTGATGTCAAGCAGGCCGGCGCGCAGGAACTCGCCGAGCTCGAGTGCCCGTACGTCCATCTGCTCCTGCTGGAGGACGTCGAGCACGGTGTTGCCGACGGCGGCGACGAGGGGATCGGACACATGTGTGGTGTAGAAGAGGTAACCCCGCTCGTGTGCCCGTTGTTCGATCTCTTCGGTCGTGATCACCGCGGCGAGCGGTAGGCCGGCACCCAGCGTCTTGGACAGCGTGAGGATGTCGGGCACGATGCCGTCCCGTTGGAAGGCGTACCACGTGCCGGTGCGGCACAGGCCGGTCTGCGCCTCGTCGACGATCAGCAGCATGCCGCGCTCTCGGCACTTGTGCGCCAGGGCGGCGAAGTAGCCCGGCGGTGGCTCGATGATGCCGCCGGAGCTGAGGATCGGCTCGACGATGCAGGCCGCGAGGCTCCCCGACGACTGGGCGTCGACGAGGGCGAAGGCGTAGTCGAGCTGCCGCTGCCAGTCCAACTCGCCGTCCGCGGTGGTGAAGTCGGGGCGGTACGGGTTGGGTGTGGGGATCGCGAAGTTTCCCGGCGGCGTAGGCCCGTAGCCCCGGTGGCCGGCGCTGTACGTCGCGGCGGCCGCGGCGTGCGTCATGCCGTGCCACGACCGGGCGAAGGCGACGATCTCGTGCCTGCCCGTGACGAGCTTGGCCATCCGGATGGCCGCCTCGTTCGACTCGGCGCCGGTCGTCAGCAGCAGCGTCTTCTCCAGCGGCGGGGGGAGGGACTCGGCGAGCCGGCGCGCGAGGTCGACGACCGAGCGCGACAGCATGCCGCTGAACAGGTGATCCAGGCTCGCGATTTCCCGCTGGACCGTGTTGACGATCGCGGGATGACAGTGCCCGAGAATCGCGCTCATCTGACCTGAGGTGAAGTCCAGGATCTGCCGGCCGTCGGCGGTGTACACGAAGCTACCGGCCGCGCGCTCGATGATCTCGGGCGTGAACGAGGCGCCGTAGCGCACCAGATGGCGGTCGACGTCGGACCAGAACTGCTCGGCAGCGCTCTGCTCAGTAGTCAGTGTCATACGGCTCACGTTAGGGCCGTTCGTAGTGCACGAAAAGCTGAAGTTTCTGGCTACGCTGTGCGGAATCTCTGCACAGGAGGGTCCTGATGCGGCTGAACACCGCACGGCTGGAGATGCTCAGCCTGCTGGACGGCCTCGGCACCATGCGGGCGGTCGCCGCGGCCCTGCACATGAGTCCATCGGCAGTGTCAGCGCAGCTGGCAGTCCTGGAGGCGGAGACCCACACCGAACTCCTCCGGCGCACCGGCCGCCGCGTACAGCTCACGGCTGCCGGACGGGCGCTCGCCCGGCACGCCCGCATCATCCTCGACCAGATCAAGGCCGCCGAGGCCGACTTGCAGGGCCTCTCCGAACAACCGACGGGACCGGTACGCCTCGCGGCCTTCTCCAGCGCCATCCGCGCCGTCGTCATTCCACTCGCCGCGCGGCTCCGCGAGGCGCATCCAAGGATCGAGCTTGAGGTCGCCGAACTCGACCCGCAGGCCAGCCACCCGGCCCTGCGCCGCGGCGACTACGACATCATCGTGACCGCGGACTTCATCGACGGGTCCCTGCCGGTGCATCCGGACGTGCACACGATCCCTCTGCTCACCGACGCCATCGTGCTCGTGGCGCCGCAGTCGCCGGCTGCGTCGGACGTACCGGCAGACCTGGAAGACTTCGCCCAGGCGCCCTGGTCCATCGACATGCCCGGCACCTACCTGTCCAACCTGGTGACGAGCACCTGCCGGCAGGCCGGCTTCGAGCCGATCGTGGCCGGCCGCTTCGCCAGCTACGAGCTGCTGCTGGCACATGTCGAGGCCGGCCTGTCCGTGTCGCTCCTGCCCGAGCTGGCCGTGGACCGCCGCTACCGCGTCGCCGCCCGCCCGCTGCGCCGACCGTTGACCCGTCAGGTCTACGCGGCGGTGCGCAGTCGATCGATGCTCACTGCCGCGAGCCAGATCGTCCTGGACGAACTCCGCGCCCTCTCCACGACGTTCGCTCACGACCGGCACGAACGGATCACCAACCGGACCTGCTGCGGCCCGAAAAGGCTGAGCGGCCCGGCTCAAGATCCGTGATGGACAGCTGGTGTGGGTGCACTGCGCGATCTCGGGTCGCCATGACGGGGATCAGACGGACTGGCGGCGGTGGAGCGCGAAGTGGACGCACGGCGCGGCGCCGGGCGGCGGTCGCCGCGCCGGGCGTGAATGCGGTGTGATCATCGGTCCGCCGGTCGCCGGGCCGTGCCGAGTACGTGGGCGATGACGTCGTTGACCAGGTTCGGAGGGATGGGCCGGTGGGCGATGAAGCGGCGGTAGAAGAACGGGCTCGTGAGCAGGTCGACCGCTAACTCTGGGTCGAGATGTCCGGGCAGTTGGCCGCGCTCGCGTGCGCGGGTCAGCGCGACGAGGAGCGGTTCGCGACGACGGCGGGTCAGCTCGGCGTGGAGTGACGCGAGGGTGGGGTCACGTTCGGCGGCGTCGATGAAGGCGGCGAGCAGGCGCGGGAACGGGGTGTGTTCGAGCAGGGCGACGAAGGCGGTGAGCAACTGGGCGACGTCGGTCTCCACGCTTCCGGTGTCGGGCTCGGGGAAGGGCTGGAACGTGGCGTCCATGGCGTCGACCATGAGCGCGCCGGCGGTGGGCCAGTGCCGGTACAAGGTGGCCTTGCTCGCGCCGGCGCGCCGGGCCACGGCCTCCATGGTGAAGCCGGGGAGACCATGCTCGTCGAGTACCTGGAGCGCGGCCTGCAGCACCCGCTGACGTGCGCCTGCCCCGCGCGAAATCGGCTCCCGGGGCTTGGTCGGGGATCGGGACGAGGCCGTCGACGCAGCCCGAGGGTGTTCCGCAGCGCGCGATGCTGCGGGCGTCGGCGAATGCGTGGGACGGTTGCTGCCTTGTCGAGGACCCTTGACCATTGCCGCACCTCCATCGAAACGGTACCGTACTTATATTAAGGAAACGTGTCCGTGTCGATAGGAGGGGTCCGATGGCACGAGCGCCAGCTTCCGCGTCCGGACCGGACGGTGGAGCCACAGGGCCAGCGATCATGACCATCCGGCCAGCCGCCGCAGCAGCCGCTGCTCTACGCCGTCACCACAATGGCGCCTACTGGGTGCTCACTGCGATCGTGGCCGGTGAATGCGCGGTTGGCGGTGCGATGGATCTGCTCCGGATGGCGCCGTTCTACCCGGTGATGATCGACCTGGGGTACCCCAGTTATCTGGCCACAATGATGGGTGCCGCGAAGGTCATCGCCGCCGGGGTCGTGCTGGCGCCCGGGCTGCCCCGATTGAAGGAGTGGGCCTACGCCGGCATCATGATCAATATGATTGGTGCGGTCGCTTCGCACCTCGCCATGCACCAAGCCCTGAGCAACCTCATCGCTCCCGCCATCTTCGCGGGGCTGGCGATGCTCTCCTGGGCATGGCGCCCACCCGCACGTCGGCTCTGAGAATTTCGCCCACCCGGGCGAGTTGCGTGTCCGGTGCCCGCGAATCAGGCGGTCAGCAGCCCGACGCCGAGGCTGACCACCCCCGCAGCGAGCGAGAGTGCGCCTACCCACAGCACCCAGACGAACCGGTTCGGCGCCGTGACGTTCCTGCCGGCGGACGACGCGAAGAATCCCGCCGACATCAGGATCGCGGCGATCGGCACTCCGAGCCGTGCGGTCCACAGCAGTACGCCGTTGAGGCCCGTGGCATCCACATAGAGCAGTGCTACCAGGCTCAGCAGCACCAGCACGCCGGCGTGGCCGTGCCCGGCGCGCGCGAAGGACTTCTGGAAGTCGGTCATCGGCACCGCCCCGCGGGCGATGCGGGTCATGAACCAGCCGCCCACCTGGATGGTGACGATCGTGAGCAGCACTGCTCCGGCGATGATCCGTGACTCGGTGCTGAGGCCCATGCTCTGCACGGCAGGCTCCTTCGGGTTGGGTGTGGCGAGGTCTAATGGGGAATCGAGGCTCGGTCGAAAGCTCTTACGCTCGCTGGGTTCGGGATGCTGGCGCGCGCCGCAGCGATGGCAGCGGCAGTGCGCCGCGAGTGGCCCAGAGTGCCGTGGCGATGTAGAAGACCTGTTCGGGGATGCGCTGCCACAGCGGCGACGCGGGCTCGCCAGCGAGCGGGACGTCGGCGGTGGCAGCGTAGATGTTCGCCGGGAGCAGGCTGACGAACAACAGCGTGAGGCAGTATCCGGCAGCGCGGCGGGTGCCGGCGACGATGAGGCCGAGCGCGCCGAGGAACTCCAGGACGCCGGTGAGGTACACCATGGCGGACGGGAACGGCACGGCGGGCGGCACCATCGCGACCAGGTCGTCGTGAGTCGGCATGACGGTGACGCCGCCCGGGACGAAGTGGGCGCTGGCGGTCATGAACAGCATGATCGCCAGCGCGTGGGCCGCGGCGGAAGGCCAGGTGGCGAACCGCCGCACGCCGAGCGCGCCGAGGCCGCGCAGGACAGCGAGCGCGATGAGCAGGACGAGGAGTGTCATGGTGAGGTCCATATCTAGCCACTGTCAAGTTCTCGTCGAACCTAGCCCTGCCCGAGCATCTTGTCAATGACTAGTTTCGTTGCGGTGCACGCCACGCAGGACGAAAGGAATCTTGTGCAGGCCTCGTTCGCCCTGACGGAGCTGACCGCCGCCGACGAGGCGAGGTTCGGCGCGCTCGTGAAGCAGGCGGTGAGCTGACGACCGGGCGCTCCACAGTGGCATGTCGGACGTGCGTACCCGGCATGCGGCTGAGGAGCCGCAGACCTCGATCTCCCACCACCGAGGCCGACATCCTGGCCGTCGCCACCGCTCGCCGCTACGTCCGGCCACTCACCCGCTCGTCAGGGCATGACGCCTCCGGGCGCAGCGCCATGCCGGAGCGATCAGAGGAAGCCGCATTCCGGCAGCGCAGGTGAGTGCGGTCTAGATCGTGTCGAGCGCCGGGGCGATGACGGCGAAGGCTTGGTCGGTCAGCTCGGCGGGGTCTTCCTTGCCTTCGCTGTCGCTCCACCTTTGCAGCACGGTGCCGAAGGCGGCCAGCGCCATGCGGGCCGCCATCTGGGGATACACTGCATGGCCGGTGTCGAGCCCCACACGGCTTGCCAGCTCGGTTGCCAGGTCGTCGCGCCACTGTTCCTGTCGCTCGAGGAAGCGGGCGAGCAGGGCGGGCGTGCGCAGGATCAACTGGACGACGCGCAGCGTGCGCTCAGGATGGTCGGCGCAGGCGGCGATGGGCACCCACACGGCGTGGCGCAGCGCCACCGAGGGCGGCTCGGCACTCGGGCGGGCGACCAGGTCGGCGCGGATGTCAGCGCCCATGTCGACCAGGAACTGGACGACCACGTCCTCCTTGGACCGGAAGTACCGGAAGAAGGTCCGCTGGGAGACGCCAGCGGCCGCGACGATCTCATCGACGGTGACCGAGTCGAACCCCTTCAGGGCGAGTAGCTGCAGCGCTGCCTCGGTCAGCTCGGTCGACACGAGCTGCCGCTTGCGCTGGGCCAAGGTCACTTCGGGACGGGACGCCATCGCCCGATGATACCCCCTGCCGTTTATGGCACAGGGCGCACTTGTTGACAGTGACTGCCACGCGTGGCAGCGTTGATCACATGAAGCAGCAATCCTGGACCGCCGAGCAGATCCCGGACCAGACCGGCCGGGTGTTCGTCGTCACCGGGGCCACCAGTGGCCTCGGCCTGGCCGCCACCCGCGCGCTCGCCCGTCGTAACGGCCAGGTCATCCTCGCCGTCCGCGACGAGGAGAAGGGCCGGCGCGCCGTCGCCGACCTCACCGCCCAACACCCCGGGGCCCGCCTCGAGGTACGCCACCTCGATCTGGCCGACCTCGACTCGGTCCGCGCCTTCGCCGCCCGGCTGCACGGCGACCTTCCCCGGCTGGACGTGCTCGTCAACAACGCCGGCGTGATGGCCCCACCCCGGACCCTGACCGCACAGGGCCACGAACTGCAGTTCGCCGCGAACCACCTCGGCCACTTCGCCCTCACCGGACTACTGCTCGAATTGCTGGCCGCGGGGCAGGACCCCCGCGTGGTCACCGTCAGCTCGCTCAACCACCGCCAGGGGCGCATCTTCTTCGACGACCTGACCGGCGCCCATGGCTACCGGCCGATGGCCTACTACAACCAGTCCAAGCTGGCCAACGCCATCTTCGGCTGGGAACTGCACCGGCGTCTGACCACGGCGGACAGCCCGCTGCGTAGCGTGCTGTCCCACCCCGGGTACACCGCCACCAACCTGCAGATGCGGGCGACCGGCCTGCCACGGCTGCTGTTCGGCATCATCGCCAAGCCGCTCGCGCAGGCGCCGGACCAGGGCGCGTTGCCCTTGCTGTACGCCGCGACCACGCCTGGGATCGAAGGCGGCGCGTTCATCGGCCCGGACGGTCAGGGCGAACTGCGCGGTTCCCCGACCCGGGTATCCCTGTCGGCTGGGGCGACCGACATCGAGACCGGCCGCCGGCTGTGGGAGCTGTCGGAGCAGCTCACCGACGTACGGTACGCGCTGCCCGCGACCGCCTAGACGTTGTCGTTGCCCAGGACGGGAGCCAGACCGTCTCGGGGAGCGGTGGCAGGCTTGCGAAGTAGTTGATGATCGCCCGAAGTCCCGGGTGCGGATTCGTCCTGGGGAACATGAGGGAGAGCGGGTAGGCGAGCGTCGGGTTCACGATCGGGATACGGCGTAGGTCGTGGTTCGTCGGCCAGATGTAGCGGTCGCGCGCGCCGACGAGGGTGGCCACGTCGGCGGATTCCGCGAGGGTGTCGAGGAGCACCTCGTCACCGAAGTTCGGGCCTGCCGCGTCGATGCGGAGGTCGAAGGCGGTGGCCAGCTGATCGTAGAACTCTGCCCATTCGCTTCGGGGCACGATGCCCGGCACCCAGATCCGAAGCTTGCGCAGCTGGGGTGGTGTCAGTGTTCGTGCGGCGGCAAGCGGATGCCTGGGGCCGACGAGGAGTTCCAGCGGGGAGTCGAAGGCGTGGATCATCCGCACGTCGCGCGGCAGCGTGGCCGGATCGGTGACGGTGCGGAACGAGGCGTCGAGATCGCCTGCCTGGACGGCGGCGGCCGCCACGTGAGGGTCGTTGACCCTGAGGGTCACCACGTCGAGGTCAGTTTCGGGATGCGACCGCCAATAGTCGTGCAGAACGACGGCCTGCGCGCTTCGCAGGCCCAGAACGTCGATCCGAAGGGCCCGCGAGCCCGGCCTGACCGCCGTGACGGCGCGATCAACACCCGCGACGATGCTCCGTGCATGTGGGAGGAATGCCTGGCCGTCGAGCGTCAGTTCGACCCCTCGGGCGGTACGGGTGAACAGGCGGACCTCCAGCTCACGCTCCAGAGCGGCAACCCGCTTCGAGACCGCCTGCTGCGTCACGCCCAACTCGTCGGCCGCGTGTTGCAACTGCCCGAGCTCGGCCGCCCGGACGAACGATCGCACTGCCTCGGTATCCATCGGTCCAGCCTATGCCCGCCCAACTGATCGTTGTGGCTCGCCGAAAGGCGGTTGTTTGATCCCGCGCCCGCGCAGCCGGTGTGATTCCGGGACCCAAACATCGGTTGTTGCGGAGGAGTCATGTGCGCGTGAAATTGGGGTCCAGTTTCGGCTGGCTGTGGTCGGCCTACGCCGTCAGCACGTACGGCACGTGGATCGCCTTCGGAGCGTTCCCGCTCATCGCGGTTCGAGTGCTGCACTCGTCGGCATTCGCGGTTTCGCTGCTGGAGGCAGCCGGGCTCGCCGTCGCGGCGATCATTGCGATCCCGCTCGGGCCGTGGGTCGAGCACCGGTCCAAGCGTCCGGTGATGATCGCGATGGACCTGGCGCGGTTCCTCGCGATGGCGAGTGTTCCGGCCGCGTACCTCCTCGGCCTGCTGTCCTACGGCCAGCTGCTGGTCGTCTCGGTCATCTCCGGAACCGCAAGCATCGCCTTCACCGCCGCATCCGGCGCGTACCTGAAATACCTCGTCCGCGGCGCTCACCTCCTTACCGCGAACGGGCGATTCGAGGGCACGAGCTGGGTGGCGACCGCAGCCGGACCGCCCCTCGGCGGCGCGCTGATCGGGCTGCTCGGCCCGGTCGTCACCATCATGGCCGACGCCCTCAGCTATCTGCTGTCCGCGCTCGCGGTCCTCCGCATCCGCGGAGGCGACGTCGCGGCCCCCCGCGACCCGGCCACCACGTTGCGCGGAGCCGACCTACTTCGTGGCTGGCGGTTCATCCTCCACGACCGCGCACTACGGTGCCTGTTCCTCAACTCGATCCTGGTCGCCGGCCTGATCACGGCCACCGTCCCGCTCCTGGCCGTCCTCCTGCTGGGCGAATACCACCTCCCGGCCTGGCAATACGGTCTTGCCTTCGGCATCCCGGCACTCGGCGGCTTCGTGGGCGCCCGCGTCTCCGCCCGCCTCGTGAGGCGTTACGGCCGGCACCGGGTCATGACCGTCTCCGGCTGGCTGCGATCACTCTTCCCGCTCGGTCTCGCGTTCATCCATCCCGGCATCACCGGACTCCTCACCGTGATCGTCGTCGAGGGCCTGCTGATCACCTGCATGGGCATCTTCAACCCGATCTACGCCACCGAACGCCTGCAACGGACTCCCGCGGATCATGCCGCCCAAGTCCTCAGCGCATGGGGTGTCAGCAGCAAACTCATGCAGGCCACCCTCACGGTGGTCTGGGGCATCCTCGCCACACTCACCAGCCCCCGCGCCGCGATCACCATCTCCGGCGTTCTCCTGCTCGCCACCCCACTCCTGCTGCCCAACCGGACACACTTCTTCCACCCTGAACCCGCCCGGTCGGCCGAAGACGTCCCGGCCGCATGACTCACCGCAACGCCCGTTCAGTCCAGAAGAGCGCGCCAGCTCATCACAGTCAGTGCAGCCGCGTCTTCCAGTCCTCTGGCACCCGGCCCCGCGGACCGGGGGCGGGCTGGTCGAGAGGGTGCGAGTGCGGCTCGGCCAGCTCCGGCCCGTCGGCGTAGAGCTGGTCGGTGGAGTAGTCCCAGAACCACGCCTCGCCGGGCTCGAAGCTCTGGATGATCGGGTGACCCGTCGCAGCTGAGTGAGCGGTCGCGTGCTGGCTCGGCGAGGAGTCGCAGCAGCCGACGTGGCCGCAGGCCGCGCAGCGGCGCAGGTGGAACCACCACCCGCCGGAGGATTCACACTCCACGCAGCCCGGGCCGCTCGGTGGGACGGCAGGGTCGATCGCCGCAGTCACGGCCTGCGGCTCCGGCTTGGGCTCGGTCTGGTCACCCATGTTTCCTTCCCTCCCGGCTCACGGTCTCCGACGGTCGAGGCCGGTCTGCAGCTGTCCTGCCAGACCGCCCCGACGTCGCAGTCTGGCACCCGACAGCGTCGGCCCGCACCCCGCCCTCGATCCACCCCTGCACGGGGCTGCGGTAGCCGGTGACCTGGAGCTTCGTCCGAGCACCCGGGATGGCGAGCCGCAGGCCCCAGTCCGATGGCCGGGTCCGGCATGACGAGTCGCCGGGATCAGCTGCTGCGTGGGGCGTACATGATGACGGCGACGCCGATGAGGCAGATGGCTGCGCCGATGAGGTCGTAGCGATCGGGGCGGAACTTGTCCACGGCCATGCCCCAGGCGAGGGATCCGGCGACGAAGACGCCGCCGTAGGCGGCGAGGATGCGGCCGAAGTGCGGGTCGGGTTGGAAGGTGGCGACGAAGCCGTAGCACCCGAGGGCAATGACTCCCGCCGCGATCCACAGCAGCCCCCGATTTTCCCGCCAGCCCTGCCACACCAGCCAGGCGCCACCGATCTCGGCGAGCGCGGCGAGCAGGAACAGCAGGATCGAGCGGGCAACCGTCATGCCCTGGAACGTAGCGGCAGCTCCACGCGGCCCTGTTCCTCGGGGTTTCCGCAGGAGTAGTTACCGCCGGAACAGCCGGCGGCGTGCCAGGCCGTACCGGAAGGGCCCCTTGTTGCCAAGGGGCCCTTCCGCGCACCTCAGTCGAGCAGTTCGGTGACCGTGCCGGCGGCCACCGTACGGCCACCCTCCCGGACCGCGAAGCCGAGCCCCACATCCATCGCGATCGGCTTGCCGAGCTCCACCGACAGGTCAACGGTGTCGCCCGGCAGGACCATTGTCACGTCACCGAGGTCCACCGACCCGACCACATCGGTGGTGCGGAAGTAGAACTGCGGCCGATAGTTGGCGAGGAACGGCGTGTGACGTCCGCCTTCGGCGGTGGTCAGGGCGTAGAGCCTGGCCCGGAACCGCTGGTGCGGCGTGACGCTGCCCGGCAGCGCCACCACCTGACCCCGCTGCACCTGGTCGCGCTTGACCCCGCGCAGCAGTACGGCGGCGTTGTCCCCGGCCTCGGCGGTCGCCAGCGACTTGCCGAAGGTTTCCAGCCCCGTCGCCACGGTCGACAGCGTCGGGCCGAGGCCGACCACCTCCACCGGGTCGCCGACCCGCAGGGTGCCCCGCTCGACCGCGCCGGTCACCACCGTTCCCCGTCCGGAGATCGTCATCACGTTCTCGATCGGCATGAGGAACGGCTCGCCGAGCTCGCGGGGCGGCACCGGGACGTACCGGTCGACGGCGTCGAGCAGTTCCACGACGGACGACACCCAGCGCGGGTCGCCCTCGAGGGCCCGCAGCGCCGACACCCGTACGACGGGCACCTCGTCGCCGGGGAACCCGTACTCGGAGACAAGCTCCCGGACCTCGAGCTCGACCAGGTCGAGCAGCTCCGGGTCCTCGACCGCGTCGGCCTTGTTCATCGCCACCACCAGGTAGGGCACGCCGACCCGCCGAGCGAGCAGCACGTGCTCGCGGGTTTGCGGCATCGCCCCGTCCAGCGCGGAGACGACCAGGATCGCACCGTCGACCTGCGCCGCCCCCGTGATCATGTTCTTCACGAAGTCGGCGTGGCCGGGCATGTCCACGTGGGCGTAGTGCCGGGTCGCGGTCTCGTACTCGACGTGCGCGATGTTGATGGTGATGCCGCGCGCCACCTCCTCCGGCGCCCGGTCGATGCCGTCGAAGGACACGAACCGGTTGACGGCCGGGTCGTGGTCGGCGAGGACCTTGGTGATGGCGGCCGTCAGGGTCGTCTTGCCGTGGTCGACGTGACCCATCGTGCCGATGTTGAGGTGCGGCTTCGTGCGCACGAACTGGCTCTTGGCCATGATGGAACTCCACACTGGAGATGAGCTGGCGGACGACGAACGCGGGCGGGTGCCACTCCGCGGGAAACCGCGCCAGAACCGCACGTCACGGCGCGCCTGAATGGGCAGCGCCGGAGCACCGGGCCACCCTCCTCCGTGGTTCTGCCCGAGCGGGAGGAGGGTCAGCTTCGGGTATCAGCCAGCCACGCGCACACGTCGACGGCACCCGGCAGGTGGAAACCTGCGGGCCGCACAGAGCCGACGGTGCCGAACATGGCGATCACGCTAGCCCCGAACGTCGGGTGGGGCTACCGATATTCCCAGGGCCTCAGCGGGCGGGGGAGTGGCGCCGCCGGCTGCGGGCGGCGGCGACCAGGGCCAACCCGCCCGCGATGAGGATGGGCAGACCGATCGACAGGATGGCGAGCAGACCCAGCGCCGCCAGCAGCACTCCCGACGCCGCCAGCGCCCAGCTGCGCCGAGGCGCGGTGCGGACCACACCGTAGCCCGCGAGGATCGCGGCCGCCGCCAGCGCGGCGACGACCCAGGCGAGGGGCTGCTCGCCCTGCTGCCGCATGAGTCCGACGTAGAGGCCGAGAACGAGCACCGCGATCAGGGCCGGGGCGGCGGCCAGCAGATCCGCCCCGCTGCGCCATCGGGAGGCCATGGTTCATGGTGGCAGACTCGGTGGCGGCAGCCAACGGCGCGGCGAACCTCAGGCAGCGACCGCCGGAACCTGGGGGACCCGGCCGGTGTCCTCGAAGTGGATCCAGAGATCAGGTCATCGGCAAGCAGGATCGTCCGGGGGTGTGCGATGGGCTCGTGGTGCAGGGTGTTGCTGGGGTCGGTGCTGTTGCTGGCGGGGTGCACCACCGCCGACCGGCCAGGCGCGCGGGCCGCTGCTCCGGCCCGTACGGCCTTCCCGGGCGCGGCCACCGGCTGCACCTCCCCGGTGGAGATGGGATCCCTGCCCGACTGGGCGGACGAGGGATTCCACGGGAGCAGCGCGGGGCCGCACGTCTTCGGCGCGAAGGGTGAGATCGTCGCGGTGCTGTTCGGTCACCCGCTCTCGCAGCCGACCGAAGGCGGGCGCAACAACAAGATCCTCTGGGTCTCCCGGCCCGCCCCGACGCCGTCCGACCCGGGATCGCCGACGACGCTGGTGATCACGGCGACGCTGGACGGCACCGACACCCGGGTGACCCACGAGGTCGCCGGCGGTCCCGGCCCGTCGATCATCGACATGCCGCGCGCCGGCTGCTGGCATCTCGAACTCCGCTGGTCCGGGCGTACCGACACGATGGATCTCGTCTACGTCGGAAGTTAGGCCGCGGGTCGTCATCCGGGCGGGTTCGCGCGCCGGACCGGGCGGATCCCGGTACGGTGCCGAGGTGGAGATTGGATTCGCCGTGCCCGTCTCCGGCTCGTGGGCCACGCCGGAACACATGATCCACGTGGCCCGCCGGGCCGAACAGCTCGGCTACCACTCGCTCTGGACGTTCCAACGCCTGCTGGTGCCCGCCGATCTGGGTTGGAGCGAGACCTACCACAGCGTCCAGGACCCGCTGACCACGCTGGCCTTCCTCGCCGCCCACACCGGGCGGATCCGGCTCGGCGTGGCCGTGCTCAACATGCCGTTCGTGTCGCCGGTGGTGCTGGCCAAGCAGGCCGCGACCCTCGACATCCTCGCCGCCGGGCGGCTCGACCTCGGGCTCGGTCTCGGCTGGGCGGAGGAGGAGTACCAGGCCACCGGCGCGAGCAGGCAGCAGCGAGGCCGGCGGGCGGAGGAGTTCCTCACCGTGCTCCGTAGCCTCTGGCAGGAGGAGGTCACGGCGTATCGCGGCGAGTTCTATCAGGTCCCGCCGACGCGGATGCAGCCGAAGCCGGTGCAGCGCCCGCATCCGCCGATCCTGCTCGGCGGGCACGCGCCGGCCGCGCTGCACCGGGCGGGCCGGCTCGCCGACGGCTGGGTCAGCGGCAGCCAGGCCGACCTGACGGGCATCGGCGAGGCGGTTGCGACGGTCAAGGCCGCCGCGGCGGGCGCGGGCCGGGACCCGGAGGCGCTGCGGTTCGTCTGCCGGGGCGCGGTGCGGGTACGCGCGGCGGGCCTGCCTGACCGCGAGCCCCTCACCGGCACGCTCGACCAGATCCGCTCGGATGTCGGCGTACTCGCCGCGGCCGGCATCACCGAGCTGTTCCTCGACCTCAACTTCGACCCGGAGATCGGCTCACCCCGGGCCGACCCGTACGTGTCGTTGCGCCGGGCCGACGAGGTGCTCGACGCCCTCGCCCCCGGCCGGTGACCCGTCGACGGCGCGGCGGAGGGTCACGCAGCCGGGTCCGCCGTCCCGTCGGCGGCCGACCACGCCGACCACCGGGTCACCGTGACCGCGACGACCGGCCCGTCCGGCGGCCGATCCACGTACTGCGGATACTTGTCGCGCAACGCCGCCTGGGCGGTGGCCTCCTCCGTCGGGGCCGCCACCACCCGGCCGTGGCCGTCCAGGCGCACCCACCACAGCCTCGACCAGTCCTCGGCGTATTCGTCGATGAGCAGGCAGGCCCTCCCCGTCGCCTCGATGTTGTCCAGGCGCCGTAGCCGGCGGTGGCGCTTGGGCTTGCGGTCCACCGCGTGATAGACCACGTCGTCGAGCAGGACGAAGCACACCGGCACCAGGTGGGGGCGGCCGTCGGCCCCGACGGTGGCCAGCCGGGCGACCCGGGCCGACGCGACCCGGTGCCGCAGGTCGTCAGCGGGCACAAGCCCGACCCTAGCCGAGCCCGGCCGGGGGAGGGCCTTATCGGCTCAGCTGCTGGTCACGGCGGCGGTCACCTCGACCTCCAGCACCGCACCGGCCAGGAACAGCCGGCTCACCTCCACCGTGGTGCTGGCCGGCTTGGCGCCGGGGAAGTAGCGGTTGCGTACCGCGCCGTAGCCGGCCAGGTCGTCGAGGTCGGTCAGGAATGTGCGGACGTGCAGGACGTCGGCGAACGTGGCGCCGTGCGCGGCCAGCAGGGCGCCGATCAGCTCGAAGATCTGTTCGGTCTGCGCCCGGACGTCGCTGGGCGCCACCACGGCGCCGGCGTCGTCCACAGCGACCTGGCCGGAGAGCATCAGCAGCGCCCCGCCCGGCAGGTCGAGGCGGGCGACGTGGGCGAACCGGTCGCCGTACGGCGCGGGCACGGTCGCGGGGTTGTCCAGGATCACGGTCACGATTGCTCCTTGTCTCCGGTGGCGACGCCCACGGTGCGGGCGTCGGCGAGGGTGGCGATGTCGGCGTCCGGCCGGGGCGCGGCCGCCAACACCGATGCGGCGGCCCGCAGGACGGGGGCCGGCACGTGGCCCAGCGCGTCGAGGGCGAGCCGGGTGTCCTTGGCGGCCAGCGCGACGGCGAACGCGGCCTCCGTGGTGGTCGCCCGGGTGACCGCGCCGCCGAGCGGTCCGCTGGCGAGCGCCTCGCCCGCCGTACGGCGGTCCACGCCGACCGCGTCGGCGACGGCGAGGGCGTCGGCGACCGCCGTGACCGCGGTGACCAGAGCGGTGTTGAGCACCAGCTTCATGGCCGCGCCGCGGCCGGAACCGCCGCACCGGCGGATCGTGCCGAGGGTCGCCAGCACCGGGGCGACCCGGTCGACGGCCTCCTCAGCGCCGCCGGCCAGCACCACGAGCCGGCCCGCCTCCGCCGCGCCGGCGCTGCCGGCGACCGGTGCGTCCACGAGAGGTACGTCGGGTGGCAACCGTGCGGTCAGGGCGCCGACGGCGTGCGGGCCGATCGTGGACATCTCCACGAGGTGGGTCCCGGGCCGCAGGGCGCACGCGGCCGCGTCGGCACCGAACAGCGTCTCCCATACGGCGGTGGCGTCGGTGAGCATGGTGATCACCACGTCGGCGTCCCGGACGGCCTCGGCCGGGGTGGCGGCGGCCCGCGCGCCGGCCTCGACCAGCGGCCGGGTCCGGCCGGAGGTCCGGTTCCAGACGGTGAGCCGGTGCCCGGTGGCGAGCAGGCGGCGGCCGAGCGCCGTGCCCATGGTGCCCGTTCCCAGCAGTGCGATGGCGTTCATGCCCTGGAACGTTATGGGGCCGCCAGGCATGCCACCATCGAATGTTGAACATGCCAGCCATGCTGCGAGAGCATGGCGGGATGCAGCCGCACGCCCTCCAGGTCTTCCGCGCCGTGGCCGAGCACGGGTCCATCACGGCCGCCGCCCGGACCCTGCGCTACACCCAGTCGGCGGTGTCCCGGCAGATCGCCGCTCTGGAAGCCGAGACCGCGGCCATCCTGTTCGACCGGTTGCCGCGCGGCGTCGCCCTGACCGAGCAGGGCCGCTGCCTGCTCGGCCACGCCGAAGCGGTGCTCGACCGGCTCGACGCCGCCCGCCGCGACCTCGCCGCACTGCGCGACCTGACCGCCGGCCGGCTGCGGGTCGGCGCGTTTCCCACGGCGGTCGCCGCGCTCGTGCCGCGCGCCCTGGCCACGTTCCGGTCCGCCCATCCCGGCGTCGCCCTCTCCCTGGTCGAGGGGCTGACGCCCGGCCTGTTGGAACGCCTGCTCGCCGGGGACGCCGACGTCGCGGTGCTGAGCGCCGCATCCGATCAGCCCCTCGACGACGAGCGCTTCGACCTGCACCACCTGGTCGACGAGGTGCTGCTGGTGGCGGTGCCCCGCACGCACCGGCTCGCCCACCGGCGTACCGTCCGGCTGCGCGAGCTGGCCGACGACGCCTTCATCGCCGGTTCGGCGGACGCCGAGAAGACGCTGCTGCGCGCCACCCTGCCGGCCGACTTCCGACCGCGGATCGACATCGTGGCCGCCGAGTGGACCGGCAAACTGGGCTGCGTCGCGGCCGGACTGGGCGTCGCGCTGATCCCTGCGCTGGCCGTCCGCGCCGCTCCGCCCGACCTCGCCCTGCTCCGGCTGCACCCCGACGACGCCTCCGTCCGGCGGGTGTTCGCCGCCACCGTCGCGGGACGCAGTCGTCCCCCCGCCGTGCACCGGTTCCTCGACCATCTCGACACGGCGGCGGCCGGGCTGGGGCTGCCCGATCACCCTCCGGCAGCGGTGTGACACCGGGGGAATACCAACTAGTCTTCGGGCTATATTCACGAAACGGACGTAATCCGTTTCAAGTGTCATATACTCGACCAAACGACACCTGCTCCGGAGGCCCCGGTGCGGGCGTCGGGACAGAGTTGACCGGCGGCGCCGACCCGGACTCCGCCAAGCCGGGCAGCCCCGCGCGGCGGCGGCGATCCGGCGGTACGACCGCCACGCGGCCGGAACCCGTCCGGCCCACCGGCGGCCACAGACGGTGATTTTGGGTGATCACCGCGGCCGGCACGGGTCTCGCCCTCCTACGGGCCCGTGCCGGCCACTCCGGCAAGCGACCCGGCGGCGACATCGTCGCGCAGCGCCGAGAAGCTCGATCGGTTGCCCGGCCGGGCCGGCACGGGAGAGGAGAGGGTGATGTGGAAGCCGCCAACCCCGGCGGAGCAGGAGCTGTGGAACGCCGTCGTGGCCGGCGTCCACGCGGCCAACCGGATGGATCGCGCGGGCTTCGACGCGGCGGTCGACCGGCTGACCCGGCTGCCCGGCGCCTGGGTGCGCCGGACCCTCACGGGCACCACCCGGCTGCTCGCCGAGGAGTTCGCCCCGGCTCCCCGTGACCCGTGGCCGCTCGTGGCGGTGCAGATCGACCGCGTCGGCGCCTGGCTGCCCGAGCTGGACCCGCAACTGCTGGCCGCACTCCTTCCTGGTCGCCATCGACCGTTGGATCCCGACGTGCCGGATGAGCCGCGGCACCTCATGCACCGGCTGCTGCTGATCGCCTGTCTGTCGAACGTCGCGCAGAGCGGCGTGGGCGCGTTCGTCGACGTGGCGTTGGCCCGAGACGGCGGCCGGGCCGGCCGGCGCCTCTCCGGGCTGGTGCCGCAGCATCGCACCGGACGGTGAGACGCCCGATGGCCGGCTCGGGCGGTTGTCCGTCCGGCACCGGCCGTCAGCCGCACCGTCTCCATCACGCGAGCCAGCATATCGGACAAAGCGGGCGCAAGCGGCTGTAAACGGGACGAACATCGCCGAGTGTCGGAAATGTCCGTCACCCTGGAATGGACTCCGGCGGTGGGGCGGGCGGCCTGCCCATCGCCGCGCCCAGCTCCGCGCGGCTGGAGATGCAGAGCTTCCGGTACACCCGGGCGAGGTTGGCCTCGACCGTCTTCGGGCTGATGAACAGCGAGTCGGCGATGGCCCGGTTGGTGCGGCCCTGGGCGGCGAGGCGGGCCACCCGCTCCTCCGTGGCGGTCAGCGCGGTCGGCGCGGGCGTACGCCGCCCGATCCGGGCCAGCTCCGCGTGGGCCCGCTCGGCGAAGGCGACGGCGCCGAGGGCGGTGAACTCGGCGGCCGCCGCGTCGAGGGCGTCGCGGGCCTCCCGCCGGCGGCGAGCCCGGCGATGCGCCCGGCCGGCCACCAGCAGGCAGCGGGCCCGGTCCAGCGGCAGCACATCCACCGGCACGCTCGCCCGCGCGGCGGCCAGCGCCGCCAGCGCCGCGGACGGATCGGCTCCGGTGGCGCTGTCCACCAGCACCCGGCTACGGGCCAGACCGAGCGTGGTCCACGGGCGGGCCAGCCGGGCGTGCCGCTCGGTGAGCCGGGCGAGCGCGGCGCGGGCGCTGTCCAGGTCACCGGCTCCGACGCACGCCTCGATCCAGTCCGGCTCGAAGCGCTGCGCCAGCGGCTCGGCGATCCCCGAGGTGTCCAACGCGGCGACCAGTCCGCCGTACGCGCCGGCTGCCTCGGTCATCCTGCCGGCGGAGAGTGCCACGAACCCGGCGAGCTGCAGGTGGATCCGCCGGCACCAGGCGTCGTCGAACTCGTCGGCGCGGCGTAGCCCGGCCTCGGCCACCGCGCCCGCCTCGGCGAGCCGGCCCCGGTAGGCGTCCAGCAGGCCAGCCAGCCAGGTCTCGCCGACCAGGCCGGTGCCGAGTTGCTCACCCAGCTCCCGCGCCGCCGCGATGTGCTCCCCGGCGGCGTCGAACCGGCCGGCCAGCAGCTCGGCCTCGCCCAGGTGGGTGAGCATCTCGTGCTGCCACGGTTCGTCGCCGCGCGCCACGGCCCGGCCCAACATGTGATGCAGCCGCGCCCGGGCCCGCGCGTGGTCGTCCGTGGCCTTCCACCAGATCGCCGGGATCGACCCGGCCAACCAGGAGGGCTCACCGGCCTCCAGGACCAGCGCCCGGTCGAGCAACTCGGTCCGGGCCGGCCGCCCAGCGCGTACCTCGTGGAAGAACAGCAGCAACAGCGCGGCGGTGAGCAGCGGACGGTGCTCGTCGCTGCCGGACAGTTGCGCGATGGCGGCCTCGGCATGCCGGCGGGCGGGCTCCGGCGCGTCCTGGAACAGGGTCAGGTGCGCATGGATGCGCCCGGCCAGGTCGCGGTGCCCCTCGGCCGCGGCCAGAGCGCGCTGGGCGAGCGAGACCGCGCCGGTGAGGTCGTCGACGCACCACGCCACCATGGCGCGGAGCAGCAGCGCCTCCGCGTGCGCCGCGCCGGCCAGCTGGCCGGCGGCGGCATCCGCCGCCGCACCGGCCGCAGCGTAGTCGCCGCTGTCGATCCGGCACTGCACCGCGTCGAGACGGCGCCGGTCCCGCTCCGCGGTGGCCGTCGGGGGCGTGAGGTCGGCCGCGCGGTCGTACCACTCGGCGGCGGTCGCGGGCGCACCCCGGGAGCGTTGGCGCGCGGCTGCGGCGGCCAGTTCGGCGGCGACCGCGGCGTCCGGCGCCACCGTGCACCGGGCGAGCTGCCGGGCCCGCTCGTCGGGGTCGGACACCGCGTCGGCCAGCACCGCGTGGAGCCGGCGCCGGACGCCGGGCGGGACGCCCTCGCGCACGGCGGCGGCGTACCGGGGGTGGGCGAAACTGATCCGCCTCGGCGTCACGCTCAGCAGACCGGCCTCCTCCGCCGCGTCGAACGCGTCCGCCGGCACGCCGGCCGCGTGCAGGTCCCGCAGCGTGGGCACGGTCAGCAGCGCCGCCAGGCGCACCGCGTCCCGACTGGAGGGGGGCAGGGTCCGCAGGGCGTCCGCGAGCAGTTGACGCATCGACGACGGCACCGGCAGGTCCTCGCCCGGCCACGGCGGCCGGGGCAACCGCAGCACCGCCCGGGCCAGTTCGATGGCCAGCAGCGGGTTGCCCCCGGCGTCCCGGGCGATCCGGGCGAGCAGCGGGCGGCTGAGCGTACCCCCGAGCCGCGCCTGCACGATGCGGTGCAGCGCGGCCGGGCCGAGTGGCGGCACGTCGATCCGGGTGAGCCGGCGGTCGCCGGCCCGGTCGTCGTCGAGACCGAGCGGGAGGGCCGGCGCCCCGGCCTCGTCGGTACGGCGGGTGAGCAGGGTGGCGGGCCAGCGGGCGAGGCGGCGCAGCGCGAACCGCAGGGCCCGCTCGCTCGGCGGGTCGAGCCAGGCCGCGTCGTCGACGGCGAGCAGCACCGGCACCTCGCCGCCCGTCGCGGCCTCGAGCAACGAGCGGGTGGCCGCACCCACCGCCCGCTCGTCGATCGGCTCGTCGTGCTCAGCGGCCAGCAGCACCACCTCGGCGGCGAGCCGCTGTGGCGGTGGCAGGGCCGCCACCCGGTCGGCCAGCGGCCGCAGCACGTCGGCCAGTGCCGCGTACGGCAACACGGCCTCCGCCTCGGTCGGCGCGCTGGCCAGCAGGACCCAGCCGGACCGCTCGGCCCGGGCGACGGCGGCCCGCCACAGCACGGTCTTGCCGATGCCACTGGGTCCTTCCAGGAGAACCGGGGCGCCGCCCACCAGCGCGCGCCAGGTCTGCTCGAGGGTCGCGTCACGGCCGACGAGGGCGGCGTCCATGGCGGGATGATGGCACAGCCGTGCCACCTACCGAGGTCGTCGTTCACCTCCGGGCGTGTCCACGCACCGCCACGGGTGGACCCGCGGTCGCGACCAGCACCTCCGTTCCTCGAGCGGACCGCGACGGCCGCCTCACAGCCGCCCGGCGACGACGCGGGCGAGGGCCTCCAGCGGCTTGCGGTTCGCCGCCGGGTCGTTGAGTCGCATCAGCCGGACCGCCACCCACACGTCGCCCTTCCTGATGAAGAACGCCTCCATCGTGACGTGGGCCTCGTCCCCCACCCCGGACAGGGCCCGCACCTCGTGCCCGAGGTCGCGCTCGATGTCGAGGTACTTCTTCGCGCCGTCGCCGACGTACACCTCGACCTGCGCGGTCGGGCCGGTGACCGGGGCGGTGTAGGTGCAGCTCTCCCGGACCGCCACGGCGTCGTCCAGCCGCGTGCCGGCCAGCTTCTCCGCGTCCGCCTTGGACACCAAGGTGCAGGCGTCGGGCCGCGCGGCGGAGGTGGCCTGGCTGGCGTCGTCGGCGGCCGCGCTGGTCTCCTCGGCCGCCGGCTCCGCCGTGGCCGCCGGGACCGGCTGCCCGCCCGCGGCGGGCTTGTCGGCGCCGCCGCATCCGGCGGGCAGCACGAGGGCGACCACGGCCGCCCCGAGCACCGCGAGGTGCCCGTTACGCATCTGGGTCCCCCTCACGCCGGAAGCGCGTCGAGCAGGCGACGCAGCTTCTGCTCGTAGCCCGCGACGTCCATGCTGAAGCTGCTCATGATCAGGGTGTAGCTGCCCTTGGGGCTGACCACGACGGCCTCGGCCGCGATGTCCTTGGCGGCGAGATACGACCGCTCGCCGAGGTCCACCACCTTCTCGTACTGCTGGCCGGCCTGCTCGTGCTGGTAGTCATAGGTCGTCGCCCCGGCGAACTCGGAGGCCATGGTGATGGTGAGGCTGGCGACCCCCTTGCCGTCGCCGAACACGCAGTTGCCCTCGTCCTTCAGGGACTGTCCGAGCAGTTCGGACACCCGGTCGGCCGTGAAGGGGCAGCCCGGCACCGAGCCACCGAGCTTGCCGAGGTCGTCCGAACCCGCGTCGACTCCCGACCCGGCGTCGGCGCCCTCGGACGTGGGGGAGCCGGTCGAGCTGTCGCAGGCGGCGGGCACGAGCAGGGCGAGCAGGAGCAGCGGCAGCAGCCGCCGCCCTCGTGCGGCACGGGCTCGGGAACGTGGTGCGCCGGGGCGGTCCGGCGCGAACAGGTGACGGGCCATGCGGTCGACGCTATGGCTCCCGGCACGCCGGGTAATCGGGTGATTCCCTACGCCGTCACGAGTTGGCGCTGCACCCCGGCTGCCCGCGCCGGCGCCCCGGGCCGGCGCTGGAACCAGAGGTGGCCGGCGGCCACCGCCGTCGCCCAGGAGACTGGCGGCGCCATCGGACGACGAGGATCAGGCCAGCAATTCCTTCATCGACACGGCGTGCAGACCCCGTTGGCGCAGCCCGTCGAGGATCGGCCCGATGGCGGCCAGCGTGTCCCGATGGCCGAAGTGCAGGCTGACGATCGAACCCGGCCGGACCTGGCTCATCGTCGTCCGTACCACCAGCGGTGGGCCGGGGTCGGTGGAGTCGAGCGAGTCCACGTCGTACGACACGCACGTCGGATAGCCCACCCGGCTGGCCTGGGCGCGGATCATGGCGTTGGCGTGCTGGGTCTGCGACGGGCGGAACCAGACGCCGATCGAGCCGGTGAGCTGCTTGATCCGCTGAGCGCACCGGTTGATCTCACCGAACGCCTCGGCCGGGGTCAGCCGGCTGATGTCGGCATGGTTCTCGGTGTGGTTGCCCAACTCATGACCGCCGTCGAGGACTTGCCGCGCCATCGCGGGCTGGTCGGCCAACCACGTACCGACCGCGAAGACGGTGACCCGCGCGTTGGCCCGCTCCAGCTCGGCCAGCAACTGGCGGGCGAGGGCGGGCTCCCCCTGGCCATGAAAGGTCAGCGCCACTTTGGGCCGTTCCCGTGGTCCGTTGCTGATCTCCCCTGGTAAGGCCGGAGGACCGGAGGCACCTGCGATCGACGGGGGCGGGAAGGCGGGCGGCGACGTGGTGCCGGTCCCCGACGGGGCCGACCGGGCGACCGACGGTCGGCGTGCCGGGTCACAGCCGGCCAGTCCGACAATCCCGGCGGCCGCAGCGACGGCGGCACGCAGCGCACCGCGACGGTCCGGTGACACTCTGCGATGCTAAGCCGCCGCGGGACTGGCGGAGAGGAAATCGAGGAGGCGGCATGCCGTCTCCTCCGGCGCCTCCTCGGCGAGGAAGTGCCCCGCCGACATCGGGCCGCCGTGCACGTCGTCCGCCCATCGCCGCCAGACCTCCAGCGGTTCGTAGCGGCCGGCGAGGAACCCGGTGCCGCTCCACAGCGCGAGGACCGGGCAGGTGATCCGTCGCCTGCCCCGATCGGCCTCGTCGTGCGCGTAGTCGAGGGTGATCGACGCCCGGTACTCCTCGCAGACGGCGTGGACCGTGTCGGGATGCCGGAACGCCTCGACGTAGGCGGCGCGGACCTCGGGCGGGAAGACCTCCGGCCGCTCGGACCACGCGTCGAGCATGTGGTTGACGATGACGTCGGGAGCCTGGGCGATGAGCCGTTCGGGGACCGGTTCCGGGGCGGACAGGAAGGACCATACCCAGAAGCCGCGGGTGAACTCCCGGTCGACGTTCCGGTAGGTGTCCGCGGTGGGGATGATGTCGAGCACCGCGAGCCGGGTGACGGTGCGCGGATGGTCCAACGCCATCCGGTACGCGCACCGCGCGCCCCGGTCATGGCCGACCACGCTGAACCGGTCGTACCCCAGCTTCGCCATGACCTCGACCTGGTCGCGGGCGATCTCCCGCATGCTGTACGGCGCGTGGTCCGGACCGGTCGGCGGCTTGCCGCTGGCGCCGTATCCCCGCAGGTCGGTGGCGACCACCGTGAACCGCTCGGCGAGCGCCGGGGCCACGTGCCGCCACATGAGGTGGGTCTCGGGGATGCCGTGCAGGAGGAGGACCGGTTCCCCCGCGCCGCCGCGACGCCCGTGGATCGTCGTGCCGGTCGTGGTGATGTCGAATCCCTCGAAACCAGCGAACATCGGGACCTCCGCGCCTGGCGCGAGACGGCACGGCGGTGCCGGGCAGCGTTGCCCGGCACCGCCGCGAACGAGCTGATGTCAGCTCTTGGCCTGCCGCTTGGCCTCCTGCGGATTGGCGCCCTTGCCGACCTTGTTGAGCGCCTGCCGCAGCTGGCCCTCGGTCATCTTGGAGTTGCCTTCGATGCCAGCGTTGTGGGCCTGCTGGCGCAGGTCGTGAAGCTTCTCGCGATCGGCCATGTCAGCCTCCCGTGTGCTCAAGAGCCTGAAGCGACTCCGGTTGGAGACATCTGCGTTCCCACCGCCCCCGGGCCCAAACGGTCGGCCCGTCCCGGGATCAGACGCCCGAGGGGTACGTCTCGGGCTCGGCGAGGGTGGTGGGCCGCACCCGCAGCGGCCGGACCGCCTGCGATTCGTCGATCCAGCAGAAGGCGTCGTACCGGTCGCCGAGCACGGTGGGGACGTAGTTGCCCAAGCTCTCCCGTTCCGGGTGGTAGACGACGCCGATCGCCCGGTGGTCGAGTTCGTCGGTGAGCAGGTCCAGTGGCTCGTCGCCGGGGAACACGAACAGGGCCTGCGCCGGCGCGGCGCCGTGCAGGACCTCCTCCAGCGAGTGCCGGCGGCCGGGCGGCACCGGCATCACCTCCATCGGCGCGCCCCAGGCGTCGCCCGCGACCACGGTGCCGTGGTGGGTGCCGAAACCGACCAGCACGACCTGGTCGGTGCCGTACCGCTCCCGGGCGAGTTGGCCGATGTTGACCTCGCCGGCGTCGGTCATGTCGGTCGCGCGGGCGTCCCCGACGTGGGTGTTGTGTGCCCAGACGACCCCCTTGGCCGTCGGCCCGTAGTGCCGCAGGAGCCGGTCGAGGGTGTCGTCCATGTGCCGGTCGCGGACGTTCCACGACTCCCGGCCGCCGCGTGCCATGGTCCGGTAGTAGCGCTCGGCCCCGGCCACGATCTCGGCGTTCTGCCAGGCCCCGAAGCGGCCCGCGCCGTCGGTGGCGGCCCGCTCGCGCAGCCCGACGAGCAGGTCGACGACCTCGTTCTCGCAGTTGGTCGGCACCAGCCGGGTGGCCAGCGCGTACTGCTGCGCGTCCTCCTCGTACGGCTGGAAGCAGCGGTAGGCGGCCAGCGCCGCCGGCACCTGCTCCGGGTCGTGCTCGCGCAGGTAGACGAGGATCTCGCGCAGCGACTCCCACAACGAGTAGACGTCCAGGCCGTGGAAGCCCGCGCGGGCGGGCTCGTCCACCCGGCTGTTGTGCACCCGCAGCCACCGGGTGAGGTCGACGATCTCCTCGTTGGCCCACATCCACGTCGGCCAGCGCTCGAAGGTGGCCAACGCGTCCCGGGGATCCGCGGGCGCGTCGGGCAGGCAGCGTACGCTGCGGTCCACCCGGTCACAGTCGGGCCAGTCGCCCTCGACGGCCACGAACGAGAAGCCCTTCTCCTCGATCAGCCGCCGGGTGATCCACCCCCGCCAGGTGTAGAAGTCGTGCGTGCCGTGACTCGCCTCGCCCAGCATCACCACGCGGGCGTCGCCCACCCGGTCCAGCAGCGCGTCCAGGTCTCCCGGGTCGGCCAGCGGCGCCGCCAGGCCGACGATCTCGTCGTCGTAGCGTCCCATGGGCGGGCGGTACCCGTTGCGGTAGCAGCCATGCGAGGCGGCCATCGCGAATCACTGGGCGGCGACCGGTGGCTGCGGGCGGACGAACGGGACGGAACAGTCTGTTGCCGCCGGAACACCCGGGGGCGTTCCTGGTTGAGATTGCCGCGGTGCGGTGCCCACAATCTCCTGACTGCCGTCAAGGGGCTTCCTGCCGGGCGAGGACGGGCCGGAGCCGCCGGGCACGCTGAAGACCGAGACCGTTCCGGCGGAGGCGGAGTGCGGCCGCGTCCGACCACCGCCGGCACGCGCAACCACCGCGGCGACCATGACAAGGAGACACCGGATGCCTGACTTCGTCGGTGCGGTAGACCAGGGCACCACCAGCACCCGCTTCATGATCTTCGACCACGGCGGCAATGAGGTCGGCCGCCACCAGCTCGAACACCAGCAGATCCTGCCCCGGGCCGGCTGGGTCGAGCACAACCCGCTGGAGATCTGGGAGCGGACCCAGACGGTCGTCCAGACCGCGATGAACGCCCGCGGCCTGACCGCCGCCGACCTGGCCGCGCTCGGCATCACCAACCAGCGCGAGACCACCGTGGTGTGGAACCGCCGCACCGGCCGGCCCTACTACAACGCCATCGTCTGGCAGGACACCCGGACCGACCGCATCGCCGCGGCGCTGGAACGCGAGGGCAAGGGCGACGTCATTCGGCGTAAGGCCGGCCTGCCGCCGGCGACGTACTTTTCGGCCGGAAAGATCCAGTGGATCCTCGAGAACGTGGACGGGGTCCGCGAGGCCGCCGAGCGGGGCGAGGCCGTCTTCGGCAACACCGACACCTGGCTGCTGTGGAACCTCACCGGCGGCGTCGAGGGCGGGGTGCACGTCACCGATCCCACCAACGCCAGCCGCACCATGCTGATGAACCTGGAGACGCTGGACTGGGACGACGAGCTGCTGTCCTTCTTCGACATCCCGCGCGCCATGCTGCCGCAGATCCGGCCCTCGTCGGACCCGCGCTCGTACGGCAGCACGGGGCGGCGCGGTCCGTTCACCGGCCCGGTCCCGCTCACCGGCGACCTCGGCGACCAGCAGGCGGCCACGGTCGGGCAGGTCTGCTTCGCCCCGGGCGAGGCGAAGAACACCTACGGCACCGGCAACTTCATGCTGCTCAACACCGGCCGGGAGATCGTCCGGTCGAACGCCGGGCTGCTCACCACCGTGTGCTACCAGTTCGGCGACGAGGCGCCGGTGTATGCGCTCGAAGGGTCCATCGCGGTCACCGGCTCGGCGGTGCAGTGGCTCCGCGACCAACTCAAGATCATCAGCAGTGCGGCGCAGAGCGAGCTCCTGGCCGGCCAGGTCGCGGACAACGGCGGCGTCTACTTCGTGCCCGCCTTCTCCGGCCTGTTCGCCCCGTACTGGCGCTCCGACGCCCGCGGCGCCATCGTCGGCCTCTCCCGCTACAACACCGACGCCCACATCGCCCGCGCCACCCTCGAGTCCATCTGCTACCAGAGCCGGGACGTGGCGGAGGCCATGGCGCAGGACTCCGGGGTGCACCTGGAGTGCCTCAAGGTCGACGGCGGGGTCACCGTCAACGACCTGTGCATGCAGCTGCAGGCCGACATCCTCGGCGTGCCGGTCAGCCGCCCGGTGGTCGCCGAGACCACCGCGCTCGGCGCCGCGTACGCCGCCGGCCTCGCCGTCGGGTTCTGGAAGAACATCGACGAACTGCGGGAGAACTGGAACGAGAGCAGGCGCTGGCAGCCGACCTGGTCGCCGGAGCAGCGCGAGGACGGCTACGCCCGGTGGAAGAAGGCGGTCCAGCGCACCCTCGACTGGGTCGAGGTCGACTGAGCCCACCAGCGCCGGCGGCCGGCACCGGGTGGCGGCCGCCCCACTCAGCGTCCGTTGGGCGCCGGGTCCGGAGAGAGGAGCCGCCTGATCTCCGCGGCGGCCGGGTGCGCCGGCGCGACGGCCAGGAAGCGCCGCAGGCTCCGCTCGGCCTCGACGGGCTGGCTGGTCCGCTGCGCCAGCCCCAGCACCAGCAGGCCGTCGGGGGAGTCCGGCTCGCGGCCCAGCACCTCCCGGGCGGTGCGTTGCGCGCCGTCGCTGTCGCCGGAGCGGAGCAACGCGAACGCGAGCCGCAGCCGGACGGCGTCATCGGGTCGCTCGCGCAACGCCTCCTGGTACATCTGCGCCGCGGCGTCGTACCGGTCCTGCGTCTCCAGGTCGTGGGCGAGTTGGAGGGCGACCGCGACCGGGTCGGCCGGCGCCGGCCGCGCGGGCGGGTCGAGCCGGTAGGCGACGACCGCGACGGACGCCACCAGCCCCACCACGCCCACCGACGCGACCCGCCACGCCCGCCGCGCAACCCGCGCGCCCGACGTCCGGGGCGCGGCGGGTCGGGCCCGGCCGGCGCGGGGGCGCAGCGTCCGCACGGCCGCGTAGCCGCCGGCCAGCAGGGCCAGCGCGGGTACGCCCCACAGCAGTAGCCGGACCCCGCGATCGGGCGGATCGGTCAGCACGTCCGCCCCGTACCGCTGCACGAACCAGCGCCGGATCTCGTCGCGGTCCCGCCCCTGGGCGAGCTGGTCCGCCACCACCTGCCGCATCGCCACCGCGATCGGTGACCGGGAGTCCGCCACCGACTCGCCCTGACAGGCCGGGCAGCGCAGCTCGGCGGCCACCGCGCGGACCGGGTCCGGCCGGCCACGGTCGCCCGCCGACCGGGCCAGTCCGGCGCCGGCCGCGGCGGCCAGCGCGACGAGCACGAGCGCCACCAGGACGCGGCGCCACCTCATCCGGCCAGCAGCGGCGCGATCCGCTGCTCCAGCCACTGCCGGGTCACCACGCCCTGCCGCCGGTCGACGAGCCGGCCGTCCCGGTCCACCACGAAGGTCTCCGGCACCCCCCGCACGCCCCACTCGACCGCCCGGGTGCCGTCCGGGTCCGGCACCACGGTCAGCCCCGTCGCGCCGGTCTCGTCCAGCAGCGCCCGGACCGCGTCGACGCCGTCGCGGATGTTCAGCCCCACCACCCGGAGCCCGCGCGGGGACCAGCTGCGCTCGGTGTCGACCAGCAGCGGCAGCTCGTCCCGGCACGGGCCGCACCAGGAGGCGAACACGTTGACCAGCACCACCTGACCCCGGGCCTCGGCGAGCGCGAAGCGGCCACCGTCCAGGGTGGTGCCGGACAGCGCGGGGGCGGGAGCGCCCGCGACGGACGGCGTGCCGCCGGGGCCCGACGCGGCGGGCGCGCGCAGGCCGACCGCGACCAGGGCGCCGACGGCGAGGGTGAGCGCGAGGACCGTCGCGGGCCCGGCGCGCAGCCAGCCGGGGCGGCGCACGGTCGGGCGCCTCACGTCGCAGCTCCGGAGCCGACCGCTTTCGGGGCGGGCCGGTCGGCGCGGCTGGCCGAGCGCCCGGCTCCGGTACCGGCCGCCGTCGGCGGCAGCCGGTCGGCGCGGCCGCGCGGCCGTCGCGCGGAGCGGGCGGCGGCGAGCAACCCGCCGGCGGCGGTGAGCGCCCCGCCGGCCCAGAGGAGACCGACGAGCGGGTTCACCGCGAGCCGCACCGTGGCGCTGCCGCTGTCCTCGCCGACGGCGATCAGCGTGACGTACGTGTCGCGCAGCGGGCCGGTGCCGATCGCCGGCACGGTCACGGCGGTGTCCCGGGCGGGGTGGTAGCGCAGCGCCGGGGTGATCGTCGGACCGGCGCGGCCGGACGCGGTGAGCGCCAGCCGGGCCCGTACCGCCATGCTGCCGCTGCCGCCGGTGCGGTCCACGCCGACCAGGCGGACCGAGACGTCGCCCACCCGCAGGGTCTCGCCGACCCGCAGCGTGCGTTCGTCGTCCCGCCCGTACGCCGACGATCCGGCGACGCCCACCGCGACCAGGGCGAGCCCGGCGTGCGCGACCAGTCCGGCGAGCCGGCCGGGTCGTCGTCGTGGGCCGGTCCGCCGGTGCAGCGCGTCCCCGGCCAGTCCGGTGAGGACGAACGCCGCCGCGCCGAACGCGGTGAGCGCGGCCGGGCCGGGCCGGCTGAGCAGGCCGACCAGGGCCACCGTGCCCAGGCCGGCGCCGGCGGGAACGGCGAGCCGCCGCAGCGCCGCCGACCGGTCGCGGACCCGCAGCGCGGGCGTCACGCCCATCATCAGCAGCACCACGACCGCCAGGGGCACCGCGGTCTGCTGGTAGTAGCCGGGTCCCACCGAGGCGCGGGTCCCGTTCAACGGGGCCGACAGCAGCGGCAGGATCGTGCCGATCAGCACCACCGCGGCGATGGTCACCAGGAGTACGCCGTTGACCAGCACGAGGGTGGGGCGGGAGAGCGCCGGTGGCCGGCCGGCGCGGGCCGGTTCGGAGTCCCGGCGGCCGGTCAGGACGGTCGACACCGCCACGGCCAGCAGCACGAAGCCGAGCAGCATCGGACCCAGCGGCGAGTCGGTGAAGGCGTGCACGCTGGCCACCGCCCCGGACCGGGTGAGGAAGGTGCCCAGCAGCACCAGCAGGAAGCTGGCGCAGGCGAGCGCGCTGTGCCAGGCGACCCGGCCGCGTACCAGGGTGGTGTGCAGGAACGCGGTGGCGGTCAGCCAGGGCAGCAGGGAGGCGTTCTCCACCGGGTCCCACGCCCAGTAGCCGCCCCAGCCCAGCACCGCGTACGACCACCAGGCGCCCAGGCCGATGCCGCCGGTGAGCGCGGCCCAGGCGGCCAGCGCCCACGGACGGGCCAGCCGCACCCAGCCCGCTCCGTCCCGCCCGGCCAGCGGCGCCGCCAGCGCGAACGCGAAGGGTACGACCAGCCCGAGGTAGCCGGCGTAGAGCAGCGGCGGGTGCACGCCCATGGCCGGGTGCTGCTGCAGCAGCGGGTTCGGCCCGGGGCCGTCGGTCGGCACCGGGCTCACCGGGCGGAACGGGTTCGCGGCGAAGCTGGACAGCGCGAAGAAGAACAGCATGACCACGCTGACGACGACCATCGCGTACGCGTGCAACCGGGCCGGGTACGCGCGCCGGGCCAGCAGCGCCGCGTACCCGCCGAGGACGAGCAGCCACAGCAGCAGCGAGCCGTCCAGGGCCGACCAGAGGCTGGTCAGCGTGTAGTAGAGCGGGACGTGCCGGCCGCCGTTCTCGGCCACGAACCGCACGCTGAAGTCGTGCCGCAGCAGCGCCGCCTCCAGCAGGGCGCAGGCCACCGCGGCGGCGGCCAGGGTGCCGGCGGTGCCGAGCCGGGCGATGCGCGCGGGCGCGTCGAACAGGGCCACCCGCAGCCAGAGCAGGGCGGTCAGGGTCGCACTGGCCAGCCCGGCGGCGAGGCTGGCGGTGCCGAGGTCACCGAGCATCGACCGGACCCACGGGCGGGGATGACGGCTGGTACTCGTTGCCGTGCCGGACCACCACGTGGTCCGAGCGGAACACGCCGTCCGGTGACAGGGTGCCCTCGACGACCGCCCCCGTGCCCTCCCGGAACGTCTCGGGAGGCGCGCCGCGCTGCTCGACGGCGATCTCGCGACCCCCGGCCGCGAGGCGGAACAGGACCAGGTCGCCGTCCTGGCGCAGCGATCCGGGCACCACGTCGCCGCCGAGGCGGACCCGGTGCCGGGCGAGGTCCGGTTCGTCGAGCACCTCGCCCGGGGTCCGGTAGTAGGTGACGGTGTCGCGGAGCGCGCTGGTGACCAGCAGCCCGCCGGCGACGAGCAGCACCGCGAGGAGGGTGATCCGGCCCGCGCGGCGACGCATCATCCGACTCCGACCCGCGTGCGTTCCGCGGCGGGGGTGGGCTCGGGCGCCAGGCGCCGCTCCAGGCGGATCACCCGGTGCAGCAGCACGCAGAACGCGGCGAGGGTGGCGGCGGCCACCGCGAGCAGCAGCGCGGTGGCCATCCGGGGGTCGATCGGGGGTCGGTGCGGGGCCAGCATGGTCGCCTGCTGATGAAGCGAGCGCCACCAGACGACCGAGAAGTGCACCACGGGCACGAGGAGGAACCCGGCCACCCCGACCACCGCGGCGGGCTTCGCCACCCGGCGGTCGCCGCCGTCGCGCGCCCCCGTCCGCTCCGCCAGTTCCCGGCGCAGGGCCAGGTAGCCGGCGTAGGCGAGCAGCAGCAGGGCCGTGCTGACCAGCCGTGGATCCCAGGCCCACCAGGTGCCCCAGACCAGGTGCCCCCAGACCGAGCCGGTGGCGATGGCGGCGGCGGTGAGCACCACGCCGAGCTCCGCCGCGGCCCGGGCGAACCGGTCCCACCGCAGGTCACCGCCGATGAGGTACGCCCCGCTGGCCGCGAGCACGACCGTGAACGCGGCGTACGCCACCCAGGCGGCGGGGACGTGCAGGTACATCAGCCGTTGCGCGTCGCCCTGCAGTTCGTCGGGGGGCGCCAGCCAGGCGCCGGCCGCGGCGGCCGCCGCGGCGAGGCCGCCGGCGATCCAGGCCATCGTCCGGCGTGCGGCGGCCGCTCTGGCCGTGTCCGCGACGAGGTCCACCGTGGAGGCTCGCATGATCTCCCTGTCCGCGTCCGGGGGCGCTTGACCGAAGGTGGGGATGGAGCCCACCATAAGGCGCTTACGGCGGTATATGAGTCTGTTCGGAATAAAAGGTATGAAGACGGTCAACCGGGACTAAGGTCCTTGCCGATGAGGACGACAGCGCAGACCACCTCGCGCCCGATCCGGCGGCAGCGCAGACCCCGGGCCGTGCTGCTGCTGGCCGGCCTGCTGCTGCTCACCGGCTGCTCCGGCGGGTCACCGTCAGCGTTGAACCCGCAGGGGGCCGGAGCGGCCCGGGTCAACGGCCTCTGGTGGCTGCTGTTCTGGATCTCCGTGGCGGTGTTCGCCGAGGTCATGGCGCTGCTCGCGTGGGCGCTGGTGTTCCGGCGGGGCGCGGCCCGGGTGCGCCACGGCCAGCCGCTGCGCTTCGTGACGATCGCCGGAGCCGGACTGCCGTTCATCATCCTCGTGGCCGTGTACGGCGTCGGCCTGCGGGACCTCGCCGCGCTCGGCGCCGGACCGGGCCGGGACGCGCTGACCGTGGAGGTCATCGGCCACCAGTGGTGGTGGGAGGTGCGCTACGCGGGCCGATCCGGCGCCACCGCCAACGAGATCCACATCCCGGTGGGGGAGCGGGTCAAGGTACGCCTGCGCACCAACGACGTGCTGCACAGCTTCTGGGTGCCGCAGCTGATGCCGAAGACCGACCTGATCTCCGGCGAGACCCGCGAGACCTGGCTGGAGGCGCGGCAGGCCGGCAGCTACCGCGGCCAGTGCGCCGAGTACTGCGGCACCCAGCACGCCCACATGGCGTTCCTCGTGGTGGCGCAGCCCCGCGCCGACTTCGACGCCTTCCTGGACCGGCTCGACGCCCCGGCCCGGGCGCCGCAGACGGATGCCGAACGGCGCGGCCAGCAGACGTTCGTGCAGGGCACCTGTGCCGCCTGCCACTCGATCCGGGGCACCGGCGCGCAGGGGCGGGTCGGGCCCGACCTGTCGAACGTGGGATCGCGGTGGAGCATCGGCGCCGGCGCCATACCCAACGACGCCGGCCACCTCGGCGGCTGGATCGCCAACTCGCAGACCGTCAAGCCCGGCAACGCCATGCCTCCGCAACCGGTCGACGCCGCCCGCCTGCCCGACCTCATCGCCTACCTTCGGTCGCTGGAGTAGGGGCCGCCATGACCACGACCACCAGCACACCCGGCATCGGGCGGGACGACCTGGCCCGGCTGGCCGAGCACTGGGACGAGCCCCGCTCGCTGCGCGCCTGGTTCACCACCGTGGACCACAAGAAGATCGGCCGGCGCTACCTGGTCACCGCCGCGTTCTTCTTCCTCCTCGCCGGGCTCAGCGCCCTGCTGATGCGCACCCAGCTCGCCCGGCCCGAGTCCGGCGTGCTGTCGCCGCAGGAGTACAACCAGCTCTTCACCATGCACGGCACGGCGATGATCTTCCTGTTCGCCACGCCGATGCTGTTCGGCTTCGGCAACTTCCTCGTCCCGCTGATGATCGGCTCGCGGGACATGGCGTTCCCCAGGTTGAACGCCTTCGGCTACTGGGTGTTCCTCTTCGCCGGGCTGTTCATGTGGGCGAGCCTGCCGTTCGGGGCGGCGCCGAACAACGGCTGGTTCGCCTACGCTCCGCTCAACCAGGATCAGCACAACCCCGGCCTGCACATGGACGTCTACGCGCTGGGCCTGCTCTTCCTCGGCATCTCCACCACCTCGGGCGCGATCAACTTCATCGTCACCGCGCTCAAGCTGCGCGCGCCGGGGATGTCGCTCAACCGGGTGCCGCTGTTCGTCTGGGCGATCGTGGCCACCGCCTTCATGGTGGTCTTCGCCCTGCCGGCGCTGAACACGGACAACGCGCTGCTCTTCCTCGACCGCCGGTTCGACACCCACTTCTTCGATCCGGGCGGCGGCGGGAACGTGCTGCTCTGGCAGCACCTGTTCTGGATCTTCGGGCACCCCGACGTGTACATCATCGTGATGCCCGGGCTGGGCATCGTCTCCGCCGTGCTCCCCGCGTTCACCCGCCGCGGCGTCGTCGGCTACCCGCTGATCGTGCTGGCGATCGTCGCGATCTCCATCGTCTCGTTCGGGGTCTGGGTACACCACATGTTCGCCACCGGGCTGCCCCAGCTGTCGTACAGCTTCTTCAGCGCGGCCAGCACCATCATCACCATCCCGTCCGGAATCCAGATCTTCGCCTGGCTGGCCACCATGATGCTCGGCCGGCTGGTGCTGCGGGCCCCGCTGCTGTTCGTCATCGGGTTCATCGTGACCTTCGTGCTCGGCGGCTTCACCGGCGCGATGTTCGCGCTGACCGCCTTCGACCAACAGGTCACCGACTCGTACTTCGTGGTGGCCCACTTCCACTACGTGCTGCTCGGCGGGGCGCTCTTCCCGATACTCGCCGGCATCTACTTCTGGCTGCCCAAGATCACCGGCCGGATGTACCACGAGGGGCTCGGGCGGTGGGCGTTCTGGCTGGTCTTCACCGGCATGCACGTCACCTTCTTCCCCATGCACCTCTACGGCCTGTTCGGCATGCCCCGGCGCGTCTACACCTACCGCAGCGACCTGGGCTGGGACGTGGGGAACCTGATCAGCAGCATCGGGTCGTACGTGCTGGCGCTCGGGCTGCTGCTGGTGCTCATCGGCGTGGTGCACGCGATCCGGCGGGGCCGGCCGGCCGGGCCGGACCCGTGGGAGGGCGACAGCCTGGAATGGTCGGCCGCCTCACCACCCGAGGCGTACAACTTCCCGGTCATCCCCCGGGTGCACAGCCTGCACCCCACCTGGGACGAGCGGACCGCGGAGTCGACCACCACGGGCGCGACCAAGGACCGCATCCTCAGCGAGGGCAAGCGCACCCTCTTCACCAGTGAGCTGGACGCGCGCCCCGAGCGCGCGGCGCAGATGCCGGAGCCGTCGTTCAAGCCGCTCGTGCTCGCCGGCGTGCTGCTGGTCTTCTTCACCGCCCTGCTGCTGGGCGCGTACCCGGTCGCGGTGGCCGCCGTGCTGGCGGTGGCGGCGACGATCGCGGCATGGCTCTGGCCGCCCCGACGGCCAGACGAGGAAATCGGGATCGCGTCATGACGGACCGGGGCGGGGTGGTGGCCGCAGCCACCGGTGTCGAGGCGCTGACCACGGAGGAGCCGGTCGGCCGGCCGACCGGCTGGTGGGGCATGGTGATGTTCGTGGCCACCGAGGCCACCCTCTTCGCCTGCCTGCTCGGCAGCTACTTCTACCTCCGCTTCCAGCACGGCCCCGTCTGGCCGCCCGACGGCATCGACAAGCCGAAGCTGCTCATCCCGCTGGTGATGACCGGGGTGCTGGTGCCCAGCAGCCTGCCTGTGGTCTGGGCGGAACACGGCATCCGGCGGGGCCAGCGCTGGCGCCTGCGCGCCGGTCTCGCCGCGACCCTGGTGATGGGGCTGTCCTTCATGGCCCTGCTGGTCATCGAGTACCGCGAGGACCTGACGCACTTCACCATGACCACCAACGTCTACGGGTCGCTGTTCTACGTGATCACCGGGTTCCACGGGCTGCACGTGAGCGTCGGGTTGGCGATGATCGGGTGGCTGCTGGCCGCCTCCCTGCGCGGCGGCAGCTTCGGGTCCCACCGCCACGAACGGGTCCGCAACGCCGCGATCTACTGGCACTTCGTCGACACGGTGTGGGTCGCCATTCTGTTCACCATCTACCTCTCCCCGCGGCTGTGATGACCGCGCGACCCGGCCCACACGCCCGCCTGACCGGCGGGCTGCTGCTCTGGTACGGCGTGCTCGGCGGCGCGGCCGCCTGGGCGGTGCACCTGATCGCCGCCTGGAGCCTGGACGAACTCGCCTGCGCCGCCAAGTCCGAGCGCATCGCCGGCGTACCGCTCTGGCAGGCCCTCAGCGTGGCCGTGTTCGTCCCGGGCGTGGCCACCCTGGGATCGTTGCTGGTCGCCACCCTGGTGCTGAGGCGTACCGGGCAGGCGCGGGCGGCCGGCGCCCACGACCGGGCCCTCGAGCGGTCCCGGATGCTCGCCGTGGTGGGTGTGTGGGCGAACCTGCTGTTCCTGACGATCATCGCGCTCGGCGGCGTCGCCGTGCTGGTGTTCCCGCCATGTCAGGGCTGAGCGGCTACCGGGCCCACGGGCCCGGCCCGGGCGACGTGGCCGACGGCCTGCTGACCATGCTGGTCGTCGTCGTGCTCTGCCTGCTCGCCGCCTGCTACGGCCGGGGCGTGCAGGAGCTGTGGGCGCGCCGCGGCCCCGGCCGGATCGTGCCGGGCTGGCGGGTGGCCGCGTTCGGCGGCGGGCTGCTGGTGGTGCTGGCGGCCGACCAGGGGCCGGTGCACCGGCTGGCGGAGGCCTCCTTCGCCGGCCACATGGCCCAGCACATGCTGCTCCTGCTGGTGGCCGGCCCGCTGCTCGCGGCGGGCGCGGCCGGGCTGCCGCTGACCGTGGCCGCGCCCCGGCCGCTGCGCCGGATGCTGGCCCGCTGGCGGGCCGCGGCCCCGGTACGCCGGCTGCGCCGCCCTGCCGGGTACGCCCTGCTGGCCGCCGCGGCGCAGACCCTCGTCCTGTGGTTCTGGCACCTGCCAGGCCCGTACGTCGCCGCGGTGGACCGCCCGGTCCTGCACGCCGCCGAGCACGTGAGCCTGGTGGCGGCGGCCTGGCTGCTGTGGGCGCCGGTGCTCGGCCCGGCGCGCCACCGGGCGCCCGCTCCGGTGTCGCTGCTGCTGCTGGTCGGCACCATGCTGCCCGCGTCCGCCCTCGGCGCGGTCCTCACCTTCGCCCCCGAGCCGGTCTATCCCACCCGCGTCCTCGGCCCCGACCCGGTCGCCGACCAGCAGCTCGCCGGGCTGCTGATGTGGGCGCCGATGGACGTGGCGGTGCTGGTGGCGACGCTGGCGGTCTTCCTCGCCTGGCTACTACGGCTGGACCGGGACCGGCCCGACCACCTGGTTGCCGACCGACCGGGCCGGGACCCGAAGCCGGCGGCGACCGGTGCCGCAACGGAAGGGATGGTGCGATGAGCCGTCGTCGCTGGATGCTGGGCGCCGTGCTGGCGGCGCTGCCGGTCGTCACCGTGACCGGCTGCGCCTCGGCGCCGCCCCCACCGCCGCCCGAGTCCCGCGCCGGCCGGCCCGACCGGGGTGCGAAGCTCATCGCCCAGTACGGCTGCGGCTCGTGCCACACCATTCCCGGCATCGACCAGGCCGGTGGGCTGGTCGGCCCGCCGCTGACCCGCTTCGGCGCCCGTTCCTACATCGCCGGCGAGCTGCCCAACAACGCCGACAACCTGCAACGGTGGATCACCGACCCGCAGGCCGTCGAACCGGGCACCGCCATGCCGAGGCTGGGCGTCAGCGCAATCGACGCGCAGGACATCGCCGCGTACCTCTACACCCTGGACTGACCGATGCGGCGACCACGAGCGGTGACGCTGCCCACCCCGCACCCCCGCCGGGCCCTCGCGGTCGGGTCCGTCCTGGCGCTGGCCGCGGGGCCGGTGGCACTCGCGCCCGCACCCACCCCGACCCCGACCGCCACCACCCCCGCCGCCGACCGGGGCACCCAGCTCTACCTGGAGCAGTGCGCGAGCTGCCACGGGCCGCAGGGACAGGGGTCGCAGCGGGGGCCATCCCTGATCGGCGTCGGACCGGCCTCGGTGGACTTCCAGCTCTCCACCGGGCGGATGCCGCTCTCCGAGGAGGTGCCGCAGGCCACCCGCCGGGCACCGGTCTTCTCCGCCGACGACATCTCGGCGCTGGTCGGCCACGTGTCCAGCTTCGGCGGCGGTGGCCCGCAGATCCCCCGGGTCGCGCCCGGCGACATGGTCTCGGGCCGCGCACTCTTCGCCGCCAACTGCGCGCCCTGCCACGGGGCGGGCGGCTCAGGTGCGGTCCTCACCAACGGCTGGATCGCTCCGCCGCTGTACGAGTCCACGGCCACCCAGGTGGCCGAGGCGGTCCGGGTCGGGCCCGGGCTGATGCCGGCCTTCCCCAGCCAGGTGCTCACCGACCGGCAGGTGAACGACCTGACCAGCTACGTGCAGCGGCTGCGCTCCGAGCGACTGGACCGGGGCGGCAACCCGCTCGGCCGGCTGGGACCGCTGGCCGAGGGGCTGGTCGGCTGGGTGGTGGTGCTCGCCCTGCTGGTGGGCGCTGTGCGATGGCTGGGCCGGAGGGCGGGGGAGTGAGCGGCCGGACTCCGTCGAAGAGCGAGCGGGCCGCGAGCCGCCGGATCGCCGTCGCGTTCCTGGTGAGCGCCGCCGGGGCGGTCGGCTTCGCGGTCACGTACGGGCTGAATGGCGGTACCCAGTGGGAAGGGGTGTGCCTGGCGGTCGCCTTCGCCGGCCTGGCGGTGGGGCTCGCGGTCTGGTCCCGCCGGTTGGTGCCGGTCGGCGGCTACGTCGAGGAGCATGAGGGCTTCGTCCCGCCCCCCGCCGAGCAGGCAATGACCGCGGCGGTGTTCCGCGCGCCGGAGAGCCCGACGCGCCGGTGGGGGCTGCTCGCGGCGCTCGGCTTCGCGCTGGCCGCCCTCGGCGTCGCCGCGCTGTTCCCGCTGCGCTCCCTGCTCCCCTGGGACCGGCAACGCCCGACGCGGTCGCTGAAGGACACCCCGTGGGGGCCGGGTGTCCGGCTGGTCGACGACCAGGGACGACCGTTGCGGCCGGACGACGTGCCCGCCGACACGCTGGTCGCGGTCTTCCCCGAGGGCAGCATCGACGTCGGGGACGCACCCGCGTTCGCGGTCCGACTCAACCCGGAGCGCTTCATCCGTCAACCCGCCGGCGGGCACCTGGGCGGCCTGGTCGTCTGGTCGCTGCTCTGTACCCACGCCGGCTGCCCGGTGCGGCTCTATCTCAAGGGCGCCGGCCGCGTGCTCTGCCCCTGCCACCAGTCCTCGTTCGACCTGCTGGCCGGCGCCCGGCCGATCGCCGGCCCCGCGGCACGGCCCCTGCCGGGGCTGCCGATCGAGGTCGGCCCGGACGGCTTCCTGCGGGCCACCGGCGACTTCACCGCGCCGCCCGGCGCCGGATTCTGGAGCCGACCATGATCATGGGTCCGCTGGCCCGCGCGCTGGACGACCGGCTCCGGCTCTCCCCGATCACCCGCCGGGCGCTGGCGAAGATCTTCCCCGATCACTGGTCGTTCATGCTCGGGGAGATCGCGCTCTACTCGTTCATCGCGCTGATCCTTACCGGCGTCTATCTCACCTTCTTCTTCGACGCCAGCTCCGCCGATCGGGTCTACCACGGCTCCTACGCCCCGCTGGACGGCGCCACCACCACCTCCGCCGCCTACGCCTCGACGGTGCGGCTGAGCTGGGATGTCCGGGCCGGACTGCTGATCCGGCAGACCCACCACTGGGCGGCCCTGGCCTTCGTCGCGGCGATCGTGCTGCACCTGTCCCGGATCTTCTTCACCGGGGCGTTCCGGAAGCCGCGTGAACTCAACTGGCTGATCGGCGTGACCATGCTGGCCCTCGCCCTGGCCAACGGCTTCACCGGCTACTCCATGCCCGACGACCTCCTGTCCGGGCTGGGTCTGCGGATCATCACCTCGGTGGTCGAGTCCATCCCTCTGGTGGGGACCTGGCTGGCCGCGCTGGCCCTCGGCGGCGAGTTCCCCTCCGACGAGATGATCCCGCGGATGTTCATCACCCACGTGCTGCTCGTACCGGCGATCCTCGTCGCCCTCGTCTCGCTGCATCTGGGCATCCTGGTGCGGCAGAAGCACAGCCAGTTCCCGGGCCCGGGGCGGACCGAGCACAATGTGGTCGGCTCCCGCTTCTGGCCGGGTTATACCCTGCGCACGCTCGCCCTCTTCGCCTGGGTGCTGGCGGTGTTGTTCGCCCTCGGCGGGCTGGTCCAGATCAACCCGGTCTGGCTGTACGGTCCCTTCGCGCCGGCCGAGTCCAGCTCGCCGGCGCAGCCGGACTGGTATGTCGCCTGGGGCGACGGGGCGCTGCGCCTGTTCCCGCCGTGGGAGTTCCGCATCGGCGGGTACCTGGTGCCGGCCCCGTTCTTCCCCGGCGTCGTGCTCGGCGGGCTGAGCTTCGTCGCCCTCTACCTGTGGCCGTTCGTCGAACGATGGTGCACCCGCGATCGCCACCCGCATCAGCTGCTCGACCGGCCCCGGAACCATCCGGTCCGGCTCGGCATCGGCGTGGGCGCGCTGACCTTCTACGTGGTCCTCGTGGTGGCCGCGGGCGACGACATCCTCGCCCGGCTGCTCCGGGTGCCGGTCTACGACCTGCTGGCGCTGTTCCGGGTCCTGGTGCTGGTCCTGCCGATCGTGACCGGTGTGCTCGCGTTCCTCATCGCGCGGGCGCTGCGCCGGGGCAAGGCCGCCTCCCTCGGGGAACTCACCCGGGCCGACCTGCGCCGGGCGACCCGCCCCGCGCCGCGGCGCCCGGCCGGCGAGGACGAACCCGAGGTCCCCGTCCGCCACCGCCCAGGGGAGCGGATCGAGATGTGGCCGCAGGGCGAGTTGTGGCGCTGGCGCTACCGGAACGAGGCCCGACAGTTGGCCCTCACCAACAACCGGGCCGTCACCTCAGAGCAGGAGGCGGTCGAGACCGCCCGGCTGGCCTACCCGGGCGTGGACCGGGTCGTGGTGCCGGGCCCGCCCCCGCCGCCGGCCCGGGCGCTCCGGGTGGCCCTGCGCCGCTGGGGACGCGCGGCCGCCGCCGGGTCGCTGCTCGTCGCGGCGCTGCTCGGGCGCAGGCGGGAACGCCGCCGGCGGCGGGACGGTGACGACGAACGCCCGCCGGCCGAGCAGACCGACGCCACCTCGGGCGGCGGCGACCCGACCTGAAACGGCGGGTCGGTGGCGGCGGCTGGGTCTGCCGGCGCGGTCAGCCGCGCGCGCGGGCAGCGTCGCGCAGCGCGGTGAGCAGGCCGCGCAGCGCCGGTTGCTCCAGCGAGGTCTCCCGGACCGCCGCGTGGATCCGCCGGACCGGCTGCGGGTTCCGGATCTCCCGTACGGCCACGTCGGGGTGGTGGCTGTCGAGGGCGGTCCGCGGGATCACACTGACGCCGAGCCCGGCGGCGACGAAACCCTGCGCCGTGGGGTAGTCGTCGCACTCCACCGTGGTGCGCGGATGGAAACCGGCGGCCGCGCAGGCGGCCAGGACCACCTCGCGGCACGGCCCGGCCGGCTCGCTGCTGACCCAGGCCTTTCCGGCGAGATCGGCCAGGTCGACCGCCTCCTTCGCGGCGAGGCGGTGATCGCGGGGCAGGACGGCCAGGTACGGATCGTCGAGCAGGTGGACGAGGCGCACGCCGTCGCGGACCGGCGCGCCGGCGCGGACGAGGATGGCCAGGTCGGCCTGGCCCTGTGCCACCTCCGGCAGCGGGTCGTCGGGGTCGGTCAGCTTCAGCTCGACCCGTACGTCCGGATGGTGCTGGCGGAAACGGGCCAGCGCGGGCGGGATCAGGGCGGCGCCGGCGGTGGCGAAGTAGCGCACGGTCAGCAGCCCGGTGCGGCCGGCCCGGAGTTCGGCCAGGGCCGTCTCCGCCTCGGCGATGCTCCGGCCGATGATGCCGGCGTGCTCGGTGAGCAGCCGGCCCGCCGCGGTGGGGCGTACGCCGCGGCCGATCCGCTCCAGCAGCCGGACACCGGCCTGCCGCTCCAGCGCGGCGATCTGCTGGCTGACCGCCGACGGCGTGTACCCGAGGTGGGTCGCGGCGGCGGTGACCGAGCCGCTCATCACGACCGCGCGGAGGACCTGGAGGCGACGTACGTCGAGCATGTAGCACAGCTTAACGATCAGGTAGGAACCTTCACTTGTTCTGATGGTCCAGCCGGGGGACGGTGGAGCCGGCACGACGCGACGACACGCCCCGACGGGAGACCCATGATCAGCGACGGCGTCCGGAACCTGGTCCGGGTGGGCGTACTGGCCCTGCTGTGGGGCTCGACCTTCCTGTGGATCTCGGTGGCCCTGGACGGGTTCTCACCCGCCCAGGTGACCTTCGCCCGCTGCGTCCTGGGCGCGGCGGCACTCCTGCTGGTGTGCCGGCTGGCCGGTCACCGCCTGCCTACGGACCGGTCGATCTGGCGGCACCTGTCCGTGGCGGCCCTGCTCTGCAACGCCCTGCCGTTCGCCCTGTTCAGCATCGGCCAGCGGACCGTCGAATCGGGCACCGCCGGGGTGCTGAACGCCACGACCCCACTCTGGGCCCTGCTGCTGGGGTTCGCGAGCGGCGCGGAGCGCGACCTGCGCCCGATCCGCCTCGGCGGCCTCCTGCTCGGCTTCGCCGGAGTCGTGACCATCTTCGCCCCGTGGCGGCACGGGGGTCTGGTCAGCTGGAACGCCCTGGCCATCCTCGGCGCCGCGGCCAGCTACGCCGCCGCCTTCGCCTATATGGGGCGGACTCTGGTCGGCCGAGGAGTTCCGACGATCGTGCTGTCCAGCGCCCAGCTCCTCGCCGCGGCCGGCTGGAGCGCGCTGTTCCTGCCCGTCGGTGGCCTCGAGGCGCCGCAGGTGACCATTACGTCGGTCGGCGCCCTCGTCGTCCTCGCCCTCGGCTGCACCGCGCTCACCTTCCACCTTACCTACAAGATCATCACCCACGAGGGCGCCACCAACGCCGCCAGCGTCGGCTACCTGCTGCCGGTCGTCTCGGTGGCGTTGGGCGCGCTCCTGCTCGACGAGCCGGTCACGATCCGGACGACCGTCGGCATGGCCGTCGTCCTGCTCGGCGTCGGCATGACGCGGTGGCGACCCCGACGCCGGGCCGTCGCCCCGCGGCGAACCGGAGGTCGACTCCCGGAACCGGCCGGCGCGCGGGAGCGCTCGTAAGGCGAGAGCCGCGCAGCCGAGGACCGACCTGCCCCGCAGCCGCTGTTTGCCGGATCGCCCGCTGGGGTGGCCGGCCAGCGCATACCGTTGGCAGGGGCTGGCCGTCCGGGGCGACGGTCCGGTCCGCCGGTGGGGGGTGCGGGTGGTGACGATCGCAGGTCGACGGCCGACGCCGGCGGATCCGATGCCGACGGAGGGAGCGGAACGGCTGCTGGAGGAGACGATCCGGAAGCTGCCGCCGGCACTGGGCCCCAACGCCATCGCGATCGTCGAAGACGGCTCCTTCATGTACTCCGACGCGGTCGGCGACGTGCCGCCCGGATCGATCGGCGGCCTCGTCTACGCGGACACCCGGTACATCAGCCAGTGGCAGCTGTTCTTGAACGGCTCGCCGCTGCTGGTGCTGGACTCGTCCACCGTCCGTCCCTACGCCGCCGCCTTCTTCCTCACCAATCCCGAACTGCCCGGCCTGCCGGCGAACAGCGTCGGGCTGCGCCGGCAGCGCTTCGTCGGGCGGGGCATGCAGGAACGCATCGAGCTGCAGAACCTGACCGGCAAGCAGATCACCGTCGAACTGCGGCTGGCGGTGGACACCGACTTCGCGGACATCCTGGAGATCAAGGAAACCGTCCGGGACCGCTCGGGCGACATCAGTCGACGGCACAGCGACGACGGCTCCTGCGTGGTGTTCAACTACCGGTCCGGCGACTACCAGGCGATCACCGAGGTCCACGCCCAGCCGGCGGCGCAACGGCTGGACAACAACGACTTCAGCTGGGACATCACCCTCGAACCCCGCGACGCGTGGGTCTGCGACCTGACGGTGCCTGCCCTCCATTCGCCCCGGGACGTCGTCATGACGGTTCGGGAGTTCCGGCGGGTGTTCGAGAGCGTCGAAGGGGACCCCGCGCACGAGTGGCGCAAGGGTGCCCCGACCCTGCACGGCGATTCGCCGATCCTGCCGGAGATCTTCGCCAAATCCATCGACGACCTGGTGTCCCTGCGCATCCAACGCGAGCTGAAGGGCACGCAGATCGACTTCCCGGCGGCGGGGCTGCCGTGGTTCCTCAGCGTCTTCGGACGGGACTCGCTGATCACCGCGTACCAGACGGTCTGCTACGGGCCCAGGCTGACCCGGGGCGCGGTGCTGACCCTCGCCCACCATCAGGGCGACGAGCTGAACGACTTCCGCGACGAGGAGCCCGGCAAGATCCTGCACGAGATCCGCGCCGGCGAGCTGACCCGCACCGGGGTCAAACCCTACGACCCCTACTACGGCACCTCCGACGCCACCCAGCTCTGGCTGATCGCGCTGTCCGAGTACTGGCGTTTCACCGGGGACGACGCGCTGGTGCGGCAGGTCCGGAACAACGTACACGCCGCCCTCCGCTGGATCGACGAGTACGGTGACCGCGACGGCGACGGCTACGTGGAGTACGCGACGCGATCCTCGCAGGGGCTGGGCAACCAGTGCTGGCGCGATTCCTGGGACGGCGTGCAGTTCGCCGACGGCAGCATCCCCGTCCTGCCGATCGCCACCTGCGAGCTGCAGGGCTACACCTACGACGCCAAACTCCGGGTGGCCGAACTGGCCGAGGGGCCCCTCGCCGAACCCGAGCTCGCCGAGCGGCTTCGACGGGAGGCCGAGGAACTGCACGACCGGTTCAACCGCGACTTCTGGATCGACCGCCGGGGCGGCTACTACGCGATCGGGCTCGACGGGGACAAGAACCAGATCGACTCCATGACCTCCAACATGGGCCATCTGCTGTGGAGCGGCATCGTGCCCGCCGATCGGGCCGGCATCGTGGCCCGCCAGCTCATGTCCGACGAGATGTTCTCGGGCTGGGGTGTCCGGACGGTCTCCACGGCCGACCGGGGCTACAACCCGATCGGCTACCACATGGGCACCGTCTGGCCGCACGACAACTCGCTCATCGCCCACGGCCTCGCCCGCTACGGCTTCCGCCACGAGGCCAATCGGATCATCCTCGCGATGCTCGACGCCGCCCGCTACACCGACGACCGCCTACCGGAAGCCTTCTCCGGCTACCAGCGGGCCTGGAGCCGGATTCCCGTGCGTTACCCCACCGCGTGCAGCCCACAGGCCTGGGCCAGCGGGGCGCCCCTGATGTTCCTCCGTACCATGCTCGGTCTCGACACCCGGGACGGGAAGCTCGTCGTCGACCCCGACCTGCCCGACAGCATCGGCCGGATCTGCCTGGTCGGCACCAACGCCTTCGGCGGACGCTGGGACATCGAAGCGAAAGGCCGGCAGGCCACCGTCCGACCCAGCCAACTACCGCCACCACGATGAGCCCTGGGCCGGGTGAGCCGATGACGCCGGACGGCCACCCCGTGCGACTCACCAGGGTTGGATGAGGCACATCCCGCCCGGCGCGGGCCGGTCCATCATGGCCAACGCGTCGGGCACCTCGGCGAGGCCGATGGTGCGGGTGACCAGCTCGGCGGGGCGCAGCACGCCGGCGGTGACCAGCCGGAGCAGCTCGGGGTAGGCGTGCGCGGCCATGCCGTGACTGCCGCGCAGTTCCAGCTCGTACGCGATCACGAGGTCCATCGGCAGGGCCGGGCGACCCTGGGCGGCGGGAAGGAGCCCGACCTGCACGTGCCGCCCGCGCCGCCGCAGGCCCTCGATCGACGCGGCGCAGGTGGCGTGGCTGCCCAGGGCGTCCAGCGACAGGTGCGCCCCGCCGCCGGTCGCCTCGCGAACGGCCGAGGCCACCGCGCCGGGTCCGGCGAGGGCGCGGCCGTCCAGACACACCGTGGCCCCGAAGGCTCGGGCGAGGTCCAGCGCATCTGGGGCGACGTCGACCGCGACCACCCGCGCGCCGCAGGCCACCGCGATCATCACCGCGGAGAGCCCCACCCCGCCGCAGCCGTGCACCGCCACCCATTCGCCCGCGGTGACCCGGCCCTGGCCGACCACCGCGCGGAACGCTGTGGCGAACCGGCAGCCGAGCGCCGCCGCGGCCGGGTAATCCAGCTCGTCGGGGAGCCGGATCAGGTTGACGTCGGCGTCGCGCACCGCCACGTACTCGGCGAACGATCCCCAGTGGGTGAAGCCCGGCTGCGTCTGCCGCTCGCACACCTGCTGGTCGCCGGAGAGGCAGGCCGGGCACTGCCCGCACGCGCAGACGAAGGGCACGGTGACCCGGTCCCCGGGGCGCCAGCCGCGTACGCCGGCGCCGACCGCCGCGACGACCCCGGCGTACTCGTGGCCTGGGACGTGGGGCAGGCGGATGTCGGGGTCGTGCCCCTGCCAACCGTGCCAGTCGCTGCGGCACAGCCCGGTCGCCGCCACCCGGATGACGACGCCGCCGGCCGGCGGCACCGGGTCCGGGACGTCGCGGACCTCGGGTCGGGCACCGAACTCGTCGAAGATCACCGCACGCATGCGCCGCATCCTCACATGCCCCGGCCGGCCGGCCAAGGGCGGACGGGGGTCAGCGCGAGGCGACGCCGCGCGGGATGATGGCGGCGTGACGGCCGACGACCACCCGGGCGACATCATCGAGATCGGCGGCCCGGTCCGCGAGGACCGCCCGCGGCGACCCTGGCGGAAGTGGCTGCCGCTGGTGCTCGTCGCCGGCGTCGGGCTGGCCGTGTACGCGCGTACCGGCGCCGACAGCCGCGCGGACCGGCCGCCGGTGACCCGGCCGCCGTCCGCGATCACGGCGGCCGCGTCGCCGAGCGGGCCCACCCCCACATCGACCGCCCCGGTGGTGACCGAGGTCGGCCACCCCCTGCTGGGAGTGGACGCCGGATGGCAGCTGCACGGCCGGGGACCGGGCGTGGTCGTCCGCATCGACCTCGCCGCCGGCCGGGTGACCACCACCCCGATGCCGGCGCTGCGGAGCACCGGGCCGGTCAGCTTCCTGGTCGGCCCGGACCGGGTGGTCGTCCGGCCGCTGGACACGGTGCCCGGCTACGTGGTGCCGGACGGCCGACCGGCGGTCGAGGCGACCGACGACCTCAGCCGCGGTGGCACGGCGCTGCCCGGCCCGGATCCGACGTCGGTCTGGGTGAGCGACGACGAGGCCGGGCGGATGCTCCTGGTCCGGTTCGACGGCCGGCGCACCGGGCGGGCTCTCGAGCTCCCGCAGGGCATGCGCAGCTTCGCCGAGCCGGACGGCGCCGGGTATCCGCTCGTCGCCGCGACCGGCGGGGTCTACTCGCTGCGCCCCGACGGTGTCCACCGGATCACCACCGGGGAGGTGCTCGCGGTCGGCCCGCGACACTGGCTGGCCCGGGAGTGCGACGAGCGCCTGCGCTGCGGCACGGTGCTGATCGAGCAGCGCGACGGGGCCCGCCGCGCGGTGCCGCTGCGGCTGGACGAGAGCGAGGTCAGCCGCGGGCTGATCTCGCCGGACGGGACGAGGGCGGCGATCTGGGTGACCGCTTCGGGCGGGACATACCGGCTCCACCTGCTCGACCTGCGCTCCGGCGGTAACGCCCCGGTGGATCTGGCCGTGCAACCCGGGTTTCTCCTGCAGCGGCTGGCCTGGTCGCCGGACGGCCGGTGGCTGTTCGTCGCCGGCGTCGACGGCCAACTGCACGCCGTCGAGGTGGCGGCCGGCCGGACCCGGGACCTCGGCGTCGCGTTGCCGCAGCTCGACCAGATCGCGGTGCGGGCCGGATAGCCACCTCCGGCCCGTCGCCCGGCCCTACTGGGAGGCGATCTGGATCAGGTTGCCGCAGGTGTCGTCGAACACCGCGGTGGTCACCGGGCCCATGGCCGTCGGCTCCTGGGTGAAGACGACGCCCTTCTCCCGCAGCCGCTCGTACTCCTTGTGCACGTCCTCCACGGCGAACGAGGTGAACGGGATGCCGTCGGCGACCAGCGCCGCCTTGAACGGCTTCGCCGCCGGGTGGGCGTCCGGCTCGAGCACCAGTTCGGTGCCGTCCGGCTGCTCGGGGGAGACGACGGTGAGCCAGCTGACCGCGCCCATCGGGATCTCCGTCTTCTTCACGAAGCCCAGCACCTCGGTGTAGAACCGCAGTGCCTTCTGCTGGTCGTCGACGAGCACGCTGCTCAGGTTGATCCTCACGAGGACTCCTTCGTCCGGTGGTTGAGCCACCGCTCGACGATCTGTTCGAGCGGGGCGGGATTGATGGAATGGAACTTGTAACGCCCCTCCCGTCGCGACACCACCAGCCCGGCGGCCTCCAGCAGCTCGAGGTGTTGCGAGATCGCCTGCCGGGAGGAGGTGATCTGGTGCCGCATGGTCAGCCGGGAGCAGATCTCGAACAGGGTCTGGTCGTCGCGTTCGGTCAGCTCGTCGAGAATCCTGCGACGGGTCGGGTCGGCGATTGCTCGGAACACGTCCTCCTTCACCGCGCCGAGTATATGCAAGCAGCGACTTGCCTATCAAGTCTGCGGGGCGCGCGTCAGCCTCGACCGCCGGATGGCGACTCCGGCCGTCGGTCGACCGGCCGTTGGGGCGCCAGCGGCGTGTGCGGAAAGTCCCGCTCGCCGCTCCACAGCGCCGGCACGGCGTCGACGGCGCGGGCCAGCGCGTAGCCGATGCCCTCGTAGTTGACCCGCCAACCGCGAAATTGCGGCCAGGACTCCTCCGCCGACCGTTCCACCACGAAGCCCGCCTTCTTCACGTGCTCCACCGCCTCGGCGTACTCCTCGAACGTCAGCCGGAGCGGATCGCCGGGGTCGGGGTCGGGATCGAACGGGATGCGGACCACCCGGGCGATCTCGCGCAGCGCGGTGAAGCCCGAGCGCAGCATCAGCCGCGCGGCGGGGACGGGCGCCGCGGACGGGGTGAGGGAGATGTGCATGGCGGCGGCGTCCATCACCGCGATCAGGGCGACCACCCAACCGCGGTACGGGCGCGGCGAGCGGAACGACAGCAGCACCGGGTAGTTGCTGTGCGTCTCGCCGATGTCGGCGGCCAACCGCTCCCAGTCCTCGTACAACCCGCGCAGCTCGTCCACGGTGCCGACGAGGGCCTGCCGGGCCAGCAGCTCAGGCCCCCAGGCGGGCTGCGAGGCGCGGGACTGGAGCAGGGTGACCTCCTGCTCCCGGCGGTTGAACGCGCCGTACAACGTCGGCAGGTAGGCGATCTGCAGCGCGATGACCACCGGTCCGCTCGCCGCGGCGATGAAGTCCAGCGGGTTGAGCGCGGACCGTTTCCCGGACGCGAAGCCGAGGGTGAACAGGCTGGAACCGGCCTCGCGGAAGGAGTCCGGCCAGGAGATCCCGGAGACCGCGTGCATGAGCAACCCATACGCCGCGAGCAGCCCGAACAGCCAGGACCACAGCATCGCGATCAGCACGCCCGGGGCGAGCCAGGCGAGGAACCGGTCGCGGGCCTCGTAGCTGTCGAAGGGCGCCCCCGCGCGGCGCAGCAACCAGCGCAGCGACAGCCACAGCACCCGCACCAGCGCGGACCCCAACCCGCGCGGCACCACCAGATTGCGCAGGATGCTGCCCGCCACGACCACCAGGACGGCCAGCCCGAGCACCCCCGACAGCCACCGCATCAGGTCCACCCGGACCGCCGTACCCACCAGGGAATAGCGGCGCTCGTGCCCCCGCTGGCCACCGCGCCCATGTCACACACCACCGTTCCCCCCGCCGACCGCGCCGTACGTGGGTTCAACGCCGACCCACGCGACCTGGCTACCCCGCCGCGCCGCCGAATCAGGCCCGGCGCCCGTCACGACCCTGGCGCGAGGTGCAGTTGCTGGGCCAGAAAGAGCAGGCTGACGACGGCCACCAGCGCGGCGACGGCCCAACCCGCGAGCCGCAGGCCCAGGTGGATGCGGGTGGCACCGATCAGCCTCGGGTTCCCGGCGGCCAGCACGAGCAGGACCAGCCCCAGCGGGGTGGCGATGCCACCGATGAGGCTCGCCAGGAACAGCAGTCGGATCGGACCTATGCCGGTGCTGGCCAGGGCGACGCCGGCCACGGTCTGGGCGACGACCACCGCGTAGAACCGAGGCGCCTGGCGGGGGGTGCGGCTCAGGCCGCGCGGCCAGCCGAAGGCGCTGGCGGTGACGTACCCGCCACTGGCCATGATCACCGGTACCGCGATGAGCGCGGAGGCGAGCAACCCCAGCGAGAACAGGACCCCGGCCGCCGGCCCGGCCAGGGGACGCAGCGCCTGGGCGGCCTGCTCGGCGGTCTCGACCTGCTGGTGGTGCGCGCCGAGGGTGGCGGCGCTGGCGACCAGGATGCTCCAGAAGCTCACCGCGGCCAGGCCGGCGCCGACCAACGCGTCGAACTCGCGCAGCCGGAGCCGTTCGCGGGCAAACGGTTCCTCGACCTGTTCCACCGTCTGCCACACGTACATGTAGCTCGTCAGCGTGGTGCCGAGGATCGCCAGCGCCCCCGCAAGATGAGCCTCGGTGAAGGGGATGGACGGGATCAGGCTGCCCCGGGCCACCGCGAGCCAGTGCGGGTGGGCCAGCACCGCCGCCGCCCCGTACGCGAGCAGGCCCAGCATCACCACCTTGAGCACCCGTTCGACCTCGTCGTACTTGCCGAACAGCAGCAGGACGAGGACTCCCGCGGCGAAGGCCGGGGCCAGCCAGCGGGACTCCAGCCCGACGAGCAGGCCGATCGCCGCCGCTCCGGCGGCGACATCGGCGGCTATCGTCACGACGTTGACCGCCAGGATCGAGATCAACAGCAGGACGCTCGCCGCGTGGCCGTAGCCGTCGCGGACCGCCCGTTGCAGATCCCGCCCCGACAGCACGCCCACCCGGGTGGCAAGGACCTGCACCACCACCAGCGCCGGCATCATCAACAGGGTCAGCCAGGCCAGCCCGAACATGGTGCTCGCCCCGACCACCACCAGCGTCGCCACCGTGGTCGGATCCGTGTCCGCCGCTCCCGATACCAGGCCGGGCCCCAGAGACCGCAACCTGGACCCGCCGGAGTGCGTGCCCGCCCGACCCCTACGGCCTCGGACCCTCCGGCGATCGCCCATCCGTCAAATCTGGCAGCGGGTCCAAACGCCAGGGCGGAGGTTTCCGAAAGCCCGCCCGGTCGCTGGCGGGCGTGGGGCACGAGGCAACGGGTAAGCGGGTACCGGCGAACAGTCGACGGGACGGCGAGGCCGGTGGAGACGACCGAGTTGCGGGTACCGGGCGTCGGGGGAGCGAGCGCGGAGCAGATCCTCGACCGGCCGATCGTGACCCGGGTCGCCGGCGACCAGGACGCCGGGTTCTTCCGCCCGAAGGCGGGCTACGGCGACCCGACCGGGCCGGGCGGGGCGCTCATCGAGGCGTACCGCTGGGGCGGCCTGACCGGCGGACGGGCGGCCCGCGCCCTCTCCCTAGTGCTGCTGTTGCCGTTCATGCTGAGCAACGTCGCGATCTGGATGCTCCCGCCCGCACCGGCCGGTCCCGTCGCGGTCGCCCGGGCGGTCTGCCGGCTGCTCGCCGCCACACTGACCGCGATGTACGTGCTGGCCGTCGTCGGCGTGGCGCTCGACCTCGTCGCCTGGCAGTGCGCCGCCTACCAGCACTGCACCGCGAACCGCCGGGCGGTCTCGTGGCTGTCCGACGTGCAGCCCGGGCAGCGGATCGCGCTGTCCGCCCTGGTGCCGATCGCCGCCGTGGCGATTGTCTCGTGGCTCGGGGCGAGATCGTGGCGGCTGCCCGAGGACGCCTCGGCGACCACGGTGCCGGGCGGGTGCGGTGCCCTGCACCTCGACGACCCTGACTTCTGGGACAACCAGGCCCTCCTGCGCCGGCTGCACGCGCTGCACGTGGCGATCGCGCTCGGCGCCGTCGACGTCGCCGTGCTCGGCGCGGTCGCCCCGCACGACAACCGCGCCGCCGGCTACGCGCTGCTCGCCCTGGTCACCGTCGTCATCGTCGCCGCGGCGGCGCTGCTCTGCCGCCCGGCCCGGCCCGGTCAGCCCGCGGACCGACCGATCGGCACGCTCGTCCAAGCGGTACGCGCCGCGATGCTGCTGCTCACCGCGCTGGCGGTCGGCTACGCCGCCCGGCCCCGGTCCGGGTGGAATCCCGGGACCGAACTGCCCGGCTACGACGCTCTGGTCGCCTGGCTCTACGTGCTTCAGGCGGCGCTCATGCTGGCCCTCGCCGCAGTGGTCCTGCGCCGGCGGAGCCGGCCGGGAGTTCCGGCCTATCTCGGCGGGCTGGGTGCCCCCGTCGTCGTCGCCTTCGCCATCGGTCTGGGGGTGGCCTACTCGTCCGCCGTCCTCTACGCGGCCTCGTACTACCTCGACCGGAACCTCAACCCCACCCCACGCCGACTGCTGCCCAGCGACGTCCCGTCACTGTTGCCGCCGGTGGTGTACCGGTGGGCCGCGATGAGCTTCTTCGTGGCGGTCCTGGTGACCGCGCTCGCCGCCCTCCTGCGCAGCCGGCTGACGCTGCGTCGACGGCGCCGGGCCGCGATGGAGATCCTGCGCCGGGACTTCCCGGACGCCCCGCCGGAGCCGCAGCCCCGGGTCCGCGCGGTGCGCGACGTCATCGCCCGAGCGCAGCTGACCGACCGGAGCTGGCCGCTGCCCGCCGCGTACGCGGTCATCTTCGTGCTGATCCTCGCCTCCGCCGGGCTCTCCCTGGCGAGCATCGGGCCCAGAGAGCTGGGCCTGCGCATCGGCGGCGAGTCGCTCGCCGAGGCCGCGGTGTACCTCAGCCACGTCGGCACCAACCTGACCGGGCTCTTCGCCGTCGCCATGGCGGTCGCCGCCCCGTACACCAACCGGGCGCGGGTGGTCCGCATCGTCGGGGTGCTGTGGGATCTGGCCACGTTCTGGCCGCGCACCACGCATCCGCTCGCCCCGCCCTGCTATACCGAACGCGCGGTGCCGGAACTCACCCGACGGATCCGGTATCTCACCCGGCAGCACGGCGCCGTGGTGCTGTCCGGGCACAGCCACGGCGCGCTGCTGGCGGCCGCCGTGGTGCTGCAACTGGAGCCGGCGTGCCTCGACCGGGTCGCGCTGGTGACCGACGCCAATCCGCTGCGTCGCCTCTACAGCGTGGTCTTCCCCGCGTATCTCGGCCCGGGCACGCTGCGCGACATCGGCGACCGGGTGCGGTGGCGTTGGCGGAACCTGTGGCGGGACACCGACTGGATCGGCGGCTGGGTCTTCTCGCCCGGGCCGGCCGGGCCGGCGGCGGGCGACCGGGCGGCCGGCGGCGATCCGGCCGGCGGCGTGGATCAGCGGGTGCGGGACCCGCGCGGGCTGCTGACCCCACCCGGGGACACTGTGCCGCCACCGGTTCGGGGACACACCCTCGACCCGAACGACGCGGACCACCAGCGCGCAGTACGCGACCTCGTCATCCGCCTGCGTACGGGGTGACCTCGCGCTCAGCGGGCCGCGGAGATCAGGGCCAGGCCGGTCTCCGGGTCCACCCGTTTCGCCAGTTCCGGCGCCACCTCCGAGATGATGACCTCGAGCGTCGGCCACACCCGGCCGCGTAGCAGGTGCCCGCCGACCGTGCTGCCGTCGGCTCGTCCCAGCACCGCGTGCACGTGCAGGGCGGGCTCGCCGTCCTGCGCGGCGACGTCGCCGAGCAGGGAGAGCACCTCGACCTGCTCGGTGACCGGGATGCGCCGGTAGTCGCCGGCCTCGCGGTCGAACCAGCCGACCTCGGCGTCGGCGAACCCGCCCACCGCGGACACCCGGGCGGCGATCAGGCCGTGCTCTCGCAGCGCCGCGCGGATGGTGCTGACCGCCTCCTCCTCCTTGTCGCAGACCACCACCAGGACCCGCCCGGTCTGGTGGCGCAGCTCGCGAAGTCTCATCCCGATCTCCCGTGTCGACGACCTCGTGGACTCCGGCCACGCCGAGGCGCGTGCGCGGCGGTCCCGGCCGCCGGAGCATTCCCCCCCGAAGCGTAGGCAGCCGGCTCCTCCGGTGGTGGCATTCCCGAGCGACCTGGCGCTCGCCCCGCACCGTTCTCCGGCGCGGTGTCACAGGTTGAGCGGCCCCGGGTCGGTGGCCAGCTCCCGGAACCGCTGTCGCGGGTCGGGCACCAGGCGCCGGGCCGACAGGTCGATGAGCCCACCCACCCCGGTCAGCGTCGCCACCGGGGTGCCGTCCGCGCGGGTGTAGTCCTGGTCGAGGTGGAAGGTCTTGCCCTCGCCCCAGCGGAACCCGCAGGACACGTCCACCTCGTCCCCGCCGCGCAGCTCCCGCAGGTAGCGCACGGTCACCTCCAGGGCGACCGGTCCCACCCCGCTGGCGATGAGCCGGTCCTGCGAGATGCCGGCGGCGCGCAGGCACTCCCACCGGGCGTGCTCGGCGTACTGCAGGTAGACGGCCTGGTTCAGGTGGCCCTGGGTGTCGAGTTCGTAGCCGCGGACGGTGATGCGTACCCGGAACGGATCTCCCATGTCCGGGAGCGTAGCGGGCCGCGCTGATCGTGCCGCTGTTACGTATCGACTCTGGTCACCGATACGGAGGTAAGCCCTGCCGTACCTGAGGAGGCCTCATGTCGATCATCCGGTTGCTCACCGGCGCCGCCGTGGCCACGACGCTCGTCGCCGCCGTCGCCACACCCGCGCAGGCGGCCACCAACGATCCGTTGTACGACAAGCAGTGGGGCCTGCGGCAGATCAACGCCGAACAGGCCTGGGCGACCAGCACCGGAGCCGGTGTGGTGATCGCCGTGGTGGACACCGGCGTCGACTTCGGCCACCCCGACCTGAGCGCCAAGCTCGTGCCCGGCGCCACCTTCGTCGACTGCGGCCCGACCTCCTGCGGCAACGGCGACTGGCGGGGCCCCAACGGCACCGCCGACGCCGGCGACGAGCACGGCACCCACGTGGCGGGCATCGCGGCCGCGGCCACCGGCAACGGGGTCGGGATCGCCGGCGTCGCCCCGGACGCGAAGATCATGCCGATCAAGGTTCTGGAGGCGGGCAGTGGCAGCTTCGCGGACATCGCCGCGGGCATCCGCTACGCGGCCGACCACGGCGCCAAGGTGATCAACCTCAGTCTCGGGGCGCTGCCGGGCTCGCAGGCGCTCACCCTCACCGGGCTCGAGTCCGACGCGACCGCGGCGATCGCGTACGCGCAGACGAGGGGTGTCGCGGTGGTCGCCGCCGCCGGCAACGAGACGGCGCCGCTGTGCGACACTCCGGCCTGGGAGGCCGGCGCGCTCTGCGTGACCGCCACCGACCGCAACGAGGTCAAAGCCTGGTACTCCAACCTCGGCGTGAAAGCCGACCTGAAGGCGGTGGCCGCTCCCGGTGGCGCCGGCCTGGTCAAGTGCGACGACGACGTGTGGTCCAGTGTCCCCGTGGGCACCGGCTCCGCCGGCTGCGGCCAGGGCAACTACGACGCGTACGCCGGGACGTCGATGGCGACGCCCGCCGTGTCGGGGGTCGCGGCCCTGCTCTTCGCCCAGGGCCGCAGCCTCGACAACGTGTACTCGGTGCTGATGTCCACGGCCCGTACCCCGGTGCTCGGCCTGCGCGGCGTCTACTCGCCGGTGTACGGCTGGGGCATCGTCGACGCCCAAGCCGCCGTGGCGGCGCCACGCACCTGACGCCCTCCGCCGGCGAGCCGGGCGCGGATACCGGCTCGCCGGCTGCCGGCGCCGGCCCGAGACGCGCCGTCCGTCGTGGACTCCCACGGCCAGCGCAGCGGCGTGGTCCGTCTACGGTTCCGATCCGACCCGGTCACGCCCGGATGGTCCGGCCGGCTGACCGACCGACCGGCGCGCGGCCCTCCGCCAGCGCGGCACCGCCAGGGCCAGGACGACCAGGACGACGGCGGCGCCGACGCCGAGGGCGACCGGCGACGAGAGCGCCGACAGGGTCAAGCCGCGACCGTGCCGCCCGCCCTGGACGGCGGCCTGCGGATGGTCGTCCTTCTTCTCGCCGGGGGTGACCAGGCGGCCGACGGACGCGCCGGGGGAGAGGGCGAAGCCCCAGTCGAGCAGGGCCGCCGCCTCGCCCAGACTGCCCAACGGCGCGGTCTCCGCGCCGAGCAGGGTCACCGCGAGCCGTCGGCCGTCGCGTTCGGCCACGCCCACGTACGTCTGCCGGGCCAGGTCGGTGAAGCCCGTCTTCCCGCCGAGCGTGCCGGGGTAGTGGTCCAGCAGGGTGTTGTCGTGGGTGATGGCGAAGCCCGGGGTGCCCGCCTCGTCCGGTATCTGCGCCACCCGGGTGGCGATGTACCGGCGGAAGTCCTCGCGGGCGTAGGTGGCCCGCGCGATCAGCGCCAGATCGTACGCGCTGGTGTACTGACCGGGACCGTCCAGACCGGACGGCGTCGCCGCATGGGTCTGATTCGCGTGCAGCCGGTGCGCCTCCTCGTTCATCGCCTGTACGCCGCCCGGCCGGCCGGCCGGGCCGCCGCCCACCCGGGCCAGCACGTTGGCCGCGTCGTTTCCCGACTTGAGGAGCAGTCCCAGCCACAGGCTCTCGACCGAGTAACGGCCGCCCGCGACCACTCCCATCAGCGAACTGGCCGGATCGAGATCCTGCAGATCCGCCCGGGTCACCTCGACGATCTGGGTCGGGTCGAGCCGGGGCATCAGGGCCGCGGCCAGCAACATTTTCTGCACGCTGGCCGGTGTGCGGTGCTCGTGCGGGCCGCACCCACCGAGCACCGCGCCGCTGTCGAGGTCGGCCACCAGCCACGAGGTGGCGGTCACCGCCGGCGCCATGGGCGCACCGGCGGGAATGGCCAGTCCCGTGGTGGCCAGCGACTCTCCGCCGACCGCCTGATCGTCGGGACCGACCGGTGGCGGAGACGGTGCGGGGGGCGGCGGCATCGGCGGCTTCACGGCCGGACAGGGCACGTAGGGAGCGGCTTCCGCCCGCGCCGCTGACCCGACCACCACGGCGGGCGCGGTCAGGAAAGCGCTGAGCGCGACGGCGGCAATGCGAATGATGGTCACGTCAATGCACCGTAATCGTCGGCAGGGCGGGCCCGGCCGGGTTGCAGAAAGTGGGCCGGTAACGGCGAGAATCCGAGCCCCGGCGTGGCCTGGCCCAGGTTGGGGTTGTCTGTGCAAGTTCGCGAACCTTTCTCCGGAAGGTCCGGTTTCGTGGCAGTCTAGTCGACAGTGATGCGCGGGCGGGGAAGCCGGGCCGCCCGTCGTCGACGTGTTCCGGACGAATCGGCGCGGGGTGGCCGAGTCGGACCCGATCCGGATGAGCGGGAATTGGGTGTGGCTTCCGGGCCGAGGGTCACCGCAAGCGGAAACGCCGGTCGCAGCGGGTGCGGACGGGATGGGTGGGCAGCCTGTCGCGTTTTCTGCCGGAATGCGTCGCGAACGGAATTCGTCGGCCCATTTCTGCCATTGGGTAAAACCACGGGAGATGTTTCCGCGGCCCGGCTCTGACCAGTCTGCGGAAATCGCACATACGTCTCCGCGTCATGGCAAGAATGTGGGCGGAGGGATAGCCATGAACGGGGGGACAATATGGAGCTGAGGCGGCGATTGAGGCTGCTGTCGGTGACCATCGCGGCCACACCGTTGGTCCTCGTCGGGTGTACCGCCGACCACCTGCCGGGCGCCCGGCAGGCGAACGCGGCCCCGCCGCAACTGACGGTGACGCCGGGGAACCAGTCGAAGGACGTGCCGATCAGCGCCGAGGTGGGGACCGCCGTCAAGGGTGGGAAGATCACGGCGGTGCGGTTGACCGACGACAAGGGTGCCCAGGTGCCGGCGGAGCCGCGCGAGGACGGGTCGAGTTGGGTGCCGGCGCGGCCGTTGCAGAATTCGCGGACGTACACGGCGGAGGTGACCGCCACTGGCGACAAGGGGAAGACGACCACGCAGAAGACAACCTTCACGACGGCGGCCAAATCGACCAAACCGGAAGTCACCAGTGTCCTGAATTTCACCGGGGACCAGACGTACGGGACGGCCATGCCGGTGGTTGTCACGTTTGACCCGGCAATTCCGAAAGAGGCCCGGGCGGACGTGCAGCGGCGATTGTTCGTGAAGACGGATCCGCCGCAGCCGGGCACCTGGTCGTGGCTGGCCGACGGCAAGCAGGTCGAGTATCGGGCGCCGGACTTCTGGAAGCCGGGCACGAAGATCAGCGTCCGTAGCGCCCTGGAGGGGCTGCCGATCGGCAAGGACGCCATCGGCGACGCGGACCGGTCGGGCACGTCGAAGATCGGCCGGCAGGTGTCGCTCGACATCGACAACGCCAGCAAGCAGATGTCTGTCTACGAGGACGGCAAGTTGCTGCGGAAGATCCCGGTCAGCCTCGGCAAGCCGAGCACGCCGACCTCGAGCGGCAACATGGTGATCATGGAGAAGTTCGAGTACACGACGTTCAACACCATGGGCGACCCGAACGGCGGTTACATCGTCGACGTCGAGGACGCGCAGCGGCTCACCGACGGTGGCGAGTTCATCCACGCCGCGCCGTGGTCGGAGGGGGACCAGGGCTACACCAACGTCTCGCACGGCTGCACCAACGTTTCCAACGCCAACGCCGACTGGCTGATGCGGACCACCCAGGTCGGTGACCTGGTGACGGTCAAGGGCACCGAGGTGACCCTGGATCAGGGCAACGGCTGGACCGCCTGGAACGTCGGCTGGGACGAGTTCGCCAAGGGCAGCGCGCTGCCCGTACCGGCCGGGCTGAAGCCCACGGTCAGTGCGACGCCGCACCCGGGCGTGGTGGCCGGCGGTTCGGCGCCCGCCCCCGCCCGCTCCAACAGCGGCGGCTGATCCGGGCGTACGCCCTTCGCGCGACAGACGCCGCGGCCCGCGACCGGACAATCCGGCCGCGGGCCGCGGCGCTTGCCGGGGTCCCTGGCGAACCGGGCAATCCACCATATTTCGGCAGCAAGTGTGTTTAGCTGCAGGAGGAGGGTGCCCGGCACCGGGAAGGGATCGGCATGGACGGACGTGAGCTGCGCGGCCTGCTGCATCCGTTCCTGCTGCTCCTGATCTTCGAACGGCCCGCTCACGGGTACGACCTGATCGACCGGCTGCGGGCCATGGGGGTGCCGGACGTGGAACCGGGCCACGTCTACCGGGTGCTGCGCGGCCTGGAACGCGACCGGGCGCTGGTCTCCATGTGGCAGACCACCGGGGCCGGCCCGGCACGCCGGTGCTACGAGCTCACCGCCAAGGGCCGCGACGACCTGCGGTCCTGGACGGTCCGACTGGCCCAGCTCGACCAGGTCATCGGCACCTGCCTGCGGCGCACGGCTGGTCTCTTCGACGGGGCGCGGGCCGGTCGCGCCGAGCGGTACGCCGCCACCCCACGCTGAACGGAGGAGAATGCAGTCGTCCCTGATGCCGGCGGTCGGCCGCGCGTTCGCCCGCCGGGTGGCACCCGGGCAGGCGCTCGCTGGCGACGCGGCGCGGATCGCGCGGGCCTGCTACGAGATGGCCCTACGCTTCCATCGCGGCGGCAAGTTGATCGTCTTCGGCAACGGTGGGCCGGCGACCGACGCCCAGCACGTCGTGGTGGAGTTCGTCCACCCGGTCATCGTGGGCAAGCGGGCGCTGCCGGCGATCTCGCTGACCAACGACGCCGCCACCCTCACCGGGATCGCCCGGGCCGAGGGCTTCGACGAGGTGTTCGCGGCCCAGCTGCGCCTGCTCGCCGCCCCGCAGGACATCGCGCTCGGCCTGTCCGTCGACGGCCGCTGCGCCAACGTGCGGCGCGGCCTGGCGACGGCCCGCGACCTCGGTCTGCTGACCGTCGGGCTGGTCGGCGGCGACGGCGGCGACCTCGCCCGGGACGCCGTCGCCGACCACGTCGTCGTGGCCTGTTCCGACGATCCGTGCATCGTCAAGGAGGTGCACGTGACGATTTACCACATCCTCTGGGAGCTGGTGCACGTGTTCTTCGAGCAGCCCGGACTGCTGGCGCCGGAGGTGGTCCGGTGACCGCGCGCCCGGTGCCGGCGACCCGGGCCGTACCCGAATGCCACGACGACGTCTGCCTCACCTGCTCAGACGCGGCGATCGCCGTGCGGGTGCGGGAGCTGCTGGCCGACGGCCTGGCCGTGGTGGACACGGACGCCGGACCGGAGGAGGTCAGTGTGGCCCTGGTCGAGGCGGGACCGGGCGACGTGGTGCTGGTACACGCCAAGGAGGCCATCGCCGTGGTGGAGAAGCGCCCATGAGCGAGCGCAGCGGAGTGGCGGCATGAGCGCCGGGGTCGAGGGTGCGATCGGGTCGCTCTACCCGTTCCTCGACAGCCGGCCGACCGACGTGGACGCGGTGCTCACCGCGGTGGCGCGGTCCACCGCCGAGAAGGCGGCGGAGATCGTCGCCCTCCGCGAATCGCTGGTTGCCGAGCACGGGCAGCGACTGGTCGACTGCGCCCGCGGGTGCGCCGCGGCCTTCCGGGCCGGCGGCACGCTGTTCGCGGTGGGCAACGGCGGCAGCAGCACCGACGCGCAGGACCTCGCGCAGTTGTTCCTGCACCCGCCGACGGCCGCCCGCCCGTTGCCGGCCATCTCGCTGACCCACGACGTCGCGCTGATCACCGCACTCTCCAACGACGTCGGCTTCGAGGTGGTCTTCGCCCGGCAGGTGGCGGCGTTCGGCCGGGCCGGGGACATCGTCGTGGGGCTGTCCACGAGCGGTGGGTCGGCCAACGTCCTGCGGGCGTTCGAGGAGGCGGCCCGGCGCGGCATGCTCACCGTCGGCATCGCCGGGTACGACGGCGGCCGGATGGCGGAGTCCGAGTTCGTCGACCATCTGTTCGTGGTGCCGTCGGCCTCGGTGCACCGGGTCCAGGAGGCGCAGACGACGGTCTACCACGTGCTGTGGGAACTCACCCAGCAGGCGCTGGCCGGCGAGCTCTGACCGGCCGTCATGGAGCTGGCCAGCGTGCGGCGGGTGCACGTCCGGGTGGAGGGCATCGTGCAGGGGGTCGGCTTCCGACCGTTCGTGCACGCCCTGGCCACCGAGTACGACCTGGCCGGGTTCGTCGGCAACGACACCGCGGGCGTCTTCGTCGAGGTCGAAGGGGAGGGCGACCGGCTGGCCGCCTTCGTGGCCGACCTCAGCCGGCGCGCGCCGACCCTCGCCCAGGTCGAGCGGCTCACCACCGAACCGGTCCCGCCCACCGGCCAGCCCGGCTTCGCCATCGTCACCAGCGTCACCGGCACCGGCCGGGACGCCCTGATCTCCCCGGACACCGCGACCTGCCCGGACTGCCTCGCCGAGCTGTCCGATCCGGCGGACCGGCGCCACGGGTACCCGTTCACGAACTGCACCAACTGCGGCCCGCGGTTCACCATCGTCGAGGACGTCCCGTACGACCGCCGCACCACCACGATGGCCGGGTTCCCGCTCTGCGCCGACTGCGCCGCCGAGTACGCGGACCCGGGCAACCGGCGCTTCCACGCCGAGCCGGTGTGCTGCCCCGCGTGCGGTCCGACCCTGCGGCTCGTCGAGGCCGACGGCGCCCCGGTGCCCGGTGACCCGCTGGACACCGCCGTTCGGTGGCTGCGGGACGGCCGGATCGTCGCGGTCAAGGGCCTCGGCGGCTACCACCTGGCCACCCGGGCCGACGACGAGCGGGTCGTCTCGACGTTGCGGGCCCGCAAGCACCGCGAGGAGAAGCCGTTCGCGGTGATGGCCGCCGACCTGCGGGCGGCACACACCCTGGTGGACGTGGCGCCCGCGGCCGTGCCGGTGCTCACCAGCGCCCGCCGTCCCGTGGTGCTGCTGCCCCGCCGCGCCGGCGCCCCGGTCGCCGCGTCGGTGGCGCCGGGCAACCGCGACCTGGGCATCATGCTGCCGTACACGCCGCTGCACCGGCTGCTGCTCGGCCGGCTCGGCCTGCCGATCGTGCTGACCAGCGGCAACGTCTCCGACGAACCGATCGCGCACCGCGACGACGACGCCCGCCGGCGGCTGGCGCCGATCGCCGACGGGTTCCTCACCCACGACCGGCGGATCCACGTCCGCACCGACGACTCGGTGGTACGCGTGTTCCGCGGCCGGGAGCTGCCGGTGCGGCGCTCCCGGGGGTACGTGCCCGCGCCGCTCACCCTGCCGTGGCGGTTCGACCGGCCGGTGCTGGCCTGCGGCGCCGAGCTGAAGAACACGTTCTGCGTGGCGAAGGGGCGGCGCGCGTTCGTGTCGCACCACATCGGTGACCTGGCCAACTACGAGACGTTGCGGGCGTTCACCGACGGGATCGCGCACTTCACCCGGCTCTTCGACGTCCGGCCGGAGATCGTCGCCCACGACCTGCATCCCGAGTACCTGTCCACGAAGTACGCGTTGCAGCGCGACGACGTCGAGCTGCTCGGTGTCCAGCACCACCATGCCCACATCGCGTCCTGCCTGGCCGACAACGGCGAACCAGGCCCGGTGATCGGCGTCGCCTTCGACGGTCTCGGCTACGGCCCGGACGGCACCCTCTGGGGCGGCGAGCTGCTCGTCGCGGACCTGGCCGGCTTCGAGCGGGTCGGTCACCTGGCCACGGTTCCCATGCCGGGCGGGGTCGCGGCGGTGCACGAGCCGTGGCGGATGGCGGCGGCCCACCTCGACGAGATCTACGGCGACGCGGTGCCCGACCTGGCGGTGCGGCGCCGGCACGAGCGGCACTGGCCCGCGGTCGTGGCGCTTGCGCGGACCGGGACGAACTCACCGCGTACCTCCAGCGCCGGACGGCTGTTCGACGCGGTCTCGGCGATCCTCGGCCTGTACGACCGGGTCACCTACGAGGGGCAGGCGGCGGTCGCGCTGGAGCAGCGGGCCGACCGCGACGAGCGGGGCGGCTACCCGGTCGAGGCGGGCGGACCGGTGCCGCTCCTCGACGCCGGGCGCGCGCTGGTCCGGTGCGTGGTCGAGGACCTGCGCGCCGGGGTGGACCCTGGTCGGATCGCCGCGCGTTTCCACCACGGCCTGGCCGGGGCCGTGGTCGCGGCGGCCGGCGCGGTCCGGGACCGCAGCGGCCTGACCACGGTCGCGCTCTCCGGCGGGGTCTTCCAGAACGTGCTGCTGCTCGACCGGGTGGTGAGCGGGCTGGAGCGGGACGACTTCCGGGTGCTCGTGCACTCCCGGGTGCCGCCCAACGACGGCGGCATCTCCCTCGGCCAGGCCGTGGTGGCGGCGGCCCGGGCCGTGCCCGCCGGCTGACCTCCCGCCACGTCCGCCGGCGGCGGGCTGCGGCTGGCGGTCATCGGCTACGGCCACCGGTGCTCGCGGCGCGAGCGGTGGCCGCCCGGCTGGCCCCGCGCCGCGCGCACCCGTGCGAGCGGCGCGAGCCGTGGCCGCCCAGCTGACCCGCGACCGCCCTCAGCAGATCCGGGGGAGTGGGTCGCCGACCAGCATGTCGACCACCCGGGTGCCGCCGAACGCCGTGTGGAGCAGCACCATCCCAAGCGGGTCGGCGGTGACCCGGCCGATGACCGCCGCGCCGTCGCCGAGCGGGTGGCCGCGCAGCGCCGCCACCGCGGCCTCCGCCTGGGCGCCGTCCACCACGGCCACCAGGCGGCCCTCGCAGGCCACGTAGAGCGGGTCGATGCCGAGCAGTTCGCACGCGCCGGTCACGGCGGGACGCACCGGCACCGCGGCCTCGTCGACGACGACGGCCACCCGGGCCGCCTGCGCCACCTCGTTGAGGATGGTCGCCACGCCGCCCCGGGTGGCGTCGCGCAGCAGCCGCACCCCGGGCGCCGCGTCCAGCAGGTCAGCCACCAGACCGGACAGCGGTGCGGTGTCCGAGGCCAAGTCGGCGGCGATGTCCAGCTCGCCGCGGGCGAGCATGATGGTGACGCCGTGGTCGCCGATCGGACCGGAGACGACGACCGCGTCACCCGGGCGGACCTGGCCCGTCCCGAGCGCCACCGGCCGCTCCAGCAGACCCACGCCGGCCGTGTTGATATAGCAGCCGTCGGCCTTGCCCCGCTGCACCACCTTGGTGTCACCGGTGACCACCTGGACCCCGGCGCGCTCCGCCGCGGCGGCCATGGAGGCGGTGATCCGCCGCAGGTCGGCGACGGGAAAGCCCTCCTCCAGGATGAACCCGGCCGACAGGTAGAGCGGGCGGGCGCCGCTCACCGCGAGGTCGTTGACGGTGCCGTTGACGGCGAGGTCGCCGATGTCCCCGCCCGGGAAGAACAGCGGCGACACCACGTACGAGTCGGTGGTGAAGGCCAGCCGGCCGCCGCCCACCGACAGCACGGCGCCGTCGTCGAGCGCCTCCAGCGTCGGGTTGCGGAACGCCTCGACGAACAGCCCCTCGATCAGGCTGTGCGTCGCCTTCCCGCCCGCGCCGTGCGCGAGGGTGATCCGGCTCTCCCGGATCCTCGGCGCACGCTGCCGGGCCCGCTCGATGCGCAGCAGCACCTGCTGCTCCGGCGACAGACGCCCCGGCTCGGGCCCGGTCGTCGCCTCGGCCACCGCGCGTTCGGTCCCACCGGCGGTACGTTCGGTCGTCATACGCTGCTCGCCTCCGTCAGCCGCTGCCGCGTGAAGCGGCCGAAGTTGTAGTAGGCGGCGCACGCGCCCTCCGAGGAGACCATGCAGGTGCCGATGGGTGTCTCCGGCGTGCACGCGGTACCGAACACCTTGCACTCCCAGGGCTTGAGCACCCCCTTGAGCACCTCGCCGCACTGGCAGGCCTTCGGGTCCGCGACGCGCACCCCGGGCACGTCGAAGATCCGCTCGGCGTCGTACGCCGCGTACTCGTCCCGCATCCGCAGGGCCGAGTGCGAGATGAAGCCGAGTCCGCGCCACTCGAAGTACGGTCGCAGCTGCATGACCCGGCCGATCGCCTCCAGCGCCCGCAGGTTGCCGTCCCAGGGCACCACCCGGGTGTACTGGTTCTCCACCTCGCAGCGGCCCTCGGCGAGCTGTCTGAGCAGCAGGTGAACCGACTGCAGGAGATCCAGCGGCTCGAACCCGGCGCACACGAGCGGCTTGCCGTAGTCGCGGGCGATGAACTCGTACGGCCGGCAGCCGATGACGGTGGAGACGTGTCCGGGCCCGAGGAAGCCGTCCAGCCGCAGGTCCGGTGAGTCGAGGATCGCCTTGATCGCCGGCAGGATGGTGACGTGGTTGCAGAAGATCGAGAAGTTGTCGATGCCCTCGGCGGCCGCCCGCAGCACGGTCATCGCGGTCGACGGTGAGGTGGTCTCGAACCCGATCGCCATGAAGACCACTCTGCGGTCCGGGTTGGTCCGGGCGATCTTCAGGGCGTCCAGCGGCGAGTACACCATCCGGATGTCCGCGCCGGCCGCCTTGGCGTCCAGGAACGAGCCGTTCCCGCCGGGGACCCGCATCATGTCGCCGAACGCGGTCATGATGACGCCCGGTTCGTGGGCGATGGCGATGGCGTCGTCCACGCGGCCCATCGGGATGACGCAGACCGGGCAGCCCGGGCCGTGCACGAGCGAGACGCTCTCCGGCAGGTAGTCCTCGATCCCGTGTTTGTAGATGGTGTGCGTGTGCCCGCCGCACACCTCCATGAACTTGTACTGCCGTCCCGGCTCGCACAACGCGGCGATCTGGGTGGCCAACGCCTGGGCCTTGTCCGCGTCGCGGTACTCGTCGACGAAACGCATGTGGTGATCCCCTAGCTGATGTCGGATTCGGCGAGCGCCTGCAACTCGTCGGTGTACGCCTGTCCGAGGCCGGTCAGCAGCGCCAACGTGGCGGCCGCCTCGGCTTCGTCGATTTTGGACATGGCGAACCCGACGTGGACCAGCACCCAGTCGCCGACGCCGATCTGGTCCGCCTCGAGCAGGCCGATGTTGACCGCCCGCCGTACGCCCACGACGTCGACCACGGCGAGATCGTCGTGGCCGGCCTTGATCTCGACGATCTCACCCGGGATACCTAGACACATCGGTTCGTTCGGCCTTCCCGCTCACATTTTCTCGATCTTGATGTAGCGCCGCAGCGCGGGTAATTCCTTCCAGAACAGCCCCACGGCGGCGGCGCCGGCCAGCAGCGCCAACAGCTTCCGCATCACTCACCTCCTTCGGGCCCGCTCCGGATCCGGTCAGCCCGGCGGCAGGTTCGGCATGATCGGCAGGATCGGGCCGTGCTTCTTGGGCCGGATGCCGGTGGAGCGGCGGGCGTCCACCGTCCCGTCATCGTGGTGGCCCGACTGCTTCCGCCGCCGCGAGTTGCCCTCCTCGACGCCCTTGGTGTGCGCCGGCGCGTCGAGTTCGACATCGGGGTCGCCCACCCGGATCTCGCCCATACCGCCTCCTCCATCAGTCGTTTCCGGACGGCCGACCGTGCCGTCGGCCGAGATCGTCGAAGAACCCGGCGATCGCTCGCCACACCGCGCTTCCCCCCGACATGCCCGTCCAGTGCCGCCGGATGAGCGCGACGAGTCGGAAGCAGTCGTCCACCGGCACCACCCACTGCTGAGCGCCGCCGCCGTGGGCCGTGCCCGTCCATACCAGGAACGCCTCGACCCGCGGCTTCAGCTCGGCCAGCGCGGGTGACCGCGCCTCGACCGTTCGCCAGGCGCCGGCGTCGACCTCCGACTCGGTGGTGCCGAGGGGGCTCGGATAATGCCCGAGTACGCGGCCGTCCCGCTGCTTCACGAAGAACACCAGACCGACCGGCACGCCGAGCTCGTCGGCGGGCGGGCCGGTCAACCGCCGGCCGCGAGCAGGGACGAGCTGGTACCGGCCGGCGCCGGCCGCCTCGCGTTCGAACAGCAGCGAACACGGCGCGCAGGCGCACAGCAGTTCCCCGTCCTGCTCGTCCCACACGTGCCGGTGCTCCGGGTTGACCGTTCCGGCGCACATGCCGCAGCGCTCGACCGCCGCCGTCCGCTGCCCCGCGCGGCGGATCGCCCGCTGCAGCGCGCCCGCTGTCATGCCCGGCCGCCCGACGCCGCCGGCCCCGCGGCTCGCCCCGCCTCGGTCAGCGTCGCCGCGCCGGTCCGGTCCGGCCGTTGCCACAGGGTGGCGATCGGAATCAGCGCCGGCCCCGGCTCGGGCGCCACCACGTCGACCGTGGACAACTCCGGCGCGAACGTCAGCACCTGCTCGCGCACCAGCTCGCGTACGGCCGCGCCACCACCGCCACACGACCTCGCCGACAGGCTGATCCGCGCCACCTCGCCCCGGACACCCATCAGCGCGACGTCGGCGCCCTGTGCCCGCAGCTGCGGCCGGAGGTCGTCGATCGCCCGGGCCACCCGCCGTTCCACCGGATCCGGGTGGATGCGGTGCAACAGCAGCAGGTGTCGCAGCAACTCGTCGCCGGTGAGCCGGTCGAGCGCGCCAGGGCTGTCGGCGAGGTCGGTGACCCGGGCCAGCGCCTCGCCGTACACCTCGGTCAGCAGCTCGACGGCCTCCAGCGCGAGCTCGGCGGTGCGGCCGGGGGTCTGCTCCAGCTGGCCGAGCACGGCGTCCAGGCGGGCCAGCCGCGGCTCGACGGCCGCGTCGGCGAGCCGCGGGAGTTCCGGCTGCTCAGCCATGCGACGCGCCGAACATCGGCGAGTGGATCTTCTTGAGCGTCTGCCCGCCGCCGACGTACATGTGCACCCCGCAGGGCAGGCAGGGATCGAAGCTGCGCACCGCCCGCATGATGTCCACGCCCTTGAAGTTGTCCGGGCCGTTCTCCTCGAAGATCGGCGTGTTCTGGATCGCGTCCTCGTACGGCCCGGGGGTGCCGTAGCTGTCGCGGGGGCTGCCGTTCCACGGCGTCGGCGGGTACGGGTGGTAGTTGGCGATCTTGCGGTCCCGGATCACGACGTGGTGCGACAGGAGGCCCCGGACGGCCTCGTGGAAGCCGCAGCCGATGGCCTCGTCCGGCACGTCGAACTCGGCGAACACCCGCATGTCGCCGCCGCGCATCCGCTCCATCGCACGCTCGAGGAAGTACAGCGCCATCGCCGCGGCGTACGCGATGAAGTAGGCCCGCGAGCGGTCCCGCTCCAGCGCGTTCGACCACTTCGGGATCTTCCACTCCAGCGTCATCTCGGGCAGCTGGTGGCTCTTCGGCAGCGAGATCAGCACGCTCTGCCCGGTCGACTTGACGTACGGGGTGTCGACCATCTTGGCCAGTGCGGTGGTGTACAGCCGGGCGAAGCAGCCGCCGCCGGTGTCCAGCGCGAGATGCTCGCCGCTGCTCTTGTCGAACCAGCGGGGGCTCATCACCCAGCTGTACTTGTCGTCGAAGTCGCGCTTCTGCGGATCGGGCAGGGTCGTCTGGTTCCAGGGGTGGCGGATGTCGACCGGGTTGCCGAGCGGGTCGTACTTGACGAACGGCTCCTCCTGGCCGGCCCAGTCCTTGTAGTACGAGCTGCCGAGCAGGATGCGGATGCCGAGGTTGATGTCCACCAGGTCGGTGGTGAGCAGCTTGCCGTCGACCACGATGCCAGGCGTGACGTGCATCGCCCGCCCCCAGTTCGTCATGGTCTCGTACTTGTAGTCGACGACGTCGGGGTTCTGGAACGAGCCCCAGCAGCCGAGCAGGACCCGGCGGCGACCGACCTCCTCGTAGCCGGGCAGCGCCTCGTACCAGAAGTCGAAGATGTCGTCGTTCATGGCGACGGCCTTCTTCACGAAGTCGAGGATGCTGATCAGCCGGGTCAGGTAGTCGGTGAACAGCGTCGGCTGCGGCATGGTGCCGACGCCGCCGGGGTAGACCGTCGACGGGTGGACGTGCCGGCCCTCCATGAGGCAGAACATCTCCCGGGTGGTCCGGCTGACCTTCAGCGCCTCCTTGTAGACCTCGCCCTCGAACGGGTTGTACGCCCGCATGATGTCGGCGATCGTCCGGTAGCCGTGGATGTCCCGGCCCGGTGCCGCGGTGGCTTCCGCGCGGGCGAGCACGCTGGGGTTGGTCTGCTTGACCATCGCCTCGCAGAAGTCGACGAAGACGAGATTGTCCTGGAAGAGGGTGTGGTCGAACATGTACTCGGCGGCCTCGCCGAGGTTGATGATCCACTCGGCGAGCGGCGGGGTCTTGACGCCGTAGGCCATGTTCTGCGCGTAGACGGAGCAGGTCGTGTGGTTGTCGCCGCAGATGCCGCAGATCCGGCTGGTGATGAAGCCGGCGTCCCGCGGGTCCTTGCCCTTCATGAACACGGAGTAGCCGCGGAACAGCGACGACGTGGTGTGGCATTCGGCAACCACCCGGTTCGCGAAGTCGATCTTCGTGTAGACGCCGAGGTTGCCGATGATCCGGGTGATCGGATCCCACGCCATCTCCACCAGTTCGCCGGGCTTCTTGCCGGCGGCCGGCTTCGGTTTCGTCGCGGTCACGGTCGGTTCCTCTCCTCTGCTGCCTGTCGGCGGGGGTCCGCCGGACCGTACGGGCGCCAGCGGGGGTTGTAGCCGCTGGTGAGCTCGGGGCCGTTGTGGTGCCACTTCGGTTCGCGGTTGGCGGTGACGTTGGTGAGGCCGCGCAGGCGGCGGATCACCGCGCCGTACGGCTTGATGAGCAGGGTGGACAGGCTGCCACCGGGAGGCATGTCCATGAACGGCATGAACTTGTCGGGGAAGCCCGGCATGGTGCAGCCGATGCAGATGCCGCCGACGTTGGGGCAGCCGCCCACACCGCCCATCCAGCCGCGCTTCGGGACGTTGCAGTTGATGACCGGGCCCCAGCAGCCGACCTTGACCTGGCACTTGGGCGAGTTGTAGTCCTTGGCGAAGTCGGCCTGCTCGTAGTAGGCGGCCCGGTCGCAGCCCTCGTGCACGGTCTTGCCGAACAGCCACTGCGGTCGCAGCATGTGGTCCAGCGGCGGGGGCGGCGCCGACCCCGCCGCGTGGTAGAGCACCCAGGTGAGGGTCTCCATGAAGTTCTCCGGCTGGATCGGGCAGCCGGGCACGTTCACGATCGGTAGGCCGCCCTGGGACCGGAAGTCCCACCCGAGATAGTCGGCCAGACCCATGCACCCCGTCGGGTTGCCCGCCATGGCGTGGATGCCGCCGTACGTCGCGCAGGTGCCGGCGGCGACGACCGCCCACGCCTTCGGCGCCAACTGGTCGATCCACCAGTTCAAGGTCAGCGGCTCACCGGTGCGCTCGTCGTTGCCGAACGACGTCCAGTACCCGTCGCCGTTGATGTTCTCGTTCGGGATCGAGCCCTCGATGACCAGGATGAACGGCTCGGTCATCTCGCCGCGGGCCGCCTTCCGGTACGGGGCCAGGAACTCCTCGCCGCCGGCCGCGGGTGACAGCACCTTGTTGTGCAGGTTGACCTTCGGCAGGCCGGGAATGAGCCCGAGGGCGATGTCCTCGATCGCCGGCTGCGCGGAGGCCGTCATCGACACGGAGTCCCCGTCACAACTCATGCCCTCGGAGATCCAGAGGATGGTGATCTCGTCGAACCCGTTCTCCTGCGGGATCACCGCGGTGGCGCCCTTGCTCTGACTCATGTGCGTGGCCTCCCTTGCATCCGATCCCGAAGCCGGTCGTAGATGGCCGCCACCGGCGCCGCGAGGGTGAGCGCCGGCGGCTTGTCCGGGGCGTGCGGGCGCGTCGGGGCCCGCTGCTTGCCCTGGTCGATCTCCTGGCCCAGCTCGCGGAGGGCCTGCTCGTCGGCTTGGGCGCACAGCTGCGGCATGAGCTCGTTCTCGTCGTCCTGCACGTGCCGGGCGACGGACGCCAGCCGCTCCATCAGCTCGTCCTGGGCGTGGTCGCCGGCCCGGCAGCGGTCGAGTTCGAGGAGCAGCTCCTTGATCGGCCGGTGCCCGGCGATGTGCCGGTCGACCTGCCCGTCGGCCAGCACCTGCGCGGCGAACGGGTAGAAGAGCACCTCTTCGAGCGCGGCGTGCTTCGTCAGTTCGCGGACGAGGATTTCCACGACGCCGCGGCGCTGTGCGTCGGATTCCGCCGCCCGGTAGTCGCGGAACAGCTGTTCCACCACGCGGTGGTCGTGCCGCAGCACCTCGGTGGCGTCCATCAGACCGCTCCCACTTCGACGTTCGCCACCGTGATCGACTCCAGTACCACGTCGTCGCTGCCGGCGACATCGATGTCGACGCCCCCGCACCGCGGACAGGCCACCATCGCGAGGTGGTCGTCGACCGGCCCGCTGCGGCCGCACTCGTGGCAGGCCACCGTCATCGGTTCGAGCACCAGGTCGACCGCGGTGTCCGCGGCGACCGTGCCGGCGGCGGCCAGCTGGATGCCCTGCGTGACGACGTCGGGGTCGACCGGATGCCCACCGATCCGCACCCGCAGCCCGGTCACCCGGCGGCCGGCCGCCCGGCGTACCGCCGCGTCCACGATCGCCTGGGACAAACCCGTCTCATGCACGCGTACCGACCTCCCGTTCACTGCCGTCTGCGGGCCTGCCTGGTGCAGGGCCCTCGCCGTGGGCGAGCCGCGCCGTCTCCTTCCGGACGATCCCGGCCACCGTCCGGACCGCCTCGTCGACCGCGGCGGCCACTGGATCGGAAAGCCCCATGCACTCGTCGAGGACGGCGGGCCGGCAACCCACCACGAGGACCCGGCCGACACTGCCGCCCAGACCGCGCAGCAGGCGCAGTACCGATTCGGGATCCATGCCGTGGGCGTCGGCGGCCGGCGCGGCCAGCACGTCGGCCGGCCGCAGCGACCAGCCCGGGTCGTCGAGATCCACCTGAAGTACGGCCAACGTCCCGGGCGGCTCGTCCAGCGGCAACGCGTCCACCAGGACCAACACGTCGTGGCGGCCGTCCAGCAGATCGTAGGCCAGATGCATCCCCCGGATCCCGTAATCGGACACATCCACCCCCGGTGGGAGGACCACGTCCCGGAGGCGCCGTACGACCTCGACGCCGAACGCGTCGTCGCCGAGGAAGATGTTGCCGATGCCGGCGACCAGGACCCGTCCGCCGTCGACGCTGCTCACGGCGCGCTCACCTCGCCCGTCAACGGTTCGACCTCCTCCGGCCGGAAGTGACGCAGGCGCCCGTACCACTGGTGCAGCTCCGCGCCCGGGTCGTCGTCCACCGTCACGGCGAGGAACCGGGTCCCGTCCACGTCGAGCAGCACCTGCTCCACCCGGGCGGTACGACCCGCCAGGAACATGTCGTGCGCGTCCGTGCCGCGTCGGCGGGGCCGTAACCGGACCCGGCTGCCCCGGGCCAGCAGGGTGCCCGCGACCAGCACGGTGTCCGTCTCCGGCGTGATCCCCGCATCGGCGCCCGGCTCCCACCACGGCCGGTCCGGATCCGGCTCGCCAGCGCCGTCCGGGCGTACCGGCGCCAGGGTGCGGATCGCCCCGTGCAACCGTTCGAGCACCTCGGGCGGCATGGTGTCGACCCGGTCGAGGATGGCGGCCGCCCGGGGATCGGTCGCCCGCGCCTCGCGCTTCTCCGCGTCGGAGAGCGTGAGCGTCCGCAGCGAGAGGATCTCGTCGATCTCGGTCGCGTCGTGCAGGTCGCCCGGGCTCTCCGGCGCGATCCGCGGGTGGTCGTAGAGGATGATGGGCGAGGAGAGCAGCACGTCGGCGGTGCCGGGCTCGCCGGCGAGCACCGGGAACGTGTGCACGTTGCGGCACTCCCGCGCCGCGGCCACCGCCCACTCGGGCGGGTCGAGCAGCGACAGGAACCGTCCCCGATCGACGGTGACCAGCGTGTGCGCCGCCAGCAGGCAGCGGTGCAACGCCTCGTCCCGGGGGCTGTCCGGCGGGGTCGTGTCGTCCGTGTTCTCGACCCGGATCCCGAGGCGCAGCAGGCGGAAGGGCGCCTCGGCCGGGGCGGCGGAGACGGTGACCGACGCCGACAACGGCCAGCGCCGGCGTACCACCCGACCGACCGGCTCGCCCCGGTCGTCGACTAGCGCCTCGACGTCCTCCCCGCCCGGCGCCCGGACGTCGAGGCGGCGGCCCCGCCGCAGGTCGCCGACGGACGTCGCCACCTCGTACTCGCGGGGCACCGCCTCGTCGAAGCTCAGCTCCGTGCGGCCACCGACCTCGATCCGGTCGACCGGCCGGTACCCGCCGTCGGCCGTCCGGCTCTCGGTCACCTTGCGCTGCACCTGCAGGAATCGCAGCCGGACGCGGACGATCGCCGTGTCCGGCGCCTCCACCAGGCACTCGGTCCGCTGCCACGGCGACTCCGCGGAGCCCGCCACGCCGCTGTCCACCAGGCCGTGCGCCTCGCCCCAGGCCGGCGGCACCAGGACCCCGAACTGCCAGCGGACCCGGTTCTTGCCCGATGATCGACGGTAGGGATAGAGCAGGTAGCCCTCGTACAGGATCGCGTCGGCGACCGCCTCGGCGCTGTCGAGACTGGGACTGTCGGTCCGCACCGTGCGCAACCCCCTTCGGGCATACGGGACCGCTCCGGCGAGCGGTCACCCTGGTCTAGCCCGTCCCGCGGAGCGGCCGTAAGTGCGCGCTGCCGGTAGGTGAGGACAGTGCTCACCGCACCGGGTGAGCCGACGGCAGTTGTCCGGCGCGGGTCGCGCTCACCGGGACCCGGCGTGCCGGCGTTCCTGCGACGCCTGTCCTGGCCCCGCGCGGGATCCGGAATATTCGATGTCGATCAGTCGGTGCGCGCCGCTATGGTCGCCACATGATCGAGGTGCGCGACCTGGCCAAGCATTTCCGGGTGCACCGCCGACAACCCGGCCTGCGCGCCTCGCTACGCTCGCTCGTCCGGCGCGAGCACCTCACCGTCCGCGCGGTCGAGCAGGTCAGCTTCACGATCCCTGCGGGCGAGGTCGTCGGCTTCCTCGGCCCCAACGGCGCCGGCAAGACCACCACCCTGAAATGCCTGACCGGCCTGCTGCACCCCACCGCCGGCGCCGTACGGGTGCTCGGGCACACCCCGCACCACCGGGAGCCCGCGTTCCTGCGCCGGATCTCACTGGTGATGGGCCAGCGCAACGCCCTGTTCTGGGATCTGCCCGCCGCCGACGCGTTCGAGGTCAACCGCGCGATCTACGGCCTCGCCGAGGGCCCGTACCGGTCGGCGCTCGACGAAATGGTCACCCTGCTGGACCTCGCGCCGCTGCTGCACAAGCAGGTCCGGGTGCTCAGCCTCGGCGAGCGGATGCGCTGCGAGCTGGCCGGCGCCCTGCTGCACCGGCCCGACGTGCTCTTCCTCGACGAGCCGACGCTCGGTCTGGACGTCAACGGCCAGGCGGCGGTGCGCACCTTCCTGCGCGACTACAACGCCCGCTACGGCGCGACGGTCCTGCTCACCAGCCACTACATGGGCGACGTCACGACGCTGGCCCGCCGGGTGCTGGTCATCGACCACGGCACCCTGCGCTTCGACGGCGATCTCGCCGCGCTGGTCGAGGCCCACTCACCGCACCGGCTGGTCCGGGTCACCCTGCGCGAGGCCGTACCGGCGCAGACCTGGGTCGGCCTCGGCGAGGTGTCCGAGGTGGACGGTGCCGTGGTCACCCTGGCGGTGCCGCGCGCCGAGACCGCCGCGGTCGCCGCCCGGCTGCTCACCACCCTCCCGGTCGAGGACGTCGCGATCGAGGACCCGCCGGTGGAGGACATCATCCGGGCGGTCTTCGCCCATGCGTGACGTCCTCACCGCATACCCGCCACTGGTGCGCAGCGCGACGCTGGTGGCGGCGACCTACCGGGGGCGCGTCGCGCTGTCGCTGCTCACCGGCTTCTTCCCGCTGCTGCTGATGGGGGTGTGGCTCACCGTCGTCGCCGAGGGCGGCCCGCCGAAGGGCTGGACCACCGGCGACTTCCTGTCCTACTACGCGGCGGCGACCCTGCTGTGGAACCTCTCCGGCGACCACGTCGTCTGGCAGTGGGACGCGGACATGCGCAGCGGTGACCTGTCCGTGCGGCTGCTGCGCCCGGTGCACCCCTTCCACCAGTACGCCACCAACGACCTCGGCCACCGCCTGGTCTTCCTGACCGTGCTGGTGCCGGCCCTGGTGCTCGCCGCGCTGCTGGTGCCGGGCCTGGACTATCCGGCCGGTCCCGTCCGGCTCGCCGCCGTTGCCGCCGCGCTCGTCCTCGCGTACGCGGTCAGCCTGCTCATGGCGTCGACGTTCGCGCTGATCGGGTTCTGGAGCACCCAGACGTCCAACGCGTGGCTGCTGTGGTGGGGGCTGGGCTCGTTCGCCTCCGGTTGGGTCGCGCCGCTGGCGCTGATGCCGGACTGGCTGCGCAGCGTCGCGGTGGTGCTGCCGTTCCGCACCGCGATGGGTTTCCCGGTGGAACTGCTGATGGGCCGCCTCGACGCGCGGGAGGCCGCGTACGGCTTCGCCGTCGGGCTCGGCTGGCTCGCCGCCTTCGCCGTGCTGTACCGGGTCATCTGGCGGCACGGCGTCCGCCGCTACCAGGCGGTGGCCGGGTGAACGGCTGGTCCCGGCACGCCCGGGTCCTCGCGATCTGCTGGCGGGCGGCGGTGGCCGGCGAGGTGGAATACCGGTTCAACTTCTTCTCGAACGTGGCGCTCAGCGCCTTCTGGATGGTGTGGGCGGCGGCCGGCGCGTCGGTCTACTTCCGCTTCACCGGCGCGGTGGCCGGCTGGACGCAGGCCGAGGTGCTTGTCGTGATCGGCCTGTTCTTCACCCTCAACGGCCTGCGCCAGGCGCTGTTGCAGCCCAACCTGGAGCGGATGACCGACTACGTACGCCTGGGCACCCTCGATTTCCTGCTCACCAAGCCGTTCGACGCGCAACTGCTGGTGAGCCTGCGGCAGGTGCGGGTCAACAACCTGCTGGACCCGGTGCTGGGCCTGGCCCTGGCCACCGTCGGGGTGGTCCTGTCCGGCCGCGGCGTGTCGGTGGTCGCGCTGGCCGCGTTCGGGCTGCTGCTGGGCTGCGCCGTGCTGCTGCTGTACGCCCTGACCGTGCTGCTCATGGCGCTCGCCGTGGTGCTGGTGGCCGCCGAGGAACTCGGCCGGGTCTCGTACGCCTTCGTCGAACTGTCCCGCTTCCCGGTGGAGCTGTACCGCAACCCGGTGCAGGCGATCCTCACCGTGGTGCCGGTGGCGTTCCTCACCACGTACCCCGCGGCGGCCCTGCTGGGCCGGCTCGACCCGTACCTGCTGCTGATCGCGCCGGCGGTGGCGGCCGGCGCCGTCGTCGTGGCCTCTCTCGCCTGGCGCCGCTCGCTGCGCTCCTACGCCGGCGCCAGCGCGTAGGAGACGCCCCGACGCGATCAGCGGAACAGGCAGAACGGGTGGCCGGCCGGGTCGAGGTGCACCCGCACGTCGTCCTGCGGCTGGAAGTCGGCCACGGTGGCGCCGGCGGCCACCGCGTGGGCGGAGGCGGCGTCGAGGTCGTCGACCTGAATGTCCAGGTGGGCCATCATCTGCGGCTCCCGCGGGCCGGCCGGCCAGACCGGCCGCACGTACGCCGGCTCGGTCTGGAAGGACAGGCCGGCACCGGCGTCCGGCGGGCGCAGCGTGACCCAGTCCGGCTGGTCCTCGTGCCGCGACCAGCCGAGCAGGCGTTCGTAGAACGCGGCGAGCTCCTGGGCGTCGGGGGAGTCCAGCACGGTGGCGGCCAGGGTCAGCCGAGGTCGAGCTGCCATGGCGGGGTCCATACCCGGATGGCGCCCGCCGTACCCGTCGGACTAGCGGCAATCCCGCCAGGCCCCGCTCAAAAGCCGGAGGAGTTCTGGCCGCGCCGCCACACCTCGCCCTGGACGCCGTGGCGCTCCGCCGCGTGCCGTTCCTGGGCCGACCGGGCGTCGCGGGCCGCCGCCGAATCCTCCGGCGACGAGAGGCGGTTTCGGTCCCGCCAACCGACGAAGACGAACACCGCGATCAGCAACACGACGAACACCGCGACAGACACCAGCACAGCCGTCATGCCGTCGACGCTACGACAGGTCCGCCAGTGGACGGCCGCTCCGTTTCCCGCCCGACCGGCGGTGCGGGACATCGGCGGGCCTGCCGGCCGGCGTCGTCCCGACCGGGCTCACGGCTTGCGGGCCACCGCGGCGTACATGGACGCCTGGGCGACCGGCGTGCGCAGCTCCGCTGGATCGTCCGGCTGCCACTCGGTGACCGGGGTGATGCCGGGCGGGACGAGTTCGAGGCCGTCGAAGAACGCGGCGAACTGGTCCCTGCTCCGGAACGCCATGTCGATCATGCTGGCGGTGGTGACCGGTGCCGCGGTGGCGGCGACGGTCCGCGGCACCAGGTCGGTGGTGGCGTGCGAGACCACCAGGTAGCTGCCCGAGGGCAGCGCGTCGACCAGCCGGCGGGTGATCGCGTACGGGTCGTCGGCGTCGGTGAGGAAGTGCAGGATGGCCACCAGCATCAGCCCCAACGGCCGGTCCAGGTCGAGGGTGGCGCGTACGTCGGGGTGGTCCAGGATCCGCTCCGGGTCGCGCAGGTCGGCGTCCACGTACGCGGTGGCGCCCGCGGGCGTGCTGGTCAACAGGGCACGCGCGTGCGTGAGCACGATCGGGTCGTTGTCCACATACACCACCCGCGACTCCGGGGCGACGCCCTGGGCGACCTCGTGCATGTTCGGACTGGTCGGGATCCCGGTGCCGATGTCGAGGAACTGTCGGACGCCGGCGCTCTCGGTCAGGTAGCGGGTCGCCCGCTGCATGAACCGCCGGTTCTCGATCACCGTGGTCCGGATCGCTGGGTAGGCGGCGGCCACCGCATCGCCGGATTGCCGGTCCGCCGCGAAGTTGTCCTTGCCGCCCAGCCAGTAGTCGTAGCGGCGGGCGGGATGGGGCACCGACGGGTCGATCCGCGACGACGGGGTGGGCTCCTCCAAAGCGGGGTGGACTTCCGACCCGACATCCGCCATGGCGACCTCCTACGCTCCCCGGGCAGCAACCGCGATCGTAGCGGTCGGACACGTCTCCCGGGGCCCCCGATGCACCCACCGACACCGCACGCCTTCGCCGTGGCGCGCGGGGTAGCGGCCCGTCCCGCGTAGGCTGGCCGGCGTGGATCAGGAAGACCGCATCGCACTGTTCCTCGACTACGAGAACCTGGCGCTGGGCGTACGCGACCATCACGGCGGACGGGCGTTCGACTTCCGGCCCATCGCCGACGCCCTCGCCGAACGGGGCCGGGTGGTGGTACGCCGGGCGTACGCCGACTGGTCGTACTTCGACGAGGACCGCCGAATGCTCACCCGCTCGCACGTCGAACTCATCGAGATACCGCAGCGGATGGGCGCCTCGCGGAAGAACGCCGCCGACATCAAGATGGCCGTCGACGCGGTGGAGTTGGCCTTCGAGCGGGAGTACATCTCCACGTTCGTAATCTGCACCGGGGACAGCGACTTCACTCCGCTCGTACACAAGCTGCGCGAGCTCAACAAGCGGGTCATCGGGGTGGGGGTGGAGAAGTCGACGTCGGCGCTGCTGCCGCCCGCGTGCGACGAGTTCCTCTACTACGAGCGCCTCGAGGGCGTCGACCTGCCCGCGCCGTCCGAGCGGCGCGGCCGCCCCCGGACGACCGGCCCGGAGGCGCGCCCGCCGGTGGAGCCGCAGCCCGAGCCGCAGCCGGCGGAGGAACCGGCGCGCGGCGTCGACCGGCTCGCGGTCTTCGTGGCCCAGACCGTGGCGGGGCTCCAGGGCAGCTCCAGCGGCGAGGTGACCGCCTCGGGCCTGAAGCGGACCCTGCTGCGCAAGGACCCCACGTTCAGCGAATCCGACTACGGCTTCCGCACCTTCGGTGAACTCCTGCGCCACCTGGCCGAGCACAACGTGATCGAGCTGTCCGAAGGGCCGGCCAAGGGGGATCCCGAGGTGTCGCTGCCCGAGCGCGGCGACCGCGAGGCGGCGTTCGCGCTGTTGCGCTCCGTCGTCGCGGACCTGGCCGGCGCCGACGGAGCGGTGGCCCTGTCCGGCCTGAAGAACCAGCTGCGCCGGGCCCGGCCGGACTTCAGCGAGAAGAAGCTCGGCTACCGCAGCTTCCTGCAGTTCTGCACAGCGGCCGCCACCAGCGGAATCGTCGACCTGCAGTGGAGCCCGGAGGCGGACGACTACCTGCTCACCCCACGCAGCTCCTGACCTCGCCCCGGCGCACCCGCCGACCGACGCGGCGCGGTTGCCCGGCCGCTCAGCTGCCGGCCGACGGACACAGGAGCGAGTCCAGCAGCGGCAGCCGGAGGGGATCCAGGCAGACGCTCAGCACCGGTGGGTCGGCGGGCGGCGGCTCGCTGCTCGGGGCGGGCGCGGGTGTGGGGGCGGCGCTCGACGGCGGCGGCGCGGCCGGGGGAGCGGCGGTGGTCGGTGCCGGCTGGCCGGCCGGTGGCGTTCTGGTGACCCGGGCGGCGGGCGGGGCGGGCCGCGGCCGCCCCGAGGTGGTGCGCGGGGCGGGTCGGGTCGCCTCGGGCGTCTCCGTGGTGGTCAGCGCCACGGACACGGCCGCCGGGGAGGGCACCGGACCGGTGCCGGGCGCCGCCGGGCGGGCGGACGGGCTCGGGAAGACCTCGACGGTGCCGTTGGGTTCCTCCACGGGGGCCATCCCGCTCGCACCCGGCTGTGCGCGGTATGGCACGTCGGCCGGCCCGGGGGTGACGGCGCCGGTGGTCAGCGCCGCGAACGCCACCGCGACGACGACAGCGGCGGCGGCGGCCATCCGCTCCGGCGGCAGCAGGGCCGTCGGCGCGTCCTGGGGCGCCACCGGTGGCGGGGGCGCTGGCCGCACGGCGCGGTGGGCCGCCAGCAGGGCGTCGACCTGCGGGGCGACGGCGGCCCGTTGCCCGCTGGCGGCGGCGAAGGCGAGGGTGAGATAGAAGCGGAAGTTCACCGTCGCGGTGCCGGGCACCTGCAACCCGGCGGGCCGACGCCCGTCCGCGGTGTGCAGGAGGGTCACCGGGACCTCCGGATGGTGGCCAGGCCCCAGCAGCTCCCGGTACGTCCACTCGCGCCGGCCGCTGCGCCCGCCGAAGGCGACCCGGCGGTCGGTCACGACCGCCATCCCGGTGTCGACCACGCGCAACCCCTTGGGCAGCGCCGGGCCGGACGACTCGACGGGGGTGGCGCCGAGCGCCAGGGCGGGCGGCGGCAGCCCGGCGATGTGTCGGGCCTCCGCCTCGACCAACTCGGCGCTCGGCAGTACGCGGTAGAGGACCTCGCCGTCGTCGAGCTCCACAGGCAGGCCGGTGCGGGGCTGGGTGCACCCGAGGAACCCGGTGGCCTCGATGCGCAGTCGCACGAGCTGCTCCTCGCGGCGGCGCCACGCCTCGACCTCGGCGTCGTACGCGCGCCGCCGCCGGTCGTTCTCGCGGTGCGCCCACGCCACCTGCCGTCGGGACTGTGCCGCGGCGTACCTGGGGGCGATGACTGACCGTTGCGCCGTCACACCTCGTACAACGGCCGCCGAGGGTGACGGACACGAGGCGGGTAGTAACCGGTCCCATTCCTCCCGGAAGAGGAGGGAAGGTCGCGTGGCTTCACGATCGGCGCGCGAGCGACGTCGACCCGCGACGGAGAAACGGCGGCGGCCCGGGAACTTCTCGACGCCGCGAAGCGACCAACAGAGGGCGCGCGACCCGGCCGGGTCCGTGACCGGTCGGCCGTGCGGTCGGAGGAGGCGCAGGAATGAACCGAGCGAGGCCAGCTCCCGTACCGTTGATCATGATAGCGACGGACCGGCCGGCCGGTCACGGATGACCGCGCACGCCGACGACGCGCAGGTCACCCGGTGGGCGCAGCTGGCCGGCCGAGGTGACCAGCAGGCCGCCGCCGCGTTCGTCCGGGCCCTCCAGGGCCCGGTGTGGCGGTTCCTCGCGCACCTGGCCGGCCCGGCCGAGGCCGACGACCTGGCCCAGGAGACGTTCCTGCGCGCGCTGCGCAGCCTGCCCGGCTTCGCCGGCCGCTCGTCGGCCCGGACCTGGCTGTTCACCATCGCCCGCCGGGTCGCCGTGGACCACGTACGGGCCGCCGCGGCCCGCCCGCGGGTGTCCGCGCTGACCGACTCGGGAGCGGGCCGCCGAGGCGGCCGGGGCGGTCACCTCCGGCGGCGACGACGCCGTGACCCTGCGGCGGCTCATCGCCGCCCTGGCGCCCGAACGGCGGGAGGCGTTCGTCGCCACCCAGCTGGTCGGCCTGTCCTACGCCGAGGCCGCGCAGGTGTGCGGCTGCCCGGTCGGCACCATCCGGTCTCGCGTCGCCCGGGCCCGCGAGGACCTGGTCGCCGCCTGGCAGGGCGACACCCGGGGAAGCCGCGTGGTCTGAGCCGGCCCCGCCGGCCCGGGTCCGTCCCCGCCGGGCCCGGGCACGACCCCGTCGCGCACCGGCCGAGCCGGCCCACCCGCGCGCCGTCCGGCGGTCAGGCCGCCTGGCGGTCGCGGGCCTGCGCGGAGTACGGCGGCAGCAGGCGCAGCGGCGCCACCTCCGGCTGTTCCTCCAGCCGCAGCGACCACCGCGACCCCGATGAGCGGCCCTGCCGGGGCGGGGTGCCGCCCGTGCGCCACCGCGGCCGGGACAGCAGCAGCATGACCACCCAGCCGACGAGCAGGAACCCGTGGCTTACCAGTCGCTGCACCGCCACCTGCCCGGTGATCAGGTCGTTCACCGACAGCAGCACCAGCGTGGCGACGAAGGCGCTGAGCATCGGCAGCAGCCCCGCCGGCGCGGACCGGCGCAGCGCCACGTACAGGAACCCGGCGCCCACGGCCACGTTCCACGCCGCGGACTCATGCCACAGGTGCTGGCCGGAGGTGTGCACGTGTCCGATGACGGCGTCCCGGCCGACCTGCGCCATCCCGAGCACCAGCTGCACCGCCCCGAGCAGCCCCAGCACGCCTCGCAGCCCGAGCGCCACGCGCTCCCGCCCGGCGGGCCGGGCGGGAGTCGGGGGTGCGGCCGCGAGCACCGCGTCGACCAGGTCGGGCACCTGCGGCACGACGTGCGTACGCGCCCGCCGGGTCACGGCCGCCGCCGCGTCGAACCACTCCCGGCAGCCGGCGCAGGACTCCAGGTGCCCCTCGGCCGCCGCAGCCTCGGCTGCCGACGCCTCACCGTCCAGCTGCGCCGACAGGATCTCCCGCCACTGCTCACACGCCATGTAGAGGTAGTCGTCGGCGGCGCCCACCTGGTTCCCGGCTCCCCGGCGGCCGGCGCCGCCCGACGGTTCGTCGATCGTGTGCCATTCTGCTTCCTACTCGTTGCTCATAGTTGAGTGGTTCGGATGG
>NZ_JBUEGB010000022.1:0-110944 GCF_054963695.1 Micromonospora sp. RTBAU3-60 | reverse complement strand
ACCGACAAATCCGACAATCATGCCAACAGATGGATCTGAGTAGTTTGGCCATTCCCCAACGGAGTCCTTCAGGGCCGGGAGGATGTCAATGGGGCGGGAGCGGCGGTGGGACGCTGGCCAGCACCGACGCGAGCTCCGGCACCTGCCCGGCCGGCTGCCACTGCGTCATGCCGGCGCGCCAGACCAGCGTGTCCGGGCCCAGCGTGCCCGCACCCACCTGCTCGGCCAGGCCACCGACGTCGTACGGGCCCTGCCGCTGCCCGGCGACGCCGACGTACCACTGGGTCTGGTTCGGCAGCGGCGGCGGCTCGGTGCCGCCCGGCTGCGCGGCAGCCGGCGCTGGCGGCGTCCCGGCGCCACCCGACATGGACCTGGCCACCTGCTGGCCCGCGGCCATGCCCATGCCCAGCCCGATGCCGGCGCCTGCGCCGCCGCCCGGGTTCTTCGCCGCGTCCTCCAGCGCGGTGGCCGCCTGGTAGCGGGTGAAGCGGTCCAGGTCCCCGACCGCGCCCATGCCGGTCCGCTTGTCCAGCGCCCGCTCCACCTCCGGTGGCACGGAGACGTTCTCGATGACGAACTTGGGGATCGCGATGCCGACCTCGGCCAGCTCCTCGGTCAGCACGGCGGCCAGCCGCCGGCCGATCGCGTCCTGGTGCGCCGCGAGGTCCAGCAGCGGCACTCCCGCCGTGGCCAGCGCGCCGCCGAGCCGCCCCACGATGAGCTGGCGCAGGTATTCCTGCACCTCCTCGGTGCGGAACTGGGGATCCGTGCCGACCAGCTCCCGCAGGAGCTGCTGCGCGTCCACCACGCGGGCCGCGTAGGCGCCGAACGCCCGCAGCCGGACCACGCCGAACTCGGCGTCCCGCACGATCACCGGGTTCTGGGTGCCCCACTTCAGGTCGGTGAACTGCCGGGTGTTGACGAAGTACACCTCGGCCTTGAACGGCGAGTTGAACCCGTACTTCCAGCCCTTGAGGGTGGACAGGATGGGCAGATTTCGGGTTTCCAGCGTGTACGTGCCGGGGCCGAACGCGTCGGCGATCTGCCCCTCGTTGACGAACACCGCCGTCTGGGACTCGCGGACGACCAGCTTGGCGCCCATCTTGATCTCGTTCTGGTATCGGGGGAAGCGCCAGACGATCGTGTCCCGGCTGTCGTCCAGCCACTCCACGATGTCGACGAACTCGCCCCGGAGCTTGTCCATCAGCCCCACCGCGTCCCCTCCCCCTCAGTGCCGAGGTCATCGGCGTCGCGGCGACGGTAACAACTGCTCGCCACCCGCAGTCTCCGCGCCAATGCCGGCGCTGCACCAGGGTGAGCTGTTCTTTTTGTCTGCCGGGCGCCCCGGGAGTCGGCTTTCTGACCGAGCTGACCCAACCGGAGTCAGGGCCGGTCTCGCCGCACAGCTGCCTCACCGGCCGCCCGGCTGAGCCTCGCTGCCGCCCGGCGTCGCCACTACGAACGCAACCCCCGCCCGATCAGCGCCGCGGACACCAGGCCCGGCCCGCAGTGCACCAGCAGGACACCGGCCAGACTCGGGCCACCCCAGTCGAGCCGGTAGCTGGCAGGATCGGTCATGTCGATCACGAACGGCTCGGCGGCCGCACGAGCGATCAGATAGAGCCCGAGCAGGATCCCGAAACCCACGAGAATTTTCTTCACGCGCCGAACGGTAGGAGGAGGGTCCCGGGATTCGCGTCACTCCTCGGTATCAACTCCGGCCTCGTACCACGGTATGCCTGTTGGGCGTCTGGGTTCGCGGCTTCGACGGCTGACTTCCCGCCTTGGCTTCAGTTTCAGGAAACGACTCGACGGGCCGGACCGTGGACGCAAGGATCTTTGGCCATGGTGTGGGACACGGTCCACCCGAAGGTGGCGACCGGCGAGGTGGTTCCTGTCCTGTGGCTGTGTGGCCCTCCCGGTGTCGGCAAGACCGCGGTCGGCTGGGAGATCTACACGGAGTTGATCCGGTCTGGTGTCCGGACCGGCTACGTCGATGTGGATCAACTCGGGATGTGCTATCCGGAGCCAGCCGGCGATCCCGGCCGGCACCGGATGAAGGCGCGCAATCTGAATGCTGTCATCGCCGGGTACCGGGCGGCCGGAGCCCGGTGCGTGGTGGTCTCGGGCGTTGTCGACGCCCGCGGAGGCGTACACCGCGATGAGCTGACGCAGGTGGCGTTGACGGTCTGCCGGTTGCGCGCCGACGAGGAGCAACTGGCGCAGCGGTTCGTCGGTCGGCAAGGGCACGACGGCGGTCTGGCGCAGGTGTTGCGGGAGGCGATAGAGCTGGATGCCGGCGCTGTCGCCGAGGTCTGCGTGGACACCAGTGGGCTCACGGTGGCCGACGTGGCGCGGCAGGTGCGTGGCCGCCTCAACGGTTGGCCCGTGCTGAGCGACCCGCAACGGTCGTTGTCCGCCGCCGACCCCGTCGACGGCCACGCGGTCGGGGACGGCGCGAGAGCCGGCGTGGACCGTGGTGGGCGCGTGCTGTGGCTGTGTGGCGCCACCGGTGTCGGCAAGTCCACCATCGGTTTCCAGGTCTACCTGAAGGTTCTCGGCGCCGGGCTGACGGCGGCCTACATCGATCTGGACCAGATCGGCTTCTGCGGTCCTGTGCCCGCCGGTCATCGCCTCAAGGCCCGCAACCTGGCGGCGCTGTGGGGTACCTACCGGGACGCCGGGGCTCAGGCGTTGGTCATGGTCGGCCCGGCAGAGGACGAAGCCACCCTGGGTGGGTACGGCGACGCGCTGCCCGCATCGGCGGTGACCGTGTGTCGCCTGCACGCCGGACGTGACACGCTGACCAGCCGGATCATGCTTCGCGGCCAAGGTCGTGGCAGCTGGCCGCAGCCGGGCGACCCACTGGTCGGCAAGCCGGCCGCGCACCTGCTGAGCGTCGCCGACCAGGCGGCGCACGAGGCGGAGGCGCTGGAACGAGCCGCGATCGGCCATCGAATCGACACCGACGGGCGCACGATCGCGGAACTCACCGACATGGTGGTTGCCCGAACCGGGTGGCTGGGCCAGCTGCCGTAGCCGATGCCATCGCTGCTGGGCCGCCCGGGCGCTGCGGATGCCTCCGCCGCGCTGACGGTGCTCAGCTCGCGGCAAGGTTCTGGCGCCCGTCGATGGGAGGGACGGGCGCCAGAACCGCCGGTGTCAGTAGATGATCAGGTACGGCTGTTGGTCGCTTTCCCGGCTGTCCACGGCGAGTGGTCGCCCGGCAGTCGTGTCGTCGGAGAGTCGCAGCGTCAGGGCTCCGTCGGCCAGGTTGGCGTTGACCGCGCCGGTGACGTCGACCGAATACCAGCCGGGGCGCTCCACCCGGACGGTCCCGAGCACGCTTGCGCCCGCGCTGGACGGTCGGCTGTTCCAGCTCACACCGCCCTCCGACCATGAGTCGTCGGCCAGTGCCCGCACCGTCACCGGTACGGCGCCACTGCCCGGCGCCACCGAGCTGACGTGGAAGTACAGCCGGGCGGAGACAGTCGCGGTGCCCGGATAGCCGCCGAGTCCGGCCTTCAGATACGCCATCCGGTCGCCGTCCGGGCTCTGCGCGTCGGGGAGGTCAGCGACCTCCAGTTCGCTCGCGGATCCGTTGGTGGTGTCCGCGTACGCGCCGGCGCGTACGAAGGTGTCGCCGGTCACCGGCGTCGTGGTCTGCCACCTGGTCTCCACGTTCCGGGCCCGGTCGTGAGCGGATGCCCAGTAGTAACCCGGGGCGGTGATCCGCAGCGGCTGGAAGCCCACCTCGCCGGCCTGGGAGCCGATCGCCTCCGAAACGCCGGACGCCTGGCCGTCCGAGTTCGCGTTCATCGTCAGGTACCGGCCCGCCATCCTGGTGAACCGGCCATGTACCGCTGCCGCGACCGGCTTCCCGGTGACCAGGTCGGTCACCCGGATCCGCACGGTCGCCGGACCACCCGCGGCGGTCACCGTCAGCTCGGAGACGATCAGCGGCCGCAGGTCGGTGCCGGCGGTGGTGGCGGAGACAGCCGGCGAGGCCGGCCCGACGTTGCCGCGTACGTCCACGGCGGCGACCCGGTAGTGGTAGGTGGTGTCCGGCAGCAGTCCGGAGTCGGTGAAGCTGAGGCCGCGCGACTGCCCGGCGAGGTTCTCCGGGCCGGGTGTGAAGCCCGGGTCGGTGGAGCGGTAGATGTTGTACTGCTCCACCTCGGTGTCGTCGAAGGCCCGGCCGTAGGCGAGGTCGATGCTCTGGTGGTCGAAGGTGTTCGCCGTCGGCGGCGAGCCGACCGCCGTGGGCGGGCCGGTGTCGGCCGGCATCGGCGCGTACTCGGCGTTGGGTCCCCACACCGACGGCAGCCAGCGGATGGAGTCGTAGTGGTGCATCGCGATGCCGCCGAATGCCGGGCTGCCGGCGAAGGCGTCGTACACCTTGCGCAGCTCGCGCTCGGCGACGGCGCGTCCCTCCTCGCGGAAGGTGATGGTCTCCGGGTCGCCGCTCCAGGCGATGTCGAGCGTCTCCACCCCGATCACCACCGAGTTCGGCTTGCCGATCGCCTCGGCGTACGCGATCTCGGACTGCGCCTGGGCGATGATGCCGACCGAGCCCTCCGCGGTGTCCCGGTAGTCCATGATCGAGATGTAGTCGGTCAGGTCCTGGATGTGTTCGCTGAGCGGTTTGGTGGCGCCCTTCCAGGTGATGTCGGTGCAGCACGTGTTGACGTCCAGCCAGCGCGGGATCGCCGGGCCGAACGCCAGCGACGAACCCGCCGCGTTCCTGCGCTGGATCATCTGCTCCAGGACCTCGAGCCACTGCAGTTGCAGGGCCGGCTTTTCGGCTGCGAACCCGGGATAGATGTAGGGTTCGATGTCCACGTTGACCCCGTCGAACCGTTCCCCCGGCCGGGAGGCGAGGTTGTAGTTGAGGATCTTCTCCATTTCCCGGACCGCGCGGGGGTGGTAGCGCTTCAGCCCGCCGAGGAACGGTGGTTGGGTGCCGCCGGCGATTGTGGCGTAGACCGTGAAGCCCTGCGCGTGGGCCCAGCTCAGGAAGTCCCGCACCTCGGCGCGCTTGTCGTAGAGCATGTCCAGGTCGCCGTAGCGGTCCACGCCGACGTAGAGCGTGGTGATCGGCCGCGAGCCGAAGGTGTCGGTGTCGCGCGCCGTGGTCGCGAGCAGCCGGCGGGATCCGGGGTTCAGGATCAGGCCGTATGACGCCCGCTCCCAGATCCACATCGCCCGGTCCTGCGGGCCGACCCGTACCGGCTCGGCAGCGCCCGCGCCGGCCGTGACGTAGATGGTCGGGCTGTATCCGGTGTTGCCGTTTGCGTCGACCGCTCTGGCCTCGATGCTCGCCATGGCGTCGCCGAGTTCGCGGGGATCCCACAGATAGGTGTAGGTGTCCTTCGCCCCGAGCGCCCGCAGCCAGGCGCCGCCGTTGACGCGCACCGACACCTCGCGTACGTCGTTACGCGCGGCGACCGAGACGCGGATCGGCGTCGGCTGCCGCACCGTGCCGCCGTCGTCGGGGCTGGTCACCGCCACGACCGGGACGTTGGCGGCGGGGTTGTCCACCCGCAGCGTGACGAACGGGGACCAGACACCGTAGCGGGTGTCGGTTCGCTTGGCGCGCACCGCGACCTCGATCTCACCGTCCACGCCGGTGGTGTTCAGGTCGTAGTACCAGGTGCCGGTGTCGTCGCCGTCCGGGTCGACGGTGTGCACCGGCGGGGTGGTGCGTCCGTCGAGCACGATGCTCAGTTCGTACGCGTCGGTGTAGCTGCCGGACAGGCGGACGGTCCCGGCCGGCACCGCGTCGCCGCTGGTGTGCGAGTCGATGGTGACCGAGGGCGCGGCGGCGGAGGCGGGCTGCCCGGGCGGCAGCAGCAGAGCGGCCAGCACGGCGGCGGACAGCGCCAGCGCGGATGGCCACGACCTGCGTCGGATCAGGGACACGGGGGTGCTCCTCTCAGGGGGGTTCAGGAGATGAGGAGGTACGGCTCGGTGCCCGCGCCGTACTCGCGGGAATCGATGACCAGCAGCCGGTCGGCGACCGAGTCGTCACCGAGTCGGAAGCTGATCTGACCGTCGTTGAGATTGCTGTTCACGGCACTGGTGACGTCGATCGCGTACCACCCGGGTGCCGTCACCTGCAGCGTGCCCAGCAGGGTGGCTCCCGCGGTGGGCCGGTTGTTCCACGTGATCGTCGACTCCGACCAACTGTCGTCGGTGAGCACGCGGACGCCGATCGGGACCGGACCGGCCCCCGGAGCGACCGAACTGACGTGCAGATGGAGCCAGGCGGAACTGGCCGGCACGCCGGGTAGGCCGGCCTTCAGGTAGGTCAACCGATCCACGTTGGGGTCGGCGGCGTTGGGGGCGTCCTTGACCTCCAGCGCGGTGGCCGGCCCGAAGTTCGTGTCGGCGTACGTGCCGCTGCGCACGTGTGCATCCGCGGCGACCACGGTCCGCGGCACCAGGGTGTCCCTGCGCGGGATGCCCCCCGCCCGGAACCCGGCGACCGCGGACTGCACCTCGGTGGTGGTGAGCGAGGAATCCCGGGCGTGGTAGACCCAGTCGACGTCGAGGACGTACCTGCGGGACGTCGACGAGGAGACCAGGCCACCGTTGGCGAACCACACGGCGTACTTCAGGAACATGAACGCCTCGGGGGCGTAGTCACCGCCGTGACTGGCGACCAGCACGCCGTCGATGTAGTACCGCACCTCGCCGCCGGTCACGTCGAGTTTGAGCAGGTGCCATCCGTCGTGGCTTCGGGACAGGACGGTTTCGAGCGCCCGGGGATCCCACGGGCTGTCCTGATACGTCTCCCAGGTCACCATCTGCAACGCGGTGCCGGCCGACCCGAGGCCCCCGTTGGGGACGTATTCGTAGTCGAGTTCGCTGTAGTTCGGATCCAGTGGGTGGTTGAGCTGCGAGATGGTGTAGAAGGTCTGGACCACCTGATCGCCGTCCGGCCCGCTCTCCGGTGCGTCGGTAAACCGGATCCGGGTCGCGTACGTGCCCTCGAAGAACCGCTGCCCCTGGGCAACCGACGCCTGGGTGGTCGTCTGGCCGGTGCCCTGGCTGGTGGCGGCGAGCCGCATCACCCGGTCGGCGCCGGAGCCCACCATGGAGACGTTGTCGGCGCTCCACGTGGCACCCGACACCCCGGGCCCGCCACCGCCGGTGCGCGCGGTCCACCCGAACCCGGCGAACGCCGGATCCGCGGGACCGGTGTAGCTGAAGTCGTCGAAGAACTCCTGCGGCACCGCGGCGGTGCGCGTCTGCGCCGGGTGCGCCCCGGACGGTGGCACCGCCGGCGGGACCGAGGCCACCGCCAGTACGGCGGCCAGGAGGGCGTGGGGGAGGATCATGGCTGCTCCTGCTATGTGTCGAGCCAGCGGTCCAGGTGCGCGGCGACGAACGCGTCGTCCTGCAGGTCGGGGTACGCCCCGATCACTCGGTCGAGTTCCGCCGCCTGCCCCGGGGAGAGCCGCTCCTGCTCGTCGAGCAGCCGGACGTTGTCCAGCAGGCCCTGGCGCCGCAGCACCTCATGGATGCCGGCGACGCAGCCGGCGAAGCCGTTGGCGACGTCGAAGACGGCGGCGTTGGCGTCGGTCAACCTCGCGGCCGTCGTGAGCAGTTCCTCGTCGAGCTGTCCGGTCCGCGCCGCCTCGCGGGCCCGCTCGAACAGCTCCACCGCGCGGCGGGTCCACACGGCGTACTGGCCGAGCAACCCACCCACGATCCGCTTGCTGACCTGGCCGCCGTTCACCGGGAAGCGGTACGTGGTGAGCAGGTCGACGATGATGTTGTCGTCGTTGCCGGTGTAGAGCGCGATCTCCGCCGCTCGTGAGGACTCGCAGACCGCCCGGACCACGTCGAGGGTGCGGTACCGGTCGAATGGCGCGATCTTGATCGCCGCCAGGCAGGGCAGTTCGGCGAGTCGAGCCCAGAAGTCGTATCCGAGCGTCCGGCCGCCGACCGCGGGCTGGAGGTAGAAGCCGAAGACCGGGAGCACCTCGCCGACTGCCGCGATGTGTGCGATGAGTTCGTCGTCCGTCAGCTCCACCAACCCGCGCAGGATCACCATGGCGAGGTGGTAGCCGAGGTCGGCGGCGAGCTTCGCCTCGGCGACCGCCTGGTCGGTGGTGCCGGAGACTCCGGCGACCAGCACCACCGGCCGGTCGCGCGGCGCCTCCCGCACGGTGTCCGCGGCGATCCGTAGCACCGGTTCGAGAAGGCCGGCCTCCCGGATCGCGAACTGGGTGGTGTGCACCCCGACCGCCAGGCCGCCCGCCCCGGCCTCCAGGTAGTACCGGCTCAGCGCGCGCTGTCGGCGCTCGTCGAGCCGCCCGGTGGCGTCGAGCGCGAGCGGGTGGGCCGGGATCACGACGCCCTCGCGCAGCGCCGAGCCGACGTCCACCGGTAGTGCTGCCGACATTAGAAACGCCCCTCTCGCTCCTGGAAGTGGGTGTCCTTGCCGTGGGTTTCGCCGCCGCCGAGCACCCATTCGGCGGTCCACTCGATCAGCGTGCGCAGCGGAACGCTGGGGTAGCCGAACAGCTCGTTCGCCCGCGCGGCGTTGGAGAGCAACGCGGTGGGTTCCGCTGCCCCGGTGAATGCCGGGGGCACCCCGAACAGCTCGCCGAAACGCTGCGCGATCCAGCGCACGGACGCGGTCTCGGGGCCGGCCAGGTTGAGCACCAACGGCGGCGCCGTGCAGTGCTCGAAGAGCCGGAGAGTGGCGGCGTTGACGTCGCCCTGCCAGATCACGTTGACGTTGCCCATCCGCAGGTCGACGGGCTCGCCCCGATACACGGCACGCGCGATCTCCAACAGCACTCCGTACCGGAGTTCGACCGCGTAGTTCAGCCGTACGATCGCCATCCGGGTGCCATACCGGTGTGAGAAGTGCTCGAACACCCGCTCCCGGCCCAGACACGACTGTGCGTACTCGCCGACGGGGCCCGGTGGCGTCGCCTCGTCGGCGCCGCCGCTCACCACCGGCATCAGGGGATAGACGTTGCCGGTGGAGAAGGCGACGATCCGCGAGTCACGGAACCGCTCGGCGACCCGCCCGGGAAGGTAGGTGTTGAGTGCCCAGGTCTGGTGCTCGGCGCCGTCGGTGCCGAACTTCCGGCCGGCCAGGTAGACGATGTTCGCCACGTCGGGCAGGCCGGCGAGCGCCGCGTCGTCGAGCAGGTCGGCGCGCAGCAGCTCCACGCCCCCGCCGCGCAACCGCTCGACCAGCTCGGGCCCGGGATTGCGGGCCACCCCGATGACCCGGGCCGGCCGGCCTGCCCGGTCCAGGGCGCGCCGCGCCATCAGGGCCAGCTCGGGTCCCAGCTTTCCGGCGACGCCGAGGAGCATCAGGTCGCCGTCCACCCGCGCCAGGCTCTCCACCACCTCCTGGCTGGGCGTCGCGAGGGCCTCCCCGAGGGCGGCCAGGCTGCGCGGCGGGGCGTCACCCGCGTAAGTGGGCATCGGTCGGTGCCTCCTTGAGGGATGGCGGTTGCTCGGTGCGGGGCGATGGGATGGCGCCGAGTGGCCGGTACCTCACGCCCGCCGCGGCGAGGCGGGGCAGGTGCGCCGTGAGCCGGTCGCGGAAGCTGGCGAAGGAGTGCCGGGGCGCGGTCGACCACACGGTCTCGCTGAACGCGCAGAGCCGGGGAAACGCCATGCGCTCCACGTCCTCCGGCCGCGGCATGTACTCGGTCCACAGTTGGCACTGGGCGCCGAGCGCACCGGCGGGTCGGTCGGCGTCGAACTCGTACACCCGCTCCAGCGGCGTGTGCCCGCCGATCGCGAGCGGTTCGGTGTCCTGGTCCGGGCTCTGGTAGTAGTCGAGGTAGAGGTGCTCGTGGGAGGCGAGCACCACGTCGTGGCCGTCCTGGTGTGCCGCCGTTGCCGCGCCGTCGCCCCGCCACGGCATCGCGATCGCGTTCGGCACCCGCAGCGCGGTGTCGGTGTCGTACCAGAAGACGGGGCGGCGGCCGCGGGCGGTGACGAAGCTGGCGAGCTGCCCCACGTACCAGCCGAGCAGGGCCCGCTCGTCGGGCAGTCCCAGCTCCGCCAGACGGGCCATGGCGGCCGGGTTGGCCCGCCACTGCCCGGTGGGGCACTCGTCGCCGCCGAGGTGCAGGTAGTTCCCGGGGAACAGGGCCATCACGTCGTCGAGCACGTCGCGGTAGAACCCGAGCGTCGTCTCGGAGATGTCGAGCACGTGCTCGCTGATCCCCCAGTCGGTCCAGACGTCGAGCTGGCGGCGGGTGTTGCCGAGCTGCGGGTATGCCGCTATCGCCGCCTGCGAGTGGCCGGGGCCCTCGATCTCGGGGACGACGGTGACGAACCGCGTCGCGGCGTACGTCACGATTTCCCGGATGTCCTGCTGCGTGTAGTAGCCGCCGTGCCGTACCCCGTCGTAGCGGCGGGGGGTCTGCCGGGCGTGTCCGACCAGGGTCGCGGCTCGCCACGCCCCGATCTCGGTCAGCCGCGGGTAGCGCGGGATCTCCAGCCGCCAGCCCTGGTCGTCGGTGAGGTGCAGGTGCAGCACGTTGAGCTTGTGCAGCGCCAGCATGTCGATGAAGCGCAGCACGAACTCCTTGGGCATGAAGTGCCGCGCCACGTCGAGCATCGCGCCGCGCCAGCCGAACCGGGGGGCGTCGGTGACCTCGAGGTACGGGAGGCTGACGGTCCGGCCGGACGCGCCGTCCGGCACCAGCTGGCGCAGCGTCTGGGCGCCGTAGAACACCCCGGCAGGTGCCCCTCCGGTGATCTCCACCCCACGTTCGTCGATGGTGAGCCGGTAGCCCTCCGGGGGCAGGCGGTCGTCGACGGCCAGGCGTACCGGGGCGTCGGACACCACGGCGCGGGTGAACCCGGGCAGTTCCGCGAGCCAGTCGGCGACCCCCTCGGCCTCCGGCCCGGCGGCGACCGGCACCGGTCCGGCGACGCGCAGCGTACCGGGGTGCTTGCGGATCGCCGCGGGATACGGGATCAACGAGGTCATTGCGCCGCCTGGTGCGCCGCGAGCACCGCCCGGAACGCGCCGAGCGCCTCGTCCAGCGGCGGCGCCTCCGGGAACCAGGCCCGTTCCCACTCCAGGGACAGCCAGGCCCGGTAGTCGAGCCGGTCGAGCTCGGTGAGGATCTGGCCCAGCGGGACCGTGCCGTGCCCCGGCAGCACCGGGGCCAGGTCGTCGGTCGCGCGGACGTCCTTGAGCTGTACGTGCCGCAGCCACGGCGCCAGCGCGTCGGCCGCCTCTCGGGCGCTCTCCCCCACCCGCCACGGGTTCACCGCGTCCCACAGGGCGGCCACCGCGGGCGAACCGACCTCGGCCAGCACCGCCGCGACGGCGCGCGCCGAGCAGAACACGTCGTGGGTCTCCAGCAGGACGGTCACCGGCCCACCCTCGATCCTCCGGGCCACTTCGCCGAGCCGCCGCACCGCCGCCGGATGCGGGTCGGCCTGGCCGTCCCGGCCGCCGAAGACCCGCACGTAGCGGGCGCCGAGTTGCTCGGCGATCTCGACGTGGTGGAGCAGGTCGGTGACCGGATCTCCGTCCGGTGCCGCGATGCGCACGTAGGAGGCGACGCAGATCGGCTCGACGCCCGCGTCCGCGAACCGCTTCCCGATCTCCCGCAGCGTCGCGGCCGGGGTGTCGGGCGCGACCGGCTCACCCTCGGCGCAGCGAAGCTCCACCCCGTGGCAGCCGGTACGCCGGGCCAGCTCCAGCACCGATTCCACCGGCTCTGCGGCACAGCCGAGGGTGCTGAACGCGAGCCGGCCCGCCGCCCATGCCGGTACGGTGTCGACGCCGCTCATGCCGCCGCCTCCACGGTGAACCGCGGGATCCGTACGGGGTCGACGCGTTGGGCCGACTCGTACAGCGCGAGCGCGGTGGCCACGACCGACTGCCCGTATGCCGCGTCGACCGCCGGCGCCCGGCCGTCGCGGCAGCTCGCGACGAAGTCCGCCAACTGCTCCCGGAACGCCACCACGATGTCGTCCTGCTCGGGCGCGACCACCTGCACCGCGTCCTCCCCCCGGTACGTCCACAGGCCGTCGCTCCGAGACAGCCGCAGCGCGCCGTGCTCGCACACGACCTCGGTCTCGTCCCGGAACGGCAGGCCGGTGCCGGTGACCGAGAGCACGACCCGTACCCCGTTGGCCAGCTCCAGCAGGCCGACCGACTCGGTTTCGACCTCGGCGCCCGGCCGGTTCCAGACGTACCCGTGCACGCTGGTGGCGGGTGCGTCGCCGAGCCACTGGGCTTTGTCGATGCTGTGGGTGCCGACGTTCATCAGGATGCCGCCGCCGGCGAGCACCGGGTCGAAGAACCAGTCCGGCCGGGATCCGCGTTCGTACCGCGCGGTACGCCGCTCGGTGATCACCACTGGCTGGCCGAGGCTTCCCGACCGCAGGATCCGCCACGCCTCGCGTACGGTCGGCAGGAAGTGCAGCACGTGCCCCACGGCGAGCCGTACGCCGTGGGTGGCGCAGGCGTCGATCATCCGCTGGCCGTCTTCGAGGGTGGTGGCCATCGGCTTCTCCACCAGGACGTGCAGCCCGGCTGCGGCGGCGTCCACGGTGATCGGTGCGTGCAGCGAGTGCGGCGCGGTGACCAGCACCCCGTCGAGGCCGCCGGCGGCGAACATCGCGGTGTGGTCGGCGTACGCGCGGGCCCCGAACCCGGCCGCGAGTTGCTCGGCGGCCGGCAGCCGCACGTCGCAGACCGCGGCGACCTCGACCTCGGGCAGGCCGGCGGCCGCGTCGAGGTGCAGCGCGGCGACGCTGCCCGCGCCGACCACCCCAACGCGGAATGGTCGGTTCCCCCATGTTTCGGTCACTGCACGTTCCTTTCGATCAGGACGGGTGTTGTCGGTAGGACGAGGGCGGACCGGGCCGCTCGGGACGGTCTCCTGCCCGTGCGCCGTCGCTGGCAGCGGGGCGGCAGGCGACCGCTGATCAGCCCTTGAGGCCGCTGGCCATCGCGCCGCGGACGAAGTAGCGCTGGGCGAGCAGGAACAGCAGCAGCATGGGCACGAGCGACATCAGCGCGGCGGCGGTGACGAGCTGGTCGTTGCCCATGAACTGGCCCTGCAGGCTCATCACCCCGATGGGCAGGGTGTACTTCTCCGGCGAGGTGAGGTAGATCGTGGGCTCGAGCACGGCACCCCAGGACGCCATGAAGGTGAAGACGCCGAGGGTCGCGAGCGCCGGCTTGGCGAGTGGCATGTGGACCCGCCAGAACACCTGCCACGGGTTGGCCCCGTCGAGCGCCGCCGCCTCCTCGAAGTCGCGCGGGATCGCGAGGAATGTCTGGCGCATCAGGAAGATCCCGAACGGCGTCGCCAGCCAGTACGGCACCACCAGCGGCAGCATGGTGTCGAGCCAACCGAGGTGCTTGTACAGGATGAAGTTGGGGATGATCGTCACGACGGTGGGCAGCATCAGGGTGCCGAGCGCCGCGGCGAGCAGCACCTCCTTGCCCGGCAGTTTCATCCGGGCCAGCGCGTGACCCACCATCGCGCTGGTGACCACGTTGCCGACCACGGCGAGGGCCGCGATGAGGAAGCTGTTCCAGGCGTACAGGCCGAAGGGTGCGCGTTCCCACACCTGGCTGTAGTTGGACCAGGCTGGCGGATCGGGGACCCAGATCGGCGGCACCGCGACGTACTGCGCGAAGTTCTTCAACGAGTTCGCGACGGAGGCGACGAACGGGACGACCATCACCGCCGCGCCGAGGCCGAGGAACACGTAGGCGATCCAACGGCCCGGCCGGTTGCGGCGCTGCCGGGCCCGGCCGCGCTGACCGGTGTCAGGCATAGTGCACCCACTTCTTCTGCAGCCGGAGCTGGACCATCGTCAGGATGAAGATCAGCGCGAACAGCACCCACGCCACCGCGGACGCGTAGCCCATGTTGAAGAACTCGAAACCCTGCTGGTACATGAAGAGCACCGTCATCTCGCTCGCCCCGTTCGGCTGGCCGGCGGGCTGGCCCCGCATCGGTCCGGTCATCACGTAGACCTGCTCGAATGCCTGCAGGGTGGTGATCGTCGAGAGGACCAGGACGAGGAACGTCGTTCCGGAAATGCCGGGCAGGGTGACCCGGCGGAACCGCTGCCAGGCCGACGCGCCGTCGATCTTGGCGGCCTCGTACAGCTCCTCCGGGATGTTCTGCAGTCCGGCGAGGAAGAGCACCATCATGTAGCCGACGCCCTTCCACACCGCGACCAGAGCGAGCGTGGGGATGACGAGCACCGGGCTCTGCAGCCAGGTCGCCGGGGGCAGGCCGAGCCACCCCAGCACGGTGTTGGCCATCCCGAACTGCGGGTTGAAGACCGCGTCGGCGACGTACCCCACGACGACCCAGGACGAGACGACCGGCACGAAGTACGCGCTGCGGAGCCACGAGATCCAACGCAGGCGCTGATTCAGCGCCACCGCGAGCAGCAGCGCGAGGATCGTCTGGGTGGGCACGAACAGCACCGCGAAGTAGGCGGTGTTGAGCAGTGATCGCCAGAACGCCTCGTCGCCGAACAGGCGGCGGAAGTTGTCCAGCCCCACCCATCTCGGGGAGGAGAGCGTGTCGTAGTCGGTGAGGCTGAAGTAGGCCAGCGCCAGCACGGGCCACGCGGTCAGCACCACCAGGTGTGCCAGGTACGGGAAGGCGAACACGGTCGCCCAAGCCCGCTGACCGAAGCCCGGCCGCTCGCCCCCGTCTCTCCTTCCGTCACCGAGGGAGGGGCGACGCCCCTGTTCCACTCGGTCCTCGATGGTCGTCACAGCGCGCCACCTCCTCCCTCGGCCTGGCGGGGCTGACTCATTTGTTCGCGTAGAACCGGTCGATGATCTGCTGGGCATCCCGTTGGGCGTCGGTCAGCGCGTCACCGACGGGCTTCTCCTTGGCCAGCGCTCGGTCGATCTGGTTCGCCACGGCCGTGGTGTACTCGGTCCACACCGGGTTGAGCCCGAGGTCGTCGGCTTCGGCGAGAGCGTCGAGGAACGCCTGCCGGTTGGCCGGCGGGGTACCCGGCTTCAGGAACACGTCGGACGCGGCCACCTTCTTGTTGATCGGGATCGCCTCGCCGATCCCGGCCCAGGTGGTCTGCGGCTTCTCGGAGGCGAAGTACGTGATCCACTTCCAGGCGGCCTCGGCCTTCCGCTGGTTCGCGGCCTTGTTGACCACCCAGGAGTTCGCGATCGCCACGTTGCCCCGACCCGCCGGACCCTTCGGCATCGGCGCCACGCCCAAGTCGATCTTCGCCGCGTTCGCCGGGATGGTACGGGCGTAGATGCCGAACTGCATGGCCACGCGGCTGCTGGCGAACATCGTGTGCGGGCTGCCCAGCGCCTTGGTCGTGACCACGTCCGGGCCGGCCTTCTCGGTGTACATCGCGTTCAGCATCCAGTCCAGCCCCGCGCGGCTCTGCGGGCTGTCGATGACGACCTTGCGCCCCCCGTCGGCGACGATGTCGCCGCCGAAGGCCTTGATCATCGGCCACCAGCTCTCGGTGAAGCCGGGCGAGTAGACGCGCATCCCCCACACGTCGGGCTTGCCGTCACCGTTGGTGTCCCGGGTCAGCTTCTTCGCGGCGGCGGTGAGATCGTCGTACGTCCAGTCGCCGGTCGGCTCCGCGACACCCGCGTCCGCGAACATCTTCTTGTTGTAGAAGAGCACCGGGGTCTGCGCGCCCTGGGGGAAGCCGTAGACGTGGCTGTCGGAGTCACGGTTGAGGTCCACGCCGTAGTAGTCGTCGGTGTTGATCGTCTTCACGAAGTCGCTGAGGTCGCGCAGGCTGTTGCGGCCGGCGTACTCCTGCACCAGCACGCCGTCGGAGAGCCACACGTCGGGCCCCCGACCGCCCGCGAGCTGGGTGCGCAGCCGCTTGAAGAAGTCCGTGTACGGTGCCGACTCCAGTTCCAGCTTGATGCCGGAGTTCGCTTTCATGAACTCGTCGGCGAGCGAGCGCATCGTCTTGTCGGCGGGGCCGCCCGCCTCGGCGTAGTAGCCCAGCCTGATGGTCACCCGGCCGTCGCTCTCCTCGGAGCCCGCGCCACAACCGAACATCGTCGCCGCGAGCGCCGCTACACCTGCCAGGGCGACGAGACGCCGGCCCGGCGAGAAGCGTTGCATCCTCATCGTGGATCTCCTTTGTTGGTCGCCCAGCGGGCAGCGGTCTCGGCTGAACGGCGTCTCCGCCCGGCCTTCGGCCGGTCACGGACTACCGGTCGCGGGCGGCGGCGCCGCACGAGGCCCGGACCGCCAGGCGTGGTTGCAGTTGGATCTGGTGGACGGGCGCCGAGACGCCCTGCTCGATGCGTCGCAGCAGGACCTCGGCGGCGAGCTTGCCCACCTCGGTCTTCGGCGGGGAGATGGCCGTGAGTGGCACCTCGCCGAGGTCCGCGACCTCGTCGTCGTAGGCGATCACCGCCAGCCGGTCGGGCACGGTCAGTCCGAGCCGGCGCGCGTGTGGCAGTAGTCCCGCGGCGTCCCGGTCGCCGAGGCAGAACACCGCGGTGATCTCGTTGTCCTGGCAGATCTGTGCGTAGGCCGCGAGTTCGTCAGGGGACCACTCCTCGCGCCGCACCACCGCGGCCGGGATCCGCGGCAGGTTGAGGTCCCTGACCGCACGGTCGAAGCCCCCGGCCACCATGTCGGCGGTCGCGGTCCGGATCCGGCCGAGGTGCCCGATCCGCTGGTGCCCCAACTCGACGAAGTGCCGTACCGCCGCGTAGCCCCCGCCGAGGTGGTTAGTGCACACGTACGGTGTCGCGTCGTCCGGTGCTGGCTCCGGGGGTCGCCGTTCGACCAGCACGTAGGGGACCGGCAGCCGGTGCAGCCGGTCGACGTACCGTTGCGGGTTCTCGATCAGGTGCAGGTTGGGCACGAGCAGCAGGCCGTCGACGTCCGCGCCGAGCAGTTGGTTGATCTGCTGCGCCTCCAGGTCCGGGTCGTACTCGGAGCTGGAGAGGACGATCCGGACGCCGGCAGCGGTCATCACCCGCTCGATCCCCTCGATCACGCGCGGGTAGAAGTACGAGGTGGACGGTACGAGCACGCCGACGAAGCGGGCGCTGCGCCCGGCCTGCGCCGGTATCGCCACCACGTAGGTGCCGGAGCCCTGGCGACGGCGGACCAACCCCTCGTCCACCAGCAGGTTGATGGCGCGGCGGACCGTGTTGATCCCTACCTCGTGGGTCTGCGCGAGCTCCTGCTCGGTGGGCAGGCGCGCGTCGACCGACCACCGACCTTCGGCGATCTGCTGCCGGAGGTGGGCTGCCAGGGTTCGGAATTTCGTCCCTTGAGGGAATGAATCCAAACCATCGTTGCCGGTCATGGCTGACGATTCTTGAGCAGTAGATGTCCCTGCGTCAATCCTCTCCCGACAAGAATTTTCCCTGCTTTACGCCGCTCGTTCGGGCGGTAAGCTTCCGGATACCAGCGATTGCAAGGAATGAATTCATTCCTAAATAGATGCCACGGAAGAGGTGGGGTACGGCATGCCAACTCATGGGCCCGAGCACGCCGGGGCACTGGACGGTCTCGTCGTGGAGCGGGTGGAGACCTTTGTGGTCGAACTCCCGACGATCCGTTCGTTCGAGATCGCCGGGGGGACCGTCGCGACGGTCGGGCAGCCCAGCCGGCGGGTGCTGGTGAAGGTGACCGCGGGCGGCGTCGTCGGCTGGGGCGAAGCCACTCCGACACCGTCCTGGACCTACGAAACCACCGAGAGCATCGTCACCACGCTCGACCGCTACCTGGCGCCCGCGGTCCTCGGCGTCCCGGCGTGGAACCTCGACGCGATAACGGCCACGTTCGACCGGGTCATCAACCGCGGCTTCACGATCGGTGCGCCGATCGCGAAGTCGGCCCTCGACATCGCCCTGCACGACCTCATCGGACGGGCGGTCGGCGTCCCGCTCGGAGCGCTCTGGGGGCAACGTCGCGCCGAACGGATCCCACTGGGCTGGATCATTTCCGCCAAGACCCCTGAGGCGGTCGCCGACAGCGTCACGGAGGGCCACGCCCTCGGATACACCGCTTTCAAGGTCAAGATCGGGCTGGCCGGGATCGAGCAGGACATCGCGTTCGTCGAGGCGGTACGCCGAGCGGCGCCGAACGCGGCGATCTGGGTGGACGCCAACCAGGCGTACCAGGTCGACCAGGCACTACAGGTGGCCCGCCGGCTCGCCGAACTCGACGTCACCGCCTTCGAGCAGCCGTTGCCGGCCAACCAGATCACCGGCCTACGGCGGCTGCGGGAGCACTCCCCCGTGCCGGTCGCGCTCGACGAGAGCCTGCGGCACCCCAGCGACCTCGCCACCTTCGTACGCCTGGATGCGGTCGATGTCGCGATCGCCAAGGTCCAGCGCAGCGGTGGCCTCGCGCTCTCCCGGCGGATGTGCGCCCTCGCCGAGGACAGCGGGGTGCGGCTGATGGGCTCCGGCCTCACCGACTCCGACCTCGGCTTCGCCGCGTCGCTGCATCTGTTCTCGGCATTCGGCATCGACACGCCGGTCGACCTCAACGGCCGACAGTTCATCGAGTCCACCTATACGGGAGGGCACACGGTCGAGGTATGCGACGGGGTCGCCGCGGTGCCCACCGGACCCGGCCTGGGCGTCGACGTGGACGAAGCCGCGGTGCGAGCCCTGGCCGTCGACGTGCTCCGCGCCGATCCGGAGGTCAGAATCCCGGCACAGTCGGCCAGGTGAACCAGGCACGTGTCACCGGGGCACCGTCGCTTCCTTGTCCCGCGCACGATGACAGGAGGGTGGCGGAGACGGCACCCGGCGCACCTTCGGGGACGTCGACCACGCTGGACGGCACACCGCTGGCTGGCGCTACGGTCAGCCCTCGAAGGTCTGCTTGGCCACTGCGATGGCGGACATGGCCCGGGGCCACCCGGTGTAGAACGCCAGGTGGGTGATGGCCTCGACGATCTCGGCCTGCGTGAGGCCGTTCTGCTTGCCGAGGTTGAGGTGGAACGGCAACTGCTCGGTGTTGCCCCCGGCGACCAGGGCCGCGATGGTGATCAGGCTGCGGTCGCGAGGCGCGAGGTCGGCGCGTTCCCAGACGTCGGCGAAGAGCACGTCGTCGGTGAGGGAGACGAGCTTCGGCGCGAAGGTGCCGAGCATCTTCCGGGCGGAGCTCTGCTGAGTGGTCTCGGACATGTCCGTCTTCCTCCTGATGGTCGATAGACGGGCCGCCGGCCGCGGGACGACGCGGCCGGCGGCAGGTGGTCACGCGGGCTGCCGGCGGTACTCGTCGTCGGTCACGTGCTCGCCCCACTGCGTTTCCGGCCCGTCCTGCCCTGGGATGAGGCCGTCCCAGATGGCCAGGTGGGTCATGAATTGTTCAGGGGCGGCACCGTGCCAGTGCCACTCGCCGGGCGGACACCAGACGGTGTCGCCCGGGCGGATGACGACGACCTCGCCGCCGCGCGACTGGGTCAGCCCAACGCCCTCGGTGACGTGCAGCACCTGCCCGTTGGCGTGCCGATGCCATGCGGTGCGCGCGCCGGGGGCGAAGTGCACGGCGTTGCACCGGCCGATGGACGGCCCGGTCATCGGAACGATCTGGTCGAACCAGACGTCCCCGGTGAACCACTCGGCCGGCCCCTTGACCGACGGCTGCCTGGTCAGAATCTCCAAGATTTCCTCCTGTGTGGAATCAGGCGGTCTGGCCGCCGTCGACAACCAGGGCGTGACCGAAGCTGCCGTCAGCCGTCGTGCCCATTACTGGTTCCTTCCGGGTTCCAGGTCGTTCAGCCGCGTGTGCGCCGCCAGGGCGGCCACCCGCTCCGCGCGGCGCACGTCGTCAGGGATTGAGGAGGACCTTGATGGCGCGACGCTCATCCATGGCCTGGTACCCCTCGGCGGCCTGCTCAAGGGGGAGGGTGAGGTCGAAGACCTTGCCGGGGTCGATCTGCCGGCTCCAGATCAGATCGATCAGCTCGGGCAGGAACCGGCGTACCGGTGCGGGGCCGCCGTGCAGGTGCACGTGGGAGAAGAACAACTCCTCGCCGGGCAGTTCGACTCCGTGGGCGACGCCGACGTAGCCGACGTGGCCGCCGGGACGGGTGGCGCGGATGGACTGCATCATCGACTCCTGGGTGCCGACCGCCTCGATGACCGAGTGCGCCCCGAGGCCGTCGGTGAGGTCCTTGATCCGCGCCACGCCGTCATCGCCGCGCTCGGTGACGATATGGGTCGCGCCGTACTGCGCCGCGAGCTTCTGGCGCGGCTCGTGCCGGCTCATCGCGATGATGCGTTCCGCGCCGAGCTGCTTGGCCGCCAGCACGGCGAGCAACCCGACCGCCCCGTCACCGACCACCGCGACGGTCTTGCCCGGGCCGACCTCGGCGGCCACCGCGCCGAACCAGCCGGTGCCGAGCACGTCGGAGGCGGCGAGGAAGCTCGGGATCAGGTCGTCCGAGGGAGTGTCGGGCGTGGCGACCAGGGTGCCGTCGGCCAGGGGTACGCGTAGGTACTCGGCCTGGGCGCCGAGCCCACCGACGAGTTCCCGGTGGATGCACGAGGACTGGTAGCCGGCCTGGCAGATGACGCAGGTGTTGTCGGAGGCGAAGAACGAGCCGATGACGAACTGGCCCGGCTTGATGTTCCTGACCTCGCTGCCGACCTCCTGGACGACGCCGACGTACTCGTGGCCCATCGGGGACGGCCCCTTGACCGCTTCGATGCCCCGGTACGGCCACAGGTCCGAACCGCAGACACAGGTCGCGGACAGGCGAATGATCGCGTCGGTCGGGAGCAGGATCCGGGGATCCTCCCGCGTTTCCACCCGGACGTCGCCGGGGGCGTGCATGACGACACCACGCATAGGTTCTTCCTTTCCGAAAGCCCGGCCGCGATCCGGCCTGTTATCCTCTCCGGCCTACCCGGGCAAGCCGGGATGATGCCGCCATCCGGGCCCGCTTCCCGTCTTCGACGACGAGAGTCATTCGCACCGGACGCGGCGGCGCGTTCCTCGCCGTCCAGCAAACCGCGACAGCGCCCGTTCAGGGAGTTTCTCCTGGAAGGTGTACTGACAGGGCACCCCATCGGCCAGCCGTGACACGTACCGTCGGAGACGTGGACAACCGCACGGAGGTCCGCGAGTTCCTCGTCTCGCGGCGCGCCAAGATCAGCCCGGAGCAGGCGGGCCTGCCCGCCGGCACGAACCGGCGGGTACCGGGCCTGCGCCGCAGCGAAGTCGCGTTACTGGCCGGCGTGAGCATCGAGTACTACTCGAAACTCGAACGAGGCTCCCTCGCCGGAGTGTCGCCGAGTGTGCTGAACGCCATCGCACGAGCGCTCCAACTCGACGACGCAGAACGGGCCCACCTGTTCGACCTCGCCCGCGCCGCGGAAGGCAGCAGCGCCCTCATGCGGCCTCGCCGGCGCACCGCGCGGCAATGGTCGGTGCGCCCCAGCCTGCAATGGGCCCTCGACGCCGTCACCCAAGGCCTCGCGTTCGTGCGCAACGGCCGCATGGACCTGCTCGCCGCGAACCGGCTCGCCCGAGCGTTCTACGCCGAGGTGTACGCCCAGCCACAGCGCCCCGCCAACATCGCACGGCACACCTTCCTCGACGAGAAAGCGCACCGCTTCTACCCGGAATGGGACGTCGCCGCCGACATCTGCGTCGCCATTCTCCGCACGGAAGCCGGCCGCGACCCCCACGACAAGGACCTCCACGACCTCGTGGGTGAACTCTCCACCTGCAGCGACGAGTTCCGGAAACGCTGGGGAGCCCACAACGTCCGACACCACGGCACCGGCGCCAAGAACTTCCGCCACCACATCGTCGGCGACCTGACCCTCGCCTACGAAGCGCTGGAAATGGTCGCCGAACCCGGCCTCACCCTCACCATCTACACCGCCGAACCCAACTCCCCCTCCGAGGACGCACTACGCCTGCTCGCCTCCTGGGCCGCCTCCCAGGAAACGGACGCCGACGCACAAAACGCCTTCACGGAGTGATCCACCCACCGGCCGAGCTGCCCTGGCAGCTCGGTCGGATCCCCTGTCCCATACCTCTCACGGCTCGCTGTGGGGTGCTCTGCCAGTACACCTTTCGTCAGAGACTCCCCGGCCGTTCGCCGACGAGGTTCCCTGGATGGCGGTACCGCCGTTCCGACGGCTCACACACCCACCTGCTCGACCACGAAGAACAGGAGCAACACCTCGTGCGTGTTCACGCCTACGCAGCACCCGGCCCGTCCGAGCCGCTGGCCCCCACGCTCATCGAGCGGCGCGAGGTCGGCCCCAACGACGTGCTCATCGACATCAAGTACGCGGGCATCTGCCACTCCGACATCCACACCGTCCGCGGTGACTGGGGACCCCAGCCCTACCCGCTGGTGCCCGGCCACGAGATCGTCGGCATCGTCACCGAGGTCGGCTCCGAGGTCACCCGGCACCAGGTCGGCGACCGGGTCGGGGTCGGCTGCATGGTGAACGCCTGCCGGGACTGCGTGAACTGCCGCAACGGCGACGAGCAGTACTGCCTCAACGGCATGGTGCCCACCTACGGAGGCGTCGACCGGGACGGCACCGTCACCCAGGGCGGCTACGCCACCCACGTCGTGGTCGATGCCGACTTCGTCCTGTCGGTGCCGGAGGGGATCGACCTCGCGGCCGCCGCGCCGCTGCTGTGTGCGGGCATCACCACCTACTCACCGCTGCGCCGCTGGGGCGCCGGCCCCGGCAAGAAGGTCGCCGTCGTCGGCCTCGGCGGGCTGGGGCACCTGGCGGTCAAGATCGCCCACGCCCTGGGCGCCGAGGTGACCGTGCTGTCCCAGTCGCTGAAGAAGCAGGAGGACGGACTCCGCCTGGGCGCCGACCACTACCACGCCACCAGCGACCCGGACACCTTCGAGCAGCTCGCCGGCCGGTTCGACCTGATCATCAACACGGTCAGCGCGCACATCGACGTCGACGCCTACCTCGGCCTGCTCGCGGTCGACGGCACGCTCGTCAACGTCGGCGCCCCGGCCGAGCCGCTGACCCTCAACGTCTTCTCCCTGATCGGCGCTCGACGCTCCTACGCCGGCTCGATGATCGGGGGCATCCGCGAGACTCAGGAGATGCTCGACTTCTGCGCCGAACACCACATCGGCGCCGACATCGAACTCATCTCCGCCGACAAGATCAACGACGCCTACGAGCGGGTGCTCGCCTCCGACGTCCGCTACCGGTTCGTCATCGACACCGCCACCCTCGGCTGACCGAGGTCCCCGCACCGGCTCCGCTCGGCCGCCCCGGCGGCCGGGCGGAGCGCACGGCACCCGCCGCCCGGCACGAAGGACCGATGACCGCACCCCTGGCCGGTCAACTCGTGGTCGCCGCGCCGCCATGGGCCGCTGGCCCGGGGTCGGCCACTCCGCTGGGCAGACCCGTCAACGGGCACGCGTGGCGGCGACGACCCGGCGTACCTCGTCGCCGTCCGTGGCCTCGCGTCCGTCGCGCCGCACCGGTGCCCGCAGGTGCACCTCCCGCGCCCCGGTCTCCGCGAGCACCTGCCGGACGTTGTGCGATCGGATGCCGCCGCCGGCGATCACCCGCAACCGGTCGCCGGCCCGCTGCCGCAGTGCGGCGATCCGCGCGGCGCCGGCCAGCGCGGTGGGCGCCCCGCCCGAGGTGAGCACCGCGTCGGCCCCGAGGTCGATGATCTCCTCGATCGCCTTCAGCTGGTCGCCGACCTCGTCGAAGGCCTTGTGCACGGTCACCGGCAGCGGCCCCGCCGCCTCGAGCAGGCGCCGCAGCACCGTCAGGTCGAGGCCACCGTCGGCGGTGACCGCACCGACCACCACCCCGACCGCGAGACCGTGCGGATTGGGCAGGCCGCGGATGGCCTCGATGTCGGCGAGCATGACCTGCTCCTCGACCTCGCTCACCCGGAAGTCGCCGCCCCGGGGACGGACCATGACCCGTACCCCCACCCTGCGCAACGTCCGCAGGGCGACCTCGACGGTCCCCAGGCTGGGGGTGGTGCCGCCCTGCCCGAGATCGGCGCAGAGTTCCACCCGGTCGGCCCCGGCCGTCTCGGCCACCAGCGCGGTCGGCACGTCACTCACGCAGATCTCCACCGTGGTCATGCCGCCTCCTCGCTTCGCTCGTCGTCGGCCTGACCGGTGGGGCTGAGTCTGTTGATGACCTCGCTTCGCTCGGTCATGCGGCCGCCCCGGCCCGCGCCGACGGCTCGCTCGACTCCGGGCGCAGCGGGAAGTGGCAGGCCACCTGGTGCGCGTCGCCGGCCAGCGGCGGCTCCGTCTCGCAGATCTCCTGCGCCAGGGGGCAGCGGGTCCGGAACCGGCACCCGGTGGGCGGGTTCACCGCGCTGGGCAGCTCACCCCGGATGGTGACGCCGTCGCGCGCGGCCGTGGCGTTCGGCGTGACGGAGGGGACGGCGTCGATGAGCGCCTGCGTGTACGGGTGCCGAGCGGCCCGGACCACGTCCCGGGCGGGACCGACCTCGACGAGCTTGCCGAGGTACATGACGCCGATCCGGTCCGCCATGTAGTCGACGACGGACAGGTCGTGGCTGATGAAGACGTACGCCAGGCCAAGCTCACGCTGCAGATCCCGCATGAGGTTGAGGACCTGCGCCTGGATCGACACGTCCAACGCGCTCACCGGCTCGTCCCCGACGATCAGCCGGGGTTGCAGGGCCAGCGACCGGGCCAGCCCGATGCGCTGCAGCTGGCCGCCGGAGAACTCGTGGGGGTAGCGCTCGAGGACCCGCCGCGACAGTCCCACCTGGTCGAGGAGGGTGGCGATCCGCGCCCGCCGGGCCGTCCCGTCGCCCACCTTCTGGATCTCCAGCGGTTCGGCGAGGATGGCGTCGACGCGCATCCGCGGGTTCATCGCGGCGTAGCTGTCCTGGAACATCAGTTGGACCTGCCGGTGCATCCGGCGGCGTTCCCGCCCGGTCAGGCTGGCGATGTCCACGCCGTCCAGCATGATCTGCCCGGCGGTCGGCCGCTCCAGCCCGACGGCCAGCCGTCCCACGGTGGACTTGCCGCAGCCGGACTCGCCGACCAGCCCGAAGGTCTCCCCCGGGCCCACCTCGAACGAGACACCCGCCACGGCGCTCACTTGTCCGGCGGTCCGGCGCAGCAGCCCACCGCCGTGCGCCGCGTAGTTCTTGACCAGTTCCCGCACCGACAGGACCGGCGTCGCCGCCGGCTGGCCCGCTCCGGCCGTCGTGGCTGCCGGCTCCGGCGCCGGCTCGAGCCGTACCGGGGCCGGCAGGGTGACCGGTGCGGCGGGCGCCGCGGGCACCGGGTGCAGACAGGCGTGCTGGTGCCCGCCGGCCGACAGGGTCACGTCGGTGGTCCGGCACTCGTCGGTGACGTGCCGGCAGCGTGGCGCGAACCGGCAGCCGGTCAGGGGCCGGGACAGGTCCGGCGGCAGTCCCGGGATGCTGTAGAGCCGGGCGTGTGCGCCGGACTCCCGGATCGCCGACTCGGGGAGCGCTTCCAACAACGCCTCCGTGTAGCGGTGCCGGGGCGAGCGGAACAGCTGCTCGGTCGCGGCGGTCTCCACCACCCGTCCGGCGTACATGACGGCGACCCGGTCGGCGCGGCCGGCGATCACTCCCAGGTCATGGGTGACCAGGATGACGGCCATCCCGAACTCTTCCCGCAGGTCGTCGATGAGTTCGAGGATCTGCCGTTGCGTGGTGACGTCGAGTGCCGTGGTCGGCTCGTCGGCGATGAGCAGGCGTGGGGAGCAGACCAGCGCCATCGCGATGGCGACGCGTTGCCGCATCCCGCCGGACAGTTCGTGCGGGTAGTTGTCGACGATCCGCTCCGGGCGCGGCATGCCGACCCGGCGCAGGATCTCGATGGCCCGGTCCCGGGCCTCCGCCCTGCCGACTCGCTCGTGCACCCGCAGCGGTTCGGCGACCTGGACCCCGATCCGCATGGTCGGGTTGAGCGAGGTGAGCGGGTCCTGGAAGACCATGCCCATCCGGACACCACGGGTCCGGCGTACCTCGTCGGCCGGCAACGATCGCAGGTCCCGGCCCTCGAAGAGGATCTGCCCGCCGGAGACCCGGCCGCCGGGCGGCAGCAGACCCATGATCGACAGGGCCGTCATCGTCTTGCCGCTGCCCGACTCGCCGACGACTCCGAGGGTCTCCCCCGGCATGACCTCGAGACTGACCCCGTCGAGGGCGTGCACCGTACCGCGGCGCAGCGCGATGTCGGTGTCGAGATCGCGCAGTTCCAGCAAGGGCTGAACCGCTGCCGGCTGCCCGGCCGGCGACTTCCGAACGGTCGATTCGCTCATTTTCTGCTCCTGCTCAGCGTCGCCGGAGGCGGACCTCGAAGGCGTCCCTCAGCCCGTCGCCGATGAAGTTGAAGGCGAGGACGATGAGGATGATGGCGATTCCGGGCGGGTACAGCAGCCACCAGTGGCCGCTGTAGGTGTCCGCGAGGCCGTCGGAGAGCATCCCGCCCCAGTTCGCCGCCGGCGGGGGGACGCCGAGGCCGAGGAAGGACAGGTACGCGACGTAGAGGATCGCGTCGGCGACCTGGAAGGTCGCGTTGACGATCACGGTCCCGATGGCGTTCGGCACGATGTGCCGGCGCACCGCCCGGCCGCCGGTGCCGCCCATGCCCCGCATGGCCTGGACGTACTCGCGGGAACGCAGGGTCAGTGCCTCGCCCCGGACCAGCCGGGCCGGCCCCAGCCAGGCGAAGGCGCCGATGATGAGGATGAGCATCGGCACGCTCGGGGTGACGATGGCGGCGAGCAGCATGAACAGGAACAGCGACGGGATCGACATCATCGCGTCGACGACCCGCATCATCGCCGCGTCCATCCATCCGCCGACGAACCCGGCGACGGCGCCCCAGAGCGTGCCCAGGGCGGTGGCGAGGATCCCGGCGGCGAGCCCGACGATGATCGAGGTCTGACCGCCGAGCATGAGCCGCCCCAGCTGGTCGTAGCCGACCCCGTCGGTGCCGAGCGGATGCCCCTGCTCACCCGGGGCCAGGTGGACGGCGGTGAGGTCCGTGTGCACCTGGTCGGTGTGGTAGAAGAGCGGGCCGAGGAAGCAGACCGCGGCCAGCAGGACGAACAGGCCCAGGCCGACCAGGGCGAGCCGGTTCTCGCAGAAGACGATCAGCCCCTGCCGCCAGAGGCCGCGCACCGGGGCCTCGGCCGCGTCGGCCGGCTGGTCGGGGGCGGCACCTGGGCGGACCGCCTCGGAGAGTGTGGTCATGACGTGCTCCCGCGGAGTCGGACCCGGGGATCGACGGCGGCGTAGAGCAGGTCGGCGACGAGGGCGCCGATGACCGTCGCGATCGAGATGATGACGGTGACCCCGAGCAGGATCGGGAAGTCGCGCTTCAGTGCCGCCTGCCAGAACAGCTGCCCCATGCCGGGGAAGTTGAACAGCGACTCGACGACCAGCGCCCCGCTGAACAGCGCGGGCAGGTACATGCCGAGCAGCGTGATGACCGGGAACAGTCCGTTGCGCAGGGTGTGCCGCAGCACGACCCGCCGCTCGGAGAGGCCTTTGCTGCGGGCGGTGCGGACGTAGTTCTCGTTGAGGTTGTCGACCATGGCGGAGCGTACGTACCGCGAGTAGACCGCGATGGTGACGATGGCGAGGGTGACCGTGGGCAGGATCAGCCCGGCCGGATCGGCGAGCACCTCCGCCACTGTGAACCCTTGCGGCGCTTCCGGCGGCAGGATCGGCCAGACCTGCGAGAACAGGATGATCATCATGAGGCCCATGAAGAAGATGGGCGTGGCGTACGCCAGCAGCGACAGTGAGGTGATGGCGTAGTCGGGCCAGCGGTTGCGGCGTACCGCCTGGATCACCCCGAGCGGGATCGCCAGCACGATGGCGAGCAGGGTCGACAGCAGCGACAGCACCATGGTTTTCGGCAGCCGCTGGCTGATCGCCTCGACGACCGACTGGTTGAGCTGGTACGAGTAGCCGAGGTCGCCGTGCAGCAGGCGCTGCACGTACATGCCGTACTGCTGGATCCAGGGCCGGTCGTAGCCCATGTCGTGGTTGAACGCCGCCAACTGCTCCAGCGTCGCCTCCTTGCCGAGGGTGGCGCGTGCGGCGCCCCCGGGCAGCAGGTGCAGGATGAGGAACGCGATCACCGTGACGAGCACGACGACGATGAGGGCTTGGCCCAAGCGCGTGATGAGGTACCGGACCACCTGGGCGGTTCCTCCTCCCTGGTCGGGGCCCCGGCGGCGCGGTGGGCGCCGCCGGGGCCGGGACGGTCAGTGATCGGTCACTTCCAGGACCAGTCCTGGAAGTACATGAAGTTCATCGGGTCCTGCGGCTCGACGCCCTGCAGGCCGGACCGGTACGCCGAGACCTGGAACACCGGGTTCGGCATCCAGAGCACCGGCAGGTCCTTGGCGAGGAAGTCGTTGTACGCCTTGAGCGCGCTCTCGTCGCCGGAGAACTGCGTGGCCTCGATGAGCTTGTCGGCCTCGGGGTTGCTGTAGCTGCCCAGGTTGACCGGGGCGCCGGTGGCGAAGAGCCGTTCGCCGCTGGCGAACGCCGGGTAGTACCAGCTGCCCTGCGAGCCGAAGAAGGACATGTCCCACGAGCAGGTGGCTTCCGTCGGCTTGCAGGCCGGGGTGACCGCGACCGAGTCGGGCACCTCCTTGATGGTCAGCTGGATACCGAGCTTGGCCATCTGCGACTTGATCTCGGCGAACATCTTGGTCGTGGCGGCGAAACCGGTCTGGCTGGTCACGGTGAAGTTCAGCGCCGCGCCGGCGGCGATGCCGTCGCCGCACTGGTTCGGGCCGGTGCCCGGCGACTGGCAGGTGGTCTGCCCGTCCGGGGTCACCTTCCAGCCGTGGCTCTCCAGCAGTTCCTTGGCCTTGGCCGGGTCGAAGGAGTACGCGCAGCCGGCGGCGTCGGTGCCGTTGGTGCCCGGCTTGGCCGGCACCGGGCCGCAGGTCGGCGCGGCCGTGCCGGACCAGATCACCTTGCTGATGGTCGGCTGGTCGATGAGCATCTGCAGCGACTGCCGCAGGTACGGCTGCTTGAACAGCACCCCGGTCTTCGGGTTGTTGAAGTTCAGCTGCAGGTAGGTGACCGACCAGCCGTACCACGGGGAGACCGTGTAGTTCTTGGACTTGAGGTAGCTCTCCTGGGACAGGTTGGCCGCCGGCACGTACCCGTAGTCGATGTCGCCGGCGCGCAGCACGTTGAACTCGGCGTCGTCGCCGGTGAACGGCCGGAGCACGATCTTCTTCAGCTTCGGCTTGTCCACGCCGGAGTAGTTCGGCTGGGCGGCGAGGGTCACCTCACCGTTCGGTACGTACTTGTCCAGCTTCCACGGGCCGCTGTTGACCTTCCACAGCTCGTTGGAGTCGTACGTCTTGGGGTCCTTGGCGGCCGCGGTGAGGAAGTCGAAGACCTTCTTCGCGCCCTCCGGCGTGCTGGCCAGGTTGCTCACGGCCGCGGTGGCGGAGTCCTTGTCCCAGACGTGCTCCGGCATCGGGGTGATCTTGTTGAGCTGGTTGTCCACGAACCAGGCGGTGTTGTAGACCTTCGTGGTGGTGATCGAGAAGGTCTTGTCGTCCTTGACCGACCACTGCGCGATGTTGTCCGGCAGGCCGCCGGCCCGGTAGGACGCCCACTTGTCCTTGTTCGCGGTGACCAGGTCGTACCAGAACTGGATGTCCTTGGTGGTGACGGGCTTGCCGTCGGACCAGGTGTTGTCCTTCAGCGTGATGGTCAGCGTCTTGCCGCCGTCGCTCACCACCGGCGGCTCGGCCATCGAGCGCTGCGGGTCGATGTTGTACTGCGCGGTGCCGTCCAGCTTGTACTGGTAGAGGGACCGGTACAGCGCCTGGCCGAAGATGGCGTTCTCGCCCTGCGTGAAGCCGGGTGCCGAGATCGGCAGGATCCAGTTGGGGGTACGGAAGGCGACGGTCACGGTGTCCTTGCCCTGACTACCGCCGTTCTTCGATGAACCGCTGCCGCCACCGCAGGCGACCAGGCCCGCCCCGAGGGCGACCGCGCTGGCCAGCGCCACCGCGCCGCGGAGGGCTCGCCGGGGAAATCTGCTCGTCATGAATCTCCTCGATTGATGTGCACTGCCCCGCGTCTCCGGGCGCTACCGGCGTTCGTTCAGCCGCCTGGTGCTGCTCCTCGACGTTCGACGCGGAGAATGTATCCGCGCCGAAGTCCGGAGTCAACGAAACTTACCCTCTTTATTCGCTGACTTCGGCCAGGGTACGATCTAAGTCGGCGAAGCATCTTCCGATGCTCTTCGCGTGGACTCCGGAGCGCCCTGCCTCGGGAACTGCGACAGACTGAGGCCCCGCCGGAGGACCGCCCGAACAAGGAGAGACATCTTGGAACCATCGATCTCCGCCACTCTGCGCGACCAGACCCTCAGCCTGCTGTCCAGCGGTGCGGCCACCTCGCGCGCCGACCTCATCGAGGCGTTGCAGGTCGCCCCGTCGACCGTCACCAGCGTGGTACGCCGGCTGCTGGAGGAGGGGGTCATCCTGGAGGAGGGGGTCGGTCGGTCCACCGGAGGCCGGCGCCCCCGGATCCTGCGCCTGCGGGAGACCAAGGGCGTCCTCGCCGTCGCAGAGCTGGGCGGCAGGCACGCCCGGGTGGGGTTGTGCGCGCCCGGCGGAGAGCTGCACGCCACCGAGGAAGTGGCGATCGACATCGCCGCCGGGCCCGAAGAGGTGTTCGACGTCGTCGCGGCGACGTTCGCGCGGCTCCAGGCGGCGACCGCACCCGGCCAGGAGCTGCTCGGGGTCGGCGTCGCCCTACCGGGCCCGGTCGCGTCCCCCGACGGGCGGCTGGTCGGCCCCGCCCGGATGCCCGGCTGGAGCGGCGTCGACGCGAAGGGCCACCTCGCCGAACGCTTCCAGGTGCCGGTGGTCGTCGAGAACGACGCCAAGTCGGCGGCGATCGGCGAGTACGCCACCCGGGGCCGGGAGTCCGACGACATGATCTATGTCAAGGCCGGCACCGGCATCGGCGCCTGCCTGGTCAGCGGCGGACAGATCTTCCGCGGCGGCCGCGGCCTCAGCGGCGATGTCACCCACGTACGCGTGGCGGACAGCGGCGAGCGGCACTGTTCCTGCGGCAGCCGCGGCTGCCTGGAGACCGTTGCCAGCGGTGCCGCCCTGGCCCGCCAACTGGCCGAGCAGGGTTCACCGGCGACCACGATCCGGGACATCGTGGCGGCGGTCAGCGACGCCGACCCGACCGTGGTGACCATGGTGCGCCAGGCCGGCCGGCTGCTCGGAGTGGCGCTCTCCGGCCTGGTCAACTTCCTCAACCCCGACGCCGTCGTCATCGGCGGCGCGCTGTCCAGCCTGGACGTCTACGTGGCCGCGACCCGGGGAATGCTCTACGAGCGCTGCCTACCGTCCATGACCCAGTCCCTGACCATCGAAGCCAGCGTAGCGGGCCCGGACGCGGCCCTGGTCGGCCTCGGGCACCTGCTGCGCACGACGGCCGACGTACGACCCTCCTGAGGAGCAACACCCGTGCCCCGTCCCCTCCGCGTCGCCATCGGCGGCATCCACATCGAGTCCAGCACCTTCTCGCCCCACCTCAGCACCGCCGACGACTTCGAGGTCACCCGAGGCGATGCGCTGCTGGCGCGATACGACTGGCTCTCCCCCGCCCAGCCCTGGGCCGCTGACGTCGAGTGGATCCCGCTCGTGCACGCCCGGGCCCTGCCCGGCGGGGCGGTGGACCGGGTAACGTACGAGGCCTGGGCCACCGAGATGGTGGAGAAGCTCGCTGCGGCCGGTCCGCTGGACGGCATGCTGCTGGACATCCACGGCGCGATGACCGTCGTCGGAAGTGACGACGCGGAGGGCGACCTGGTCACCGCCATCCGGTCCGTGATCGGGCCGGAGCCGTTCATCTCCGCGGCGATGGACCTGCACGGCAACGTCTCGCCGGTGCTCTTCGACGCCTGCGACCTGCTCACCTGCTATCGCACCGCCCCGCACATCGACGTGTGGGAGACCCGTGAGCGCGCCGCCCGGAACCTGATCGAGGCGCTGCGCCGACAGCAGCGCCCGCACAAGGCTCTGGTCCACGTGCCGATCCTGCTGCCCGGCGAGATGACCAGCACCCGCGAGGAGCCGGCCCGGGGCCTCTACGCGCGGATCCCCGAGGTCGAGGCCCGGGACGGCATCGTCGACGCGGCGATCTGGATCGGCTTCGCCTGGGCCGACCAGCCCCGCTGCCGGGGCGCGGTCGTCGTCACCGGCACCGACGCCACCGCCACCACCGAGGCTGCCCGTGACCTCGGCGGGCACTTCTGGGCGGCCCGCGACGAGTTCGCCTTCGTCGCCCCAACCGGCTCCATGGACGAGTGCCTCGACACCGCCCTGGCCGCGGTCACCGACCCGGCCCGGCGACCGTTCTTCATCAGCGATTCGGGCGACAACCCCGGCGCCGGCGGCGCCGACGACGTCACCTTCGCCCTCGAACGGATGCTGGCCCGCCCCGAGATCCGCGACGGCGCCCGCCGTGCCGTGTTCGCCTCGCTCGTCGACCCGCAGGCCGTCACGCAGATCGCCGACCAGCCGCTCGGCTCACCGGTCCGGGTGACCGTCGGCGGACGGATCGACCCCCGCGACCCGGGCCCGCTGGCACTCGACGGGATCCTGGAGGCGGTCGCCGACGATCCCGACGGCGGACGGTGCGTCAGCGTACGAGTCGGCGGGCTCAGCGTCCTCGTCACATCCCGCCGGATGCAGTACCGCCTGCTGGACTCCTACGCGCGGCTGGGCATCGCGGTCGACGAGATGGACCTCGTCGTGGTGAAGATCGGCTATCTCGAACCCGAACTGTTCGACGCGGCCGGCGACTGGCTGCTCGCGCTGACCCCGGGCGGCGTCGACCAGGACCTCGCGCGGCTGCCGTACCAGAATGTGCTGCGACCGGTGTTTCCCCTGGACCGCGACTTCACCGCGGACCTCACCGTGGTGACCGGGTGATCGCGTGACGCAACCCGAAGGCCAGTGCGTCCTCGCCGTCGACGTCGGCGGAACAACCATCAAGGGCGTCGTGGTCGGCGAGGACGGCCAGTTCCGGCACTCGCTGACCGCGCCGTCGCGAGCGGACGACGACCCGGTCAAGGCCGTCCGGTCCCTGTGCCTCCAGTTGCGCGAGGACGCGCTCGCCCTCGGCACCACACCCGCCGCGATCGGCGTGGTCACACCGGGCCTCGTCGACGAGATCAACGGGGTGGTGCGGTACGCCGCCAACCTCAGGTTCCGCAACGTGCCGCTACGCGCCCTCATCGGGGACGACCTCGGGCTGCCGGTGGCGGTCGGGCACGACGCCCGGGCGGCCGGCGTCGCCGAGGCGGTGGCCGGCGCGGCCGGTGGACTGGACAACTTCCTGCTGCTACCGCTGGGCACCGGCATCGCCGCGGCGGTGGTGGTGCACGGCGCGCCCGTGCCGGGCGCGACCGGCTCGGCCGGCGAGGTCGGCCACATGCCGGTCTACCCCGGCGGGGAGCCGTGCAGTTGCGGGCAGCGGGGATGCCTGGAGGTGTACGCCTCCGCCGGCGGGCTGGCCCGCCGCTATGGCCGACTCGGCGGAACCCCAGGGTTGGACAGCCGGGCCATCGCCGACGCGGTGGCCACCGATCCGGTGGCCCGCACCGTCTGGGACGACGCCACCCAGGCTCTCGGGACCGCCCTGGCCACCCTCACCCTGACCCTCGACCCGGCCCGCATCGTCCTCGGTGGGGGGCTCGCCGACGCCGGCGCGCTGTTCTTCGACCCGGTACGCGACGCCCTGCGCGCGGCCCTCGCCTGGCGGACCCCGCCCCCGGTGCTGCGCTCCGCGTTCGGCGCCCAGGCCGCACAGGTCGGCGCCGCCGTCCTGGCCCGGCGGGAAGCCGGCCTGCCCGTTCCGGACGGCTGGGGCGCACCCGAACCCGTGCCGCCTGTCGCGTGACCGCGGGGCGGCCGTCCCGGGTCAACCGTCGGCGAAAGATCCGCCCGGGCAGCAAGATCATTCAGCGCGCCGCCCGTGCCTCGGTCGCGGGTGAGGCGAGACGGTCGCGCCCGAGCTACCGCTCAGCGGGCAGGTATCGAAGCCCCTCCCCGTCGGGCACGAGGTAGGCGATACGCCGCGGCGACGTGGGCTCGCGGCCCAGCTTCTCGGCCGAGGTGTCGCCGGAGACCTCGAATCCGATGAGACCGAGGCGGAAGTCGACCTCGTCGTACACCCGGCGGCCGACGCTCGCCAACCAGTCGTCGACCGGCCGACGCCAGGCCAGCGAATCGTCGTCGTCGGGCGGACACGGATACCCACCCACCCGCCCGTCGACCCGGCCGAGGGCGCCCAGAGGCAGGTAGAGGTCCAGCCAGTCGGCGCCGTGTTCTTCGCGTACCGCCACTGCTCCGCAGACCAGCCGGTCGCCGGACGGCAGTTCGACGACGCCGCGTAGGTGCCCGAAGCGCTCCAGGGACTCCACCGTGCACGGCACCACGTCCTGCGCGGACGGCTCCGACTGGCGGTTGGCGTAGCAACCCACCACGCCGGCGGTCCGCCAGACGGCGACCAGCGCTCGCCTGAGACGCTCGTCGTCGCCGGCGTCACCGAGTTCCAAGGCGAGCTCGTAGAAGCCGCCATGCCAGTTGTCGGCGAGAGTGAAAGCGGTGGCATCGCCCACGGCGGCCTCCCTGTCAGCGGTACCGGACATCGCCACGACGCGTCGCCCTCCGGGTCGTAGCCCATGAATGCGTGAAAGTAGTTCGAGGCGCCCTCAGGCGTGATCAACACGGGCTTGCCCAGCTCTCGTCCCACGTCCCAGAGGAGAACGGGTACGCGGCTGCAGCCGCGTACCCGCAGCTCACGGCTTGTCAGCCGCAGTTACCCCAGGTGTACCTGCCGGCGGCCTGCCACATCGTGCCGTACAGGACCTCACCCTCGTACATGACGCAGGTGTCCCGCGCAGAGCGCTGCTTCGCGGCGTAGTACTTGTAGTTGCCCGAGTCGGTGACCCAGGAACCACCCTCAACCCGCAGGCTGGCGGCAACCCCGGTCGTCGATCCGACGGCCACCGCCTTGAGGGTGGCGACGCAGTTGTACCCGGTCGCGCTGTTGTACATCAGGTAGACGTCGCCCACCTTGGTGCTGCCCGAGTAGATCGACCGGTGGCCGTCGGAGGCCTGGGCCCAGGAACCGCCGAAGTCGTTGTTGCAGGCTTGTGCCGGGGTGAACGGGTTCGTCGCGGCACGGGCCGGCGACCCGAAGGTCGCCACCGCCACAGAAACCGAGAGAATCGAGATCGACAGTCGTCGCGCTAGTACGCGCACACGGTCCTCCAAAGCTCCGGCGCGAAGATCACGCACGTGTCTGGCGCCAGTGATTCATAACAGATGATCAACAGTACACAGTGCCCAAATCCGGTCAACGGCGGCATGGCGCAGCCGCGCCGCGACGCCGGCCAGCACCATCGCCGGCGAGGGCGCGCCGCCCGCTGCGCTCGATCATGAGCCAGCAGTCCGGCCAGGGATCGAACCGGCGCAGTCCGTCCGGAACGCCACGGCAGCACCGGGTAGGGCGAGGCCGTTTCGACCGCGATTGTCCGGGTAACCAGAGTGCCGAGATTGTTGACCACGCAAACATCCCGTGGGTCCTCCCCGGGAACGACGAAGGGATGACCTCGATGGCACAGGTCAAGCTGTCCGTCATCTACTACTCGGCCACGGGCACCATCCACGCCATGTCGGAGCGGGTGGTCGAGGCCGCGCAGAAGGCGGGTGCGGAAGTGCGCCTGCGCCAAGTCCCGGAACTCGCGCCCCCGGAGGCCATCGCGTCGAACGCGGCCTGGAGCCAGCACTTCGACCGCACCAAGAACGAGCCGAAGGCGACAGCGGACGACATCGTCTGGGCCGACGCGGTGATCTTCGGCTCCCCCACCCGGTACGGCAACATCGCCAGCCAGCTCAAACAGTTCCTGGACACGCTCGGACCGCAGTGGGCGCAGGGCCTGCTGGCCGACAAGGCCTACGCCGGCTTCACCGCCTCACAGACCGCGCACGGCGGCCAGGAGACGACCCTCATGGCCCTGTACAACACGATCTACCACTTCGGCGGCATCATCGTGCCGCCCGGCTACACCGACCCGCTGAAGTTCGTGGACGGCAACCCGTACGGCGTCTCCCACGTCACCGGCGGCAACAACACCGACCCGCTGACCGAAGCCCAGTACGCGGCGCTCGACCACCTTGCCGAACGGGTCGTCAAGTTCGCCGGCAAGATCAGCTAGCCACCGAGGCCCGGCAGACGGCGACAACAACCTGCGGCTGCCGTGGCAGATCGGGTCCTCCTGCAATCTCACGCAGAAGCACGCCGCATCGCCGTCCAGTCCACCCATGACCACCGACATCCACCGCCGTTTAACAGCGGGCGGGTCCGTCTCGCGAGCCGCGGAGTCGTGTGCCACGAGGAATTTGCTTCGAGAGGCAACCCTCCGAGCGGGACCCCGCGTGACTATCTCGAATCGGCGGATCGGAGGGTCGGATGGGCGATCGCGACGCGGCGTTCGCAGAGTATTTCGCGGCGAGATCGGACGCGATGCGTGGCACCGCGTACCTGCTCTGCGGCGACTGGCACCGGGCTGAGGACCTGGTCCAGACGGCGTTCACGAAGCTCTACCTGGTCTGGAACCGGGTCTCTCGGCACGAGGTGCTCGACGCCTACGTACGCCAGATCCTGATCCGGTCCTTCCTCGACGAGCGGCGCCGCGGCTGGTGGCGGCGGGAGCGGGTGGGCGGTGATGAGGCTGAGCGGCCGACGCCGCCCGACTCGCCGGAAGGCCGGCTGGTGATGCTCCAGGCGCTGGCCGCCGTGCCGCCGCGCCAGCGGGCCGTTCTGGTCCTCCGCTACTGGGAGGACTTGTCGGTCGACGAGGTGGCGGCCTTGCTGGGGTGCTCGCCGGGGACGGTCAAGAGCCAAGCGGCCCGTGGCCTGGATACGCTGCGCGGCCTGCTGGAGCCCGCGCACAGTGGGATCGCACAGGGGGAACGATGAACGGAGAAGAACTGCGCGAGGCGCTGCGCAGCGAGATGACGGCCGTCACGCCGCCGCCACCGTTGAGTACGGCCGCCGCCCTCGGCGCCGCCCGGCGGGCGCGCATCCGCCGCCGTACCACGTGGGCCTGCGGCGGATCCGCAGCCGTGGTGCTGGCGATCGCCGCTGTCACGGCCATCGGCACCCCGGGTGCCGGCGGCTTCCGCCCGGCGGGTCCTGCGCCGCAGGCCATCCCGCACCCCTCCGCCAAGGACACGGCGGAGCCGTGGCCGACCGGGCCGGACGGCCGTCCGCAGGAAGACCGGACCGCGCGGGCGGGTTCGAGGTACGACCAGGGAATCCGGCTCCTCGACGAGATCGTCTCCGTCGTGCCCGCTGGCTACGTCGCGCCGGACAACCCGGCGAACCAGCCGGCTGACCAGATGCCGCTGCGGGCCCACCAGGCGCAATTCGAGGACAAGGTGAACGGCGTCGACGTGTGGAGCTACATGTCCTGGGCCGCCGTGGCCCAGAAGGAGCGGATCGGGCGCCTACTTGTCGAGGTGCACTCCGCGGGCAATCAGCTACCGGCCGAACCGTGCGCGCTGGCCCGCGAGTTCTGGGGCATGCAGGGCGACTGCCAGGTGGTGACTGTCGGCGCGGCACGGGTCGGCGTCGTGGTTCGACCGGCCAGCGACGATCGACTCGACCAGTGGGCGGCCTACCGGCACCCGGACGGCGTCGTCACCTACGTCGCCCAAGGTGCGAGGCTCGACGGCGACCGTCCGGGGCTGGCAGCGCTGCCGTTCTCCGTGCCGCAGCTGGCCGCCCTCGCCGTCGACGACCGGTTCCACCTGCAGTGACTCGGCATCGAGGGTCAGCCGGTAACGCACCGGTCGTGGCGTGACCTTCAGCGGGGTCAGCGAACACCGCTGAGTGACAAACGGAGGCGGTTCGAGACGATCACGGATGGCTGGTCAGGCGAGCGCTCGCCTGGTCAGCCATCCGTGGTTGCCGGCCTGATTCCAGGTTGGGCCGGTCCGCACAGGTGCCCCGAACGCTGTTTCAGTCGTGGGCGATCGAGAAACCGAGGATCACCGCAGCCGACACCACCACGTGTCCGGGCGCAAGGTCCTGCGCGGAGGCTTCACCGCTCGAACCGTGGCCGCGGAATCGCCCGTGCCCCACGTTCTCTGGATCGACATCGTCGATGTGCACGACAGTACCGAGCCGAACGCCGGCCGCGTCGGCGTACAGCTCGGCCTTCCGTCGAGCAGCTGCCACCGCTTGACGCCGAGCTTCCGCACGCATCTCGGCCTTCGTCGTGACGTCGAAGTCAACCGCCTCGATCTCGTTCGCACCGGCGGCCACGACGTCATCGAGCAACTGCTGAACGATGTCCAGGCGGTCCGACTCCATCGCGAACGACGCCTGGCACTCGTAGCCGAGGAAGACGCGATCTGGGCCGTAGCCGCTCCAGGAGCTCTTGAGATCCAGCCGTGACCGCTCCACCGCACTGTCAGCAACGCCGTGGTTTCGCAGGGCCTGACGTACCGAATGCACTGCCTGAGCTGCGGTGGCGAATGCGTCCGACGGTGTCTGTTCCACCCGCACGACCCGGAATCGCGCTCGGACCGTGTCCGGCATCGACTTCACGCTCGCGGCACCGTAGGCGGTGACGCCCCACGGCCGCTCGATCAGCTGCATGACGATGATCTTACGAAGGTGACCCGCGCAGCATTGTCCCCGATCGGCCTGCCGACCCAGCCAGGCACTCAACAGCCGGGGTCGCGCTCGCGGCAGGTGACGGTGAAGTCGCCGCCAAGGGACAGCGAGACGCCGGCGGTATACGAGGCCGCATTCGGGGCGGTGAGTGCGGCTGTGCGCAGCGACAGATGCGCGGGTCGCGGGAACTCGATCGCCCGCAGTCCCCACGTGCCGTCAGCTTGCGGAACGGCGAGGTTGACCACCGCTGAGGCGTCGCGCGCTGCGCCGAACTCGGTGTGGGCGGCGGTGTAGGCGGCCAAGGTGAGCTGGGCTAGCGCTGGTAGGTCGGTCACCGTGGGCCGGGGTGAGCTGGTCGGGAGCACCGCTCGGGCCCAGTGGCCGTCGGCGAACCGGTCGGCGATCCGATGGGCCAAGCTGGGGCTCCCAGTGATCCATTTCTCGGCCAGCCGTCGGAACGCGTTGTTGCGCGCCGCTGGAGGCTGACCGGCGGCGGTGAGCACGCCGTCGCCGGCGCCGGCGAGGGCCTCGCATAGCTCCCGCAGCGGAACCCGGCCGACAAGCTTCGCGTAGCGCACCGAACGGATCTCCAGCATCGCCTGGTGGAGCACCATGGCGGCGTCCAGCGCCCCATCGCACGTCGGTGGCAGCTGGGTTCGTGGAGGCTTGCGCAGCGCGGCCGGGCGGCGTGGGGTGTACGGGTCCGCGGCTCGGCCAGCGTGCGACAGATGCCACGACCGATCGTCGAACCAGACCGTGGCCGAGGCCGCACGAAGGTGTCCCTTGGCGCCCACCCGGACCTCGACTCCGGCGGCATCGGCAGCCAAGGTCGCGCCGGCCCTGTCACGGCTGTCGAACTCCACTGCCTGGACGTCGCTGAGGAACAACTGCACGACGGCTTCATGATCGCCTGGCGCGTGGTAGCGGCGCGGCGCCGCCAGGGCTACGTAGCCGCAGAGTTCCGGCCCGGCGCGTTCCACCCGCACGCCGCGGACCTGGGCACGGGCCAGATCGTAGTCCTCGCCGACGCTCGCGACGGCCGTCGCGGTCAGCGGCGCGATGCCGGGCCGCACCACCCCCTGGTAGTCGCGGTAGTGCACGACACGGTGAACGGGCGGAGGCAGCAGCGGCTCCAGCCGGTGGCCGGCTACTGCGGCTTGCTCGACCATCCACGCCCGGCGCGGTCCGGGCTCTGCCATCCATCCGAGCGCAGCCCGCGCCCGCCGCTCACGCAACCACGCCGGACGACTGACCGCCGCGCCGACCAGCGGGAATGTGTGGTTGTCCCAGACGTCCGCGATCTCGACAACGGCCTGCCGGTCGAAACAACGACCATCAGCCGCCAGCTCCCCGATCCGCGCCACCGAGCGGTCCAGCAGCGCGGCGAACATCGACATCGCAGACGCCTTCGTCATGACCGCGAAGCCCAAGCCGACTCAACGAGGATCCGCTCTGGCAGCACGATGGTCATTCGAGGGATGGCCAGCCGTGTGCGAGCACGCGCTCCACGTGGTCGAACTCCCACCAGGCGAGCGACTCGTATCCGTCCTCCTCGCTCATCCGGCGCAGCTCCGCCAGGGCGTGCACGTCCCCGCGCATCGCCAGGCCGGCCGCCGCACGAACCTGCACCTCCCTGTCGTCGCCGTTCATCTGGGTGGTGAGCAGCTCCCGCAGTGCGGGCGCGTCGATCACGGAGTGGATGAGCGCGGCCGTCGCCACCGTGCGTACCGTCGGATCGGGGTCGCGGGCGAGGCTCAGCATCGCCCGCATGACGTGCGGCGGCGGGTCGTCCGCGGGGCCGCCAACGCCGTTGAGCACGTCCGCGGCTACGCGGCTGCGCACCGGAGCACGATCGTCCGCGACGAAGGGCAGGAACTCGTAGAGGATTTCGCCGATCTCGCTGAAGCCCGCGTACGCGCCGAGCACGCTGCACAGCGTCTCGGTGTCGGTCTCGGCCGTCATACGGTCGCGCAGCACCGCCAGGGCCTCGGCAGCGTACGGCGCGTCGACGGCCTCCCCGTCCACGGTCGACGAGTGCAGCAGTTCGGCGGTGAATCGCCGCACGGCCACCTCCGGATCGGCGAGCCGCCCGACCGCCCACCGGAAGGTCTCCTCCGCCGGGAATCGCACCGTGACGGCGTGCTGCGACGCCCACCAGTCGCACGACTCCGGGTCCACCGACCACAGGGCACGCGCCAGCAGTTCGTCGCGCGAGACCGGGAGATCCAGCGACTTTTCGAGGACGGTGACGACGGCCCGGTGTTCGGCGAGAACCTCCGCTCGCCGGCCGTCGGCGGTGGTCAACCGGATCCGCAGCGCTCGGGGCAGATATTTGCCGACGGTGACATGGTCCCGTACCACCGTGAGGTCGTCGTCGTCGGCCAACCTTGACCGGCGGCGCAGCTCGGCCTCCGGATCGACGTCGAGCCAGGCCCGGGCCGCGTTGAGCGCAGTCCGCAGCGTGGCTTCCGGTGCCGGGTACCGGTGCAGTAGGTGTTCCACCAGCTCGCTGGCCCCGTGCTCGGCCGCCCACACCACCGGGTCGACATCGCCCCAGGGCCCCGAGGGCACGACCTCGCCAGCCGGGTAGAGCAGTTGGGCGAGCCCTGGGCCGCCGGAGCGGATCACCTCGGCGGCCACCGCCCGGCCTTCGTCCTGCCACTGGGCCTCGTTCGGCAACGCGGACAGGAAGCGGCGGATGGCGGCGAGGTCACCGTTCCGGATGGCGTCGCGCATCGCTTGCTCCATGCGGCCATTCTGCCGCCGACCCCTGTCGGAGCGGGGTCCCGTCGGGACCGCCTCTCGCGCCGCCGGGCCCCGGATGTGCTCGGCCGGCGCGCCGCTCCGCGAGCATCGGTACGGTTAGAGGGCTTCGGGCGGGATGGCCTCGTACCCGGCCCGCAGCCGATCGAGCAGCGCCGGCTCGGCGGCGAGCGAGTGGCCGTCGATCGCGGCCACCGGCCGGATACCGACGCCGGCACTGGTGACGAAGGCCGCACCGCCGGCGGGCAGGCTGTCGAGCCGGATCGGCTCCCGACGGAGCGGCATGCCGATCCCCGCGAGCACCCCGTCGAGCAGGCGGGCGGTGACCCCGGGCAGGCAGTCCGCCACGGGCCACCACACCTCACCGGCTACGACGAAGCCGATGTTCCAGGTGGCCCCCTCGCTGACCCGGCCGTCCGGGTCGACGAAGAGTACGTCGTCGAAGCCGGCGCGCTGGGCCAGGCGACGCTCGCGCACGGCGCCGAACAGGCCGACGTGCTTGACTCCGGGCAGGTCCCGCCGGTGGCACACAGCGTGCAGGCGCATTGGGGACGACGCCGCCGGCTCGGCCGGCCGCACGTTGATCAACACGCGGGGCCGCGCATCCCTGGCGGGGTGGGCGACGGAGAGATCCGGGTCGAACACGCTGATCCGCAACATCGCCGGCGGATCCACCCGTACGGCCAGCCGCCGCGCCAGCCCGCGTACCCGGTCGATGTCCAGGGGCACGCCGAACAGCGCGTCGCAGTCCCGGGCCAGCCGGTCGAGGTGCAGGCCGAGTCCGCGCACCCCACCCCGCTCCAGCCGGACGGTGGTGAAGTGGCCGTAGTTGACCAGTGCCAGCGCCGCCAGGTCGTCGGCCGTCGCGGGCACGCCGTCGAGGTCCATCACCGCCCCATCCTGGCACCCACGTCGGCGAGCCGTTCCGGGGCCACGAGCGCCGCGCTGGGGCTGGTGCATCGCCGCGGGTGGGTGAAATGACGGCATGCCGAGCCGTCATCGCCATCGACGCCATCCGACCACAACTGATCACCGGCTTCTGGTGCTCGGTTCTCGGCTGGCAGGTTGTTGATAAGGATGCTGAGGTGATCACCATCGCAGCGTCCCTGATCAGCTTAGTGATCCTGAGTCGGATTGAGTTTCCGGGATCGTTTCCCACCGTGGTGGTGTCGCGTGGGCGTGGAAGTGGAATCCTGCGCCCAGTGCGGCTCCGCGCGGCCGGTGACCGGGGGTGGGTGTGCTGATCGTGTTCACGCCCTGGTGCCGGTGGGCTGCGCGGGGCAGCCTGCGGTCCGTTGGTGCGTGTCCCTCCGGACGCTTACCCGCCCGGCTGTGAGGCCGGGTGGGGGAGGGTGCCCTGCGTCGCCTGGGCGCGGGGCGTGATGGCTTGCGCCGGGTAGGGCCGGTCTTCGACCGGTCCCCCCGGTGGCTTTTCGTGATGACCGCTGCCGCTTCGAGTTTGTCGACCACGCCGCGGATGACCATGTGCCCGCTGGCCTTGTCGATGACGGTCTTGACCTGATGGGCCAGGCCGCGGGCGGCGATACGCCGCCAGGCGCCCTGGTCGCGGTCGCCCTGCCAACGGCAGGACTGGTTGGGACACAGGGCCCATTTCCAGCCCGTCACGGTCGACTTGTCGGGGGCCTTGCAGTGTCGCAGCGGTGTCAAGCATTGCGGGCAGTGCTTCGAGGTGTTGCGCGCAGGCGTGGTGACCACCGCGATACCGTGCTCGGCGGCGAGGTGCCGCATCCGGTCGACGATCTGCCCGCGCACCTGCTGAGACAGGCGCGTGTTCAGGGTAGCGCCCATGCCCTTGGCCTCCAAGGACCGCAGGTCTTCGACGTAGATGACGGTCGCCCGGGCGGCGATGGCCTGGTCGACCGCCCAGCGGGCGGCAGCCCAGGCAAGCGCGGCGTTCAGATTGGAGCGGCGATCGGAGACGTGGCGAATCTCAGCGCGTAGTACCGCCAGTTTGCCGACGAGGTGATGCCGCTCGTCGACGCCGGCGAGGCGCTGGTAGTGGTCGGCCTTGGCGTGCAGCCGCTCACCGTGCCGGCGCAGGCGGTGCTGCTTGGCCAGGACCCCGGCGGCTCGGAACTGACCACCGGCCCCCAACGCGGTGATCCGCCCATCCTCGTGCAGTCGCAGGGCGCCCGCGCTGAGGAGGGTGTTCAGGCCCCAGTCCACGCCGACCGCGACCGTGTGACCGGTGCGCCGGGCCTTCGGCACCGGGTGGCTGTATGCCATATCGGCGCGCACCTGGCGGCCGGTGACCCGCAGGGTGGGCAGGTGCAGTATCGCCGAGGCGGGGACCGTGGGCGGCAGGCTGATCGGACAGGCCACCCACGTCCAATCCCGATACGATCGCGGGTCCGGGCGGGTGGGCAACTGCAACCGCAGCAACACCCTCGCAGGGTCGGTGTCGCTGCGTTCGATGCTGGCCTGCTGCCTGTCACACGCGGCCAGCAGCAGCATCCGCGCGACCCTTGGGACGCCTTCCAGTTCGAACACGTCCACCGGCAGCCGCCCATTGGCGGCAAGGAACCTGGCAGCCTGCCGGGTGCGGGACTTGATAATGCTGGACGGCAGATGCTCCCCGCCCGGAACCGCCTTGCGTACCTGCTCCCACTCCTGCGCGGTGCGCTGACGCGGATCGTCCGGCCACGTCGCCAGCACCCCGGCGGTAAGGTCAGCACGCCACCACGCCGAACGCAGAACCCGCCCCGCCTGCTCCTGCGCCATGCGCACGATCCGGTCATTGACCCTCACACCCTCGGCCGTGGTGACGGTCCAACCCAGACGCCGCAGCGCCATCCACGCGTTCGACGGAAGCTTCCGGCCACCCGCGTCGTGTCCGGAGGCCAACACCTCCACATCCGCAGAGTTCCACCGCTCCGCCAACAGGCTGGAGACCATCCCCGCCACCAGATCGGCACACCAGCCGACACGTTGCGCCAGCACCGCATGCGACAGGACCTCACCGCTCTCCTCGTCCACCCCTGATCGCAGCAAAGCGCGGGCGCAAGCGGTACGGGAAGTCTCGCCCTCAGCCAGCGGCAGCTTCCCGCTCACCGACTCATCGCCTCAGCATCGATCCAGGAGAACCCGCGATCACGACCGGCCCACACCACCGGAATCTCCCCCGAACCAGCCCAAAGACGAAGCGCCACGGTCCACACGGTTAACCTATGATCACCAACGATTCCTAATCAAGTTGGTCAGCCTCCGACCGTTCCGGGCCGATGATCGACGTGGTTGCTGTGCCAGAGGGCAAGGTGACCAAGAACCGCTTGCATTTCGACCTGCGTGCCGATGGCGTGTCCACCGCGGAGGAGCTTGACCGGTTGCTCACCCTCGGTGCACGACGCGTCGACGTGGGACAGCCCTCCGATGTGAGCTGGGTCGTGCTTGCTGATCCTGAAGGTAACGAGTTCTGCCTGCTTTCACGTCCTGTCCAGGAGCTCCAGGGCTAAGCCCCGTGCCGGCCCATGCCGATCTTCCGGGGCTTCATCGGCGCTGCGCCGAACGTACGATCATGCGCGTGGAGGGTCTGTTCGTCGGCGTGGGGCTGCTCTGCGGCGGGTTCAGTTGTCTGCTGCTGCTGTGCATCGTCGCCGCGATGTGGGCGGCCGGGCAGCGATAGGGCGAGAGCGCCTCTGGCGCTTGCAACTCCCAGGTGCCCTGCCCGCTGTCGGGTCCGCTGTTCCGGGAGCACCTGCTGCTCTTCGATCGGACGCGGTTCAGAGGCCGAACATCGGGCGGCAGGCCGGAAACCCGTCGACCGTCGCCGTCGGCCGCTTTTCCTGAGCCCACTTCTCGCTGGTGAGCCGTAGGCGGTCGGATACGACGGCCTCGCCATCGCGGGCGTCGACGGAGATGCCGTCGTGCTCGTAGCCGAGCTTGCGGGACACGCCCTGAGCTTTCCGTTTAACCTCAGCCGTCGGTGGCTGGGTTTGCTCCTGTGTGGATGTCGGCGTGTCGCGTTCGACGTGGGGACGGCCACCGCCTGATGATCTTCCGGTTCCTGGCAGAACATGAAGATCAAGGCGGTGGCCGTGGCCACGATTCTGGACTACCTGGGCGGGCTGGTGCTACCCGGCGCCCCGTCGAGAGGGCCGGTGGCGGATCCGGCAGCGGTGTTGGCCGGCTTTCGTCGGGATGTCTATCAGTGCCTGATCCGTCGGGCGGACGTGTTGTTCGAGCTCACTGACGCGGTCCTGTGTAAGGACGGGCCGGTGCACAATCTGGCCGACCTCACGCTGACTCCGGAGCATCGGCGAGGTCACGGTGCCTTGTACGACGGGTTGAACAGCGGCCGGGTCGACATCGCCCGGCTACGGGTCGTCCTGAGCGGGCTGCCGCTGCCGCGCACCGCGGACGGGCGGATCGTTCTGGCGGTCGATGTCAGTAACTGGCTGCGCCCGGACGCGTCCACCAGCCCTGACCGGCTGTTCTGCCATACCTACGGCCGTGGCAAGGGTCAGGCGCAGATGATCCCGGGTTGGCCGTACTCGTTCGTCGCCGCGTTGGAGTCCGGGCGCACGTCGTGGACGCAGGTCCTGGACGCGCAACGGCTCGGCCCGGCTGACGACGCTACGGCGGTGACCGCGGCCCAGTTGCGTGAGGTGGTGAACCGGCTGATCGCGGCGGGGCAATGGCGTCCCGGCGACCCGCCGGTTCTGATCGTCACTGACACCGGCTACGACATCACCCGGCTGGCGTTCGTCCTGGCTGACCTGCCCGTGCAGCTGCTCGGCCGGCTTCGCGCCGACCGGGTGCTACGGCTACCGAAGCCGCCCCGACACCCTGGCGCGACCGGCCGACCGCCCAAACACGGGCCCGAGTTCCGCCTGGAAACGCCGGACACGTGGCCGGCCCCGCAGCATCACAGCACCACCGCCACCAGCCGGTACGGCACCGCCGAAGCAGCCAGTTGGAACCGACTGCACCCCAGGTTGACCCGCCGCACCTGCTGGATCGACCACCACGGTGACCTACCCGTCATCGAGGGCACCCTGATCCGGCTGCAGGTCGAGCACCTGCCCGGCGAGCGTGACCCGAAACCGGTGTGGCTGTGGTGCTCCGCCGTCGGCGCCAGCGCCGCCGATGTGGACCGCTGGTGGCAGTCTTTCCTGCGCAGATTCGACCTTGAACACACGTTCCGGCTGTTCAAACAGACCCTGGGCTGGACCCGGCCGAAGATCCGCACCCCGCAGGCGGCCGACCGGTGGACCTGGCTGATCATCGCCGCCTACACTCAGCTACGCCTCGCACGTCCCCTCGTCGCGGACCTGCGTCGGCCATGGGAGAAGCCGGCAGCACCTGACCGGCTCACTCCCGCCCGGGTCCGTCGGGGATTTCGGAACCTGCGTCCGAAGACCCCTCTGCCGGCCAGTGCTCCGAAACCCGCGCGGCCAGGCCCCGGACGCCCACCCGGATCACGAAACCGCAGACCAGCACCCCGCCACGACGTCGGCAAAACCGCCAAACGCGACCTCAGCATCACAGCACGTAAACAACACACGGGGTCGGGTCGCCCAGGGCATCGCAGCCCTGGGCTCCCACGGAACCGTGCGTAACAGTCGCCCGTTACACGGCTCTTCTCATCCTTTCCAGAGGAAATGGCTCTCCCAGGCCCAGTGCCGGAACAGGCCGGGGTCTCGATCGAGGATCCCGGTCCATCAGGCTTTGAACCGTTTGAGGGAGCGCAGCCGTTTGTATTTCTTCCGGGCCCAGCGCGCCAGGTAGGTGTTGACGTGCCGGAGGAGGGGCAGTAGCTGCGACCGGTAGAACCGGCCGTAGTACGTCATCCAGCCCGCCACGATGGGGTTGATCCATGCGGCAAGCTCAGCGAGGTCGTCCCCGCTGCGTCGGTGGATCCGCCAGGAGCGGAGCCGTTTGCCCATCGCCTTGAGTGCCTGCGGGCTGACTGCGGGCAGGAAGGAGGTGAACGCCTTCCCGTCCGGATAGACGGCCTTGCGGGGGCGGAAGGTGTAGCCGAGGAAGGTGAACGAGATGTGCTCGTAGGAGCCTCGCCGCCTTGAGTCCCGGCAGTACACGATCTTGGTCTTGTCGGGGTGCAGACGCAGCCCGACGTGTTCCATTCTCTCGGCGAGCGCGGCCAGCACATTCTGCGCCTGCCGCTCGGTCACGCAGTGCACCACGGCGTCGTCGGCGTAGCGTTCGAACTCCACGGTCGGGAATTCGCGTTCCAGCCGGGTGTCAAACGCGTAGTGCATGAACAGGTTGGCCAGGACGGGCGAGATCGCCGACCCCTGTGGGGTTCCTCGATCACGTTCGGCCAGGGTGCCGTCAGGCTGCTGGATCGGGGCGGCGAGCCACCGCTTCACATACAGCAGTACCCAACGCTGGTCGGTGGTGATGTTGGCCTCGACCGCTTTGACCATGAGGTCCCACGGCACGCTGTCGAAGAACTTGGCGACATCAAGATCTATCACCCAGTCCTTGCGCCAGCACCGTTGACGGCACTTGGCCACCGCGTCCAGCGCGGAGCGTCGTGGCCGGTATCCGTAGGAGTCCGCATGGAAAATCGACTCCGTCCGGGGTTCCAGCGTCATCGCCGCCACCGTCTGGGCGACCCTGTCCGCGACGGTCGGCACCCCGAGAATCCGGGTTCCGCCGCCGTTCGGCTTGGGTATCTCCACCGCCATCACCGCAGGTGGGAAGTAAGTCCCCGACGACATCCGGTTCCAGATCTTGTAGAGGTTGTTCCTCAGATCCGTCTCGAAGTCCTCGATGGACTGCCGGTCCACCCCGGCGGCGCCCTTGTTGGCCTTGACTCTCTCGTATGCCTCCCACACCAGCCGTTTCGGAATGTTGAACGGCTTGTCCTGCGGTTCCGACACGCCCACCCGCTTCCTCCCGAGACAGCGCCCGGTTGTTCGTGTGAACAGATCGACAGATGAGCCGGCCCCTTCGCTCCACCCCCGTTACAGAGGCTTCACCGCTACTACGGGCCGGTCCGCCAGCGGACGCCGCGACGGTACTCAACGCCTCACGGTTTCTGCCGTTCGACGCGCTCCCTCTCGCCCCCGGGCCACGCACGGCCAAGGCAGCGGTATCGGCGTCCGCCTTCCCACGTTCCATGCAGAAGCCGCAGACCGGACTCGCGCCGCCTCTACGCCGGACACCGCCTGGCCAGTACAACGGGTCGCCCGCCAGGCTCATCCCGGGCCCTTTTAACCGCCCCGGTTTCGATGTCATCTACTTGTTTCGACGCGTCATCAACGGTTCGCTCGCGCTCGCCTTCCCGGTCCCCACCTGACACATCACGTGCGCCTTTTCCTCAACGCTCACCACGACGGTCTTCAGCCAACGCAGCTTGAGGTGGTTTGACGCCTCCCCCCGCAGGGCGACGCCGAAGGGCCAGACCTTCATCTCCTACACAGCACCGCATCCAGCAAGGTCCCTACACAACAACCCCACCTTCCGCGCTCGTGGCGCACTTAAACGAAAAGCTGAGAGGCGTGGTTGTCCTGGAACACCTCGGTGAGCGCGGCGCGTGCGTCCAGGTGGTCGAACGCCAGCGTGAGCAGACCGGCGCGAGCTTCGGTTCCGTAGCCCTTGCCTTGGTGTTCGATGCCCAGCCAGGCCGAGGTCGTGATTTCCCGGACCACCAGGAAATCGCGGGCTCGAAGCGTGACCACGCCCAATGGCTCGCCGTTGCGGAAGACCCCGAGACCGAGTCGCCACGCTGCGACGGTCCACCCGGCGAGCTGGCTCCAGTGTTGCTGCAGCACGAACCGCGCCCGATCCTCGGGGCTGCCGTCGGTCCACGGCGTCAAGAACGGACGTTGGTCTGGGTGGTGCACGCCTTTGCCGGCCAGGTGAGCGAGTGTCGCCAGTTCCTCCTCGCGGGGCAGGCGGAGCTCAAGTCGTCGCGTGGAGATGGTCAGGCTGAATTGGGGCCACAGATCAGCGAGCATGGGTTGATCCTGACGAGCGGGCTCATCTCCACGCTACGGGATTACGCGCACGCTCTGTCCTGGGTGTGCAGCGCCGCGGCCTCGCACACCTGGCCGCGCGATCCGGGTACTGCGTCCCGGCCGGCGCCCTCATCTTCCCCACCTACGGTGCCCCCGGCTGTTTCAGTCAATCGTCGTTGCGACACCTTCCGCGTCATAGATCTTGCCGGCGACAGAAAAATAGACGAACGTGCAACGACGTCGGCACCGAAAGCATCGACAGCCGACACATTCCGGGGATCCCCCAACCAAGATCATCAGTGCCATGATGTCGACGGGCTTTTCCTCTCAAGGATCTACATCTGTCGTATGAATGGGCTGATCGCGGGGGCTGTCACGGGCACCCTCCGACCTGCGGGATCATCCCGCCGGCCGGTCGCGTCGCCGCATCCCGGTGCCGTACCCGTGACCGTGCTCCACCAGGCCGAGCCGACCCCAGGTCGACCGGCCGCCAGCGACAGATTCGGCCCACTGGACCACGAGCAACCGATCGAACGGGCCGGCGCGTTGACGGCGTTCCTCCGGCCGGTGCTGGCATAGAAGGCAAACGCGATGACCGACGTCCTGAGTTCCCGGCGAGCGACGCCCGTCGCGCCGTTCCGGGCCGATGCCGCAGGCGCTTTTCCTGCTGTTGGCCCGGTCGCGGCCTCGTACGCGCAGCGCCAGATGTGGTATCTGAGCCGCCTCGACCCCGACGCGGCCACCTACCTGGTGCCGCTGGCCTACCGGCTGCGCGGACCGCTGGACGTGGCGGCGTTGTCGGCGGCGCTCGACGGGCTGGTGGCCCGGCACACCGCGCTGCGTACCACTCTCGCGCCGGCGGCGGACGGCCCGGCTGGGCCGTCCGATCCGGACGGTGCGGCGCAGCGCGTGGTCCAGGTGGTGCACGACCCGCGCCTCGGCCTGTTGCGGGTGCACGACCTGAGCGGGCTGCCCACGTGGCAACGCGACCAGGAGTTGCAGGCCCGGATCCAGGCCGAGGCGCGCACCCCGATGGACCTGGAACGTGGGCCGCTGCTGCGTGCCAGCCTGCTGCGCTGCGGGCCGGAGGAGCACCTGCTCCTGCTGACCCTGCACCACGTCGCCGTCGACGAGTGGTCGCTCGGCATCCTGCACGACGAGTGGGAACGGCTCTACACGGCACACCGCACGGGCCGGCCGGCGGACCTCGACCCGGTCGACGTCGACTACCGCGACCACGCGGCGTGGCAGCACGACTGGCTCGGTGGTACGGAGGCGGCCGCCCAGCGCGACTACTGGCGCGCGCAGCTCGCGGACGCGCCCGCCGTCCTGGAGCTGCCCACCCGGGGGCCGCGGCCCACCGTGCCGTCCAGCGCGGGGGCCACCCTGTCGGTCCCGCTGGACGTGTCCACCGAGGCGCTGATGGCGCTGTGCCACCGGATGGGCGTGTCCCCGTACATGGTGCTGCTCGCCGCGCTGCAGGTGCTGCTGGCGCGGTGGACGGGGCAGCGCGACATCGTGGTGGGCACGCCCACGGCCAACCGGCAGCGGGCCGAGGCGCAGCAGCTCGTCGGGCTGCTGCTGAACACCGTCGCCATCCGCGCCCGGCTGGACGACAACCCGTCGTTCGAGGCGCTGCTCGATCGGGTACGCACCGCCGCTCTCGAGGCGCTGAGCAACGAGGAGCTTCCCTTCGAGGCGCTGCTGGAGTCGCTGCGCCCGGCCCGCCAGCCCGGCTTCACCCCGCTGTTCCAGGTGATGTTCGTGTACGGCCGGGAGGCGGCGCCGCCGCGCCTCGACGGCCTCGACGTCACCTCGCTCGACGTACCCGGCAGCACCGCCAAGTTCGACCTCACCGTCGCGGTGCGGGAGAACGCCGACGGCGTGCGGACCGTGCTGGAGTACCGCACCGACCTGTTCGACGAGGACACGATGGTCCGCCTCGCCGGGCACTTCCAGGCGCTGCTGCGGTCGCTGCTGGCCGACCCGGGCGCGCCGGTCGGCTCCGCCGCGATGCTCACCGCCGACGAGCACCGGCAGCTCGTCGCGGAGTGGAACGGCACCGCCACCCCCGCGGTGCCGGACGAGCTGGTCCACGTGCTGATCGAGCAGCAGGCCCGGCGTACCCCCGACGGTGTGGCGGTGACTGACGGCGACACCGTGCTGACCTACCACGAGCTGCACACTCGGGCCGAGGCGCTGGCGGAGACGCTGCGCCAGCGGGGCGTCGGGATCGGTGGCCTGGTGGGGGTGCTCCTGCCGCGCGCCGTTCCGTTCGCCGTGGCGGTCCTCGCGGTGCTGAAGACCGGCGCGGCCTACGTACCCATGGATCCGGCCAACCCACCCGCCCGGTTGCGTTACCTGCTCGACGACACGGCCGCCTCGGTCGTGCTCACCTGCGCCGAGCTGGCGCACCTGGTGCCCGACGAGACGGCGCTGCTGATGCCGGGTCTGGACTCGCCGGTCGCCCAGGCCGACCCCGGTCGTGGCAACGGAGGCTCGGGCGGCGGGCCGCGGCGACGGCCGCGCCGACGGCCGTCGCCGTCGGCGGAGGATTTGGCGTACGTCATCTACACCTCCGGGTCGACGGGCCGCCCCAAGGGGGTGATGGTGACCCACCGCGGCGTGTGCAACTACGTGCGCTGGGCGGCCCAGGCCTACCGGCTGCAGCCCGGGGACACGGTCCCGCTGCACTCGTCGATCGGGTTCGACCTGACCGTGACGAGCCTGCTGGTTCCGCTGACCAGCGGGGCCACCGTCCTGATGGTCGGCGAACACCTCGGCCCGGAGGCGCTGGGCGAGGCGCTGCGCCAGCGGCGGACGCCGTTCGGGCTGGTGAAGATCACCCCGGCGCAGCTCGACCTGGTCAACCACCAGCTCCGCCCCGCCGAGCTGGCCGACCGCACCCGGTGCTTCGTCATTGGCGGCGAGAACCTGCGCGCCGACCAGGTGGCGCCTTGGCGGACCCACTCCCCCGCCACCGCGCTGGTCAACGAGTACGGGCCGACGGAGACCGTGGTCGGTTGTGCCGCGTACGAGGTCGACGCGGCCACGGGGGCCGACGGCTCGGTCCCCATCGGCCGGCCGATCGCCAACACTGAGCTGTACGTGCTCGATGGGTGGGGGAACCCGGTCCCGGCGGGCGTGGTGGGCGAGCTGTACGTCGGCGGAGCCGGCGTGGCGCGCGGCTACCTGCACCAGCCGAGGTTGACCGCCGAGCGGTTCGTTCCGGACCCGTTCTCGTCCGTCCCCGGCGCGCGGCTGTACCGGACCGGCGACCTCGTGCGCCTGCGCCCGGACGGGAACCTCGAATACCTCGGTCGCACCGACAACCAGGTCAAGCTGCGCGGCTACCGCATCGAGTGCGGCGAGATCGAGGCGGCCGTACGGCGGCACCTGCCGGAGAGCGACGTGACGGTCCAGCTGCGCCGGGACGACCCCGACGACCCGCAGCTCGTCGCGTACGTGGCGGGCGCCGTGGACACCGACCACGACAGCGCCGTCCTGCGGGCGTCCCTCTCCGCCGAGCTGCCGTCCTACATGGTTCCCGGCGCGTTCGTCTTCCTCGACGCGCTGCCGCTGACTGGCAACGGCAAGGTGGACGCGGCCGCGCTGCCCGCCCCCGGTCGGGCCCCAGACGTGCCGCGGCAACGCTGCGCGCCGGATCAGGGTCAGCCCGCGCCCGAACCGGCTGCGCCCGCCGGCCCTGGCCCGGTCCAGTGGGACGCCGCACGGATCCGCCTCGAGCGGCTGGTCGTGGACGTGTGGCGGGACGTGCTCGGCGTGCCGCGGGTCGGGGTGCGGGACAACTTCTTCGACCTCGGCGGCCACTCGATGCGCCTGCTGGCCGTCCTCGACCAGCTGCGCGCGCAGGTCGGCGACGTCGTCACGGTCACCGACCTGTTCCGCAACCCCACGGTCGAATCCCTGGCGGCGTTCCTCGCCACCGCCACCACCGGGACGGCGGCCGCCCCGCGTCCCGGACCGGCCCGCACCGCCCGGCCGTCCGCCGGCGCGAGCTACGACACCGGCCAGCCCAGCGGCCTGATCGCCGTGGTCGGCATGGCCTGCCGCTTCCCCGGCGCGCGGACCCTCGACGAGTACTGGCACAACATCCGCGCCGGCGTGGAGTCGGTGCAGGAGTTCACGGTCGAGGAGATGCTGGCCGACGGCGCGGACCCGAGCCGGCTCGACGACCCGGCGTACGTCCGGGCCGGCACCTACCTGCCCGGCATCGACGAGTTCGACGCGGCCTTCTTCGGCATCACGCCTCGCGAGGCGCAGACCCTCGACCCCCAGCACCGGCTCCTGCTGGAATGCGCCTGGCACGCGCTGGAGCACGCCGGCTACGACCCGTCCGGCCACCCCGGGCGGATCGGCCTGTTCGCCGGGTCGGGTCGCAGCAGCTACCTGCTCGACCACCTCAGCAGCGATCCGGAGCTGATGAGCGCCCTCGGCGAGCACCAGCTGTCCATCGGCAACGACAAGGACTTCCTGCTCAGCCGGGTCGCCTACAAGCTCGACCTGACCGGTCCCGCCGTCACCGTCGCCACCGCCTGCTCGACCTCGCTGGTGGCCGTGCACCTCGGCCGGCAGAGCCTGCTGGCCGGCGAGTCCGACCTGGTCCTGGCCGGCGGCGTCAGCATCTTCCCGGCGCAGCGGCGCGGCTACCTCTACCACGACGGCGGCATCTACTCCCCCGACGGGCACTGCCGCCCGTTCAGCGCGGACGCCCGCGGCAGCATCGAATCCAGCGGGGTCGGCATCGTCGCGCTCAAGCGGCTCGAGGACGCCGTCGCGGACAACGACACCATCTACGCCGTGATCCGCGGGTCTGCCGTCAACAACGACGGGGCCCGCCGCACCGGGTACACCGCACCGGGCGTCGACGGCCAGGTCGAGGTGATCAGCAACGCGCTGACGACGGCCGGCGTGGACCCCCGTTCGGTGAGCTACGTGGAGGCCCACGGGACGGGCACCAGCCTCGGCGACCCCATCGAGGTGACCGCGCTGACCGAGGCGTTCCGGCGTGGCACCGACGACCAGGGCTTCTGCGCCCTCGGTTCGGTCAAGGCCAACATCGGGCACACCGACGCCGCCGCCGGTGTCGCCGGACTGATCAAGACGGTCATGGCGCTGCACAGCCGTACGCTGCCCCCGACGATCAACGTCAGCCGGCCCAACCCGGCGATCGACTTCGCGGGCAGCCCGTTCTATCTCAACGACTCCGCCCGCCCCTGGCCGGGCGACGGCCCGCGCCGGGCGGGGGTCAGCTCGTTCGGCATGGGCGGCACGAACGCCCACGTCGTGCTGGAGGAGCCGCCGGCCACGGCGCCCGCCCCGCCGCCGCCCGCGCCGGCCGCGGGGCCGCAGCTGCTGGTCGTGTCGGCCCGTACGGTCGAGTCGCTGGACCTGCAGACGCGGCAGGTCCGCGACTGGCTGGCCGCCCGTCCCGAGGTGGACCTCGCCGACGTCGCGGCCAACCTGGGCCGGCGCCAGTCGATGACCCACCGGCGGTTCCTCGTCGCGGCGGATCACGCCGACGCGCTGGCCGCCCTCGACTCGCCGCAGCGGCAGTTCACCGGCACCCACCCCGGCGGCCGGCGGGCGCTGGTGTTCGCCTTCCCCGGGCACGGCGCCCAGCACGTCGCGATGGGCGCCGGCCTGTACCGCGCCGAGCCGACCTACCGGGCCGTGGTGGACGAGTGCGCCGAACTGCTCCGCGACGACCTGCGGCTCGACCTGCGTACGCTGCTCTGCCCCACGCCCGACGGACACGAGCGGGCCGAGCAGCTGCTCACGCAGCCCCGGCTGATCCAGCCGGCGCTGTTCGTCACCGAGTACGCCCTCGCCCGGTCGCTGCTCGCCCGGGGCGTGACCCCGGACCTGATGGTGGGGCACAGCCTCGGCGAGTACGTCGCCGCGTGCCTCGCCGGCGTGTTCTCCCTGCCCGACGCGCTGCGCCTGGTGTGCGCCCGCGGCGAGCTGGTCGAGCGGACCCCGGCCGGGGCGATGCTCGCGGTGAGCCTGCCCGAGACGGCCGTGGCCGGGCTGCTCGACGACCGGGTGTCGCTGGCCGCCGTGAACGCCCCGGAGCTGTGCGTGCTGTCCGGCGACCCGGAGGCGATCGGGGAGCTTCGCCGGCGGCTGACCGGCGACGGGGTCGACTGCCGGCCGCTGCGGGTCACCCGCGGCTACCACTCGGCGCTTCTCGACCCGGTGCTCGACGAGTTCGCCGACCACGCCCGCCAGGTCACCTACCGCGAACCCGAACGCCCCTACCTGACCAACCTCACCGGCGGCCCCGTCACCCCCGGCCAGGTCACCGATCCCGGCTACTGGGTGCGGCACATGCGCGAGCCGGTGCGGTTCGCCGAGTCGGCCGCGCTGCTCGCCGAGCAGGACGTGGTCCTCGCGGAGCTGGGCCCCGGGCACGCCCTCGGCGGCCTGGCGCGATTGGCCGGTCTGCGGCCCGGCCAGGTGGTGGCGGCGATGCGGCATCCGCGCAGCGACGCCGACGACCTCGCCACGATGCTCGACGCGGCCGGCCGGATGTGGCTGTCCGGGGTGCCGGTCGACTGGGCCCGCTTCCACGGTGGCCGCCGCCGGCGCCTGGCGCTGCCCGGCTACCCGTTCGAGCAGCACCGGTACTGGGTGGACGCGGCGCCGCGCGCCGTCGCCGCGGCCCCCGTACCCGCCCCGCCGGCGGCTCTTCCGGCCTCCCCGGACGCGCCGGAGCCCGTCGACGCCGGCAACCGGCCGGCCCTCAGCACGGCCTACGTCGCCCCCAGCACGCCTGAGCAGGAGTGCGTGGCGGAGATCTGGAGCGAACTGCTCGGCATCCGACCGATCGGGGCGCTCGACAGCTTCTTCGAGCTGGGCGGGCACTCGCTGCTCGCCACCCAGCTCGTCGTGCGGCTGCGTGCCCGGCTCGGCGTGGCGCTGCCGCTCGAGACGGTCTTCGCGCAGCCGACCGTCGCGCAGATCGCGGCGGCGCTGCCCGCGAGCGGTCCCGCAGCCACCCGCCCCGCGGAGGCCGTCGCCGAGCAGCCCACCGCCGCGCCCGCCCAGCCGGCCATCCCCCGCGCCGAGTCCGACGCCGGTCCGGCGCCGCTGTCCTCCGGGCAGCACCGGTTGTGGTTCCTCGACCAGGCGTACCGCCAGAACGCGTACACCGTCAGCACCACCCTGCTGCTGGACGGCGCCCTCGACGTCGACGCCCTGCGCGGCGCCCTCGGGGAGCTGGTCCGGCGGCACGAGTCGCTGCGTACCGTCTTCCCGCTCGGCCCCGACGGCGACCCCGTCCAGCAGGTGCTGCCGCCGGGCCCGGTCGACCTGCCGGTCACGTCCGCGCCGGCGGACGCGGAGCCGGACGCGGCCGGTGGGCGCAGCATCGTCGAGTCCGCGGTCGCCGACGCGGTGCCGCAGTGGGTCCACGCCGCCCTGGCCGCCGACGTCCGCCGCCCGTTCGACCTGGCCCGCGGGCCGCTGTTCCGGGCCGTGCTGCTCCGGATCGCCGACGACCGGCACGTGCTGTCGCTGACCATGCACCACAACGTCTCCGACGGGTGGTCCCTCGGCATCATCGCCGGCGAGCTGGCCACGCTCTACGACGCCGTCCTCGACGGCCGCCCCTCGCCGCTGCCCGACCTGGCCGTCCAGTACGGCGACTACGCGCGCTGGCAGCGCAGCCGGATGGCCGACACCGACAGCGACGACATGCGGTACTGGCGCCGGCAACTCGACGGCGTGGCCAGCGTCCTGGAGGTGCCCACCGACCGGCCACGGCCGCCCGTGCAGACGTTCGACGGCGCGGTGAGCACCCGGATCCTGCCCCCGCGGACGGCCGACGAACTGCGCCGTTTCAGCCAGGCCCGGGGCGCCACCCTGGCCATGACGGTGCTGGCCTCGCTGAAGGCCCTGCTCTGGCGTTACACCGGGCAGGCCGACATCTGCGTCGGCACCCCGGTCGCCGGACGGGTCCGCGCCGAGCTCGAACCGATGGTCGGCTTCTTCGTCAACATGCTGCCGTTGCGGACCGTCATCGACGGCGACTGGACCTTCGAGGAGCTGCTCGGCCAGGTGCGGCGCACGGCGCTGGGGGCGTACGACCACCAGGAGGTGCCGTTCGAACGCCTCGTCGACCTCGTCGACGCGCCCCGCGACCTCAGCCGCAACCCCCTGTTCCAGGTGATGTTCAACATGCTGAACGTGCCCGAACAGGACCTGCGGACGAGCGGGCTGCGGATGGTCCAGTTCGCCGTCGAGCCGGGCATCGCCCAGCAGGACCTGGCCCTGTACGCGTACGAGGCGGACGAGGGGCTGCGGTTCCGGCTGGAGTACAACACCGACCTGTTCGACGCGGCGACCGCCGAGCGGATGATGGGCCACCTGGAGACGCTGCTCGCCGCCGCCGTCGCCGACCCCGGCGTCCGGCTGGCGGACGTGAACGTCCTCACCCCCGCCGAACTGGCCCGCGTCGCCGAATGGAACGACACCGCCACCCCGCTCGGCTGGGCCACGCAGGGCCGGGACGGGCAGACACCGACCCTCGTCGAGCTGATCGAACACCAGGCCGCGGCGAACCCCGACCGGCCCGCCGTGACGTTCGGGGCGACCACGCTCACCTACGCCGAGCTCAACGCCCGCGCCAACCAGCTCGCCCACCGGCTCCGCCGGGCCGGCGTCGGCCCGGACGTCACCGTCGCCGTCTGCCTCCACCGCTCGCACGAACTCCCGGTCACCCTGGTCGGCGTGCTCAAGGCGGGCGGCGCGTACGTCCCCGTGGACCCCGACTACCCGATGGAGCGGCAACGGTACGTGCTGGCGCACAGCGGCGCGGCGGTCCTGGTCACCGAGGCGGACCTCGCCGACCGGTTCGCCGGGTACGCCGGCGAGGTGGTGCACAGCGGCGAAGCGTCGCTGGTCACCGAGCCGGACAGCGACCCGGAGCCCCTCGCCGGGCCGGAGCATCTCGCGTACGTGATCTACACCTCCGGTTCGACCGGACGCCCCAAGGGCGTACGGGTGAGCCACGGCGCGGTCGTCAACACCCTGGCCGCGATGCGGGAACGGCCGGGTCTGACCAGCGACGGCACCATGCTCGCGATGGCCAGCTTCGCCTTCGACATGTCCGTGCCGGAGCTCTTCCTGCCCCTCGTGGTCGGCGCCCGGATGCTGCTGGTGGGCCGCGACGTCGCCTACGACGCGACCCGGCTGGCCGAACTGCTCGCCGCGGAAGAGGTCACCCTGGCCCAGGGCACCCCGGCGACCTGGCGGCTGCTGATCGAATCCGGGTGGACCGGCCTGCCCGGCCTGACGGCCGTGTGCGGCGGCGAAGCGGTGTCCGCGCCGTTGGCCCGACAGCTGGCGGAGCGGGTCGGCGCGCTGTGGAACCTGTACGGCCCCACCGAGGCCGCCGTCTGGTCCACGATGGAACGCGTCGAGCCCGGCTTCACGTACCTCACCATCGGCCGCCCGATCGGCAACATGCGCGTCCACGTGCTCGACCCGCAGCTGTCCCCCGCCCCCGTGGGCGTACTCGGTGAGCTGCACCTCGGCGGCGCGGGGCTGGCCCGCGACTACCACGGCGACCCGGCGCTGACCGCGCAGCGGTTCGTGCCGGACCCGAACGGCGGCGGCCGGCTGTACCGCACCGGCGACCTCGGCCGCTACCTGGCCGACGGCCGCATCGAGTTCGTCGGCCGCAGCGACTCGCAGGTGAAGGTGCGCGGATTCCGCATCGAACTCGGCGAGATCGAAGCGGTGCTGCGCCGCCACCCGTCGATCCGCGACACCGCCGTGGTGGTGCGCGAGGACGAGGGCGAGAAGGCGATCGTGGCCTACCTGACGCTGGCCACCGGGACGGAACCCGACGCGGACGCGGATCAGGGGGCGACGCCGGACGTGACCGCCGACTTCGACGTCGACCCCGCGCCGTGGCGGTCCTTCGCCCGCACCTACCTGCCGGACTACATGGTGCCGTCCGCCTTCGTGGTGCTCGACCGCATGCCGCTCAACGCCAACCGCAAGGTCGACCGCGCGGCCCTGCCCGCACCCCGCCGCGGCGGCGCCACCGTCGGCGCGACCCCACCGGACACCCCGCTGCGCAAGGCCCTGGCCGAGCGGTGGGCGGCGGTCCTCGGCTACGACACCGTCGGCATCGACGACGACTTCTTCGACCTGGGCGGCGACTCGTTCAAGGCCATCAAGGCACTGGCGGGCAACGACCCGGCGATCAGCGTCCTCGACCTGTTCCGCTACCCGACCATCCGGTCGCTGACCGAACACCTGGACGCCACCGGCGGCAGTGCCGGACGCCTGCTGCACGAGCTGACCCCGTCGCGGCCGGCGACGCCGACGCAGCTGACGCTGCTGTGCGTACCGTTCGGCGGCGGCAGCGCAATCACCTTCCAGCCGCTCGCCGACGCCCTCCCACCGGGGGTGTCCCTGTACGCCCTGGAGCGGCCCGGTCATGACCTGAACCGCCCGGACGAACCACTGCTGGACACGGACGAACTGGTGGACCGCTGCGTGGCCGAGGTCCTCGAGGGCATCGAAGGCCCGGTGGCCGTGTACGGGCACTGCGTGGGCGGCGCCACCGCGGTGGAGCTGGGACGCCGGCTGGAGGCGGCCGGTGTCGAGCTGACCGGAGTGGTCATCGGCGCCCACTTCCCCGCCCCGCGACTGCCCGGCCGGGTGTTCAGCTGGCTGCGGCGCTGGTTCCCGATGGAGCGCTGGACGTCGAAACGGCGGACGCTGGAAGCGCTGCGCGCGATGGGCTTCTTCACCGAGGTCTTCGACGAGAACGAGAAGGACTTCGTCATGCGGGTGGTCCTGGCCGACTCCGCGGCCGGCGAGGACTACTACACCGACGTCTACGCCAACGGCCTGCCCCGGAAGTTGGCGGCCCCGCTCGTCTGCGTCGTCGGCAGCGGTGACCGCGCCACGGAGCTGTACCAGGAGCGGTACCTGGAGTGGGAGTTCTTCTCCGATCGGGTGTCGCTGGAGGTCATCGAGGGCGCCGGCCACTACTTCGCCAAGCACCAGCCGGCCGAGCTGGCGAAAATCATCCTGGCGACCTGCGGCCCGACGGTGCCCGCGGAGCGGCAGCAGCCGGCCGGCGAGGCACTGCCGAAGCCGGACCCCGCCCCGGCACCGCCCCGTGAGGAACCGGAGCGCGTCGCGGCCCCACCCGCCGCCCGCCGCTCCATGCCCAGCCTGACCGTGTTCTACCTGATCGCGATCGGGCAGCTCGTCTCGCTCATCGGCAGCGGACTGACCGGCTTCGGCATGAGCCTGTGGGTCTACCAGCAGACCCGGTCGGTGTCGCTGTTCGCCACGGCCACCGTCCTGGCGCTGCTGCCCGCCGTCGTCCTCTCCCCCATCGCCGGCGCACTGGCCGACCGGTGGAACCGACGGCTGATCATGATCCTCGCGGACTCCCTGGCGGCCACCGGGACGGTGAGCCTCGCCCTCCTGCTGTGGCTGGGCCAACTCCAGCTCTGGCACGTGTTCACCGCCATCACCGTCACCGCAGTGGCGACCGCCTTCCAGCAACCCGCCTACCTGGCGGCCGTCACGCAACTGGTACCGAAGCGGTACTACGGGCGCGCCAACGGCATCGTCTCCCTCGGCACGGCGACGAGCACCGTGCTGGCGCCGCTGGTCGGCGGTGCCCTGGTGATCGCGGTCGGGCTGCGCGGGATCGTCGTCATCGACCTGCTCACCTTCGCCTTCGCCGTCGCCGTCACCCTGTCGGTCCGCTTCCCGGACACCCTGTTCGTCAAGCGGGAGGAGCCGTTCCTGCAGGAGGTACTGGGCGGCTGGCGGTTCATCACCCGCCGGCACGGCCTGGTCGCGTTGGTCGTGCTGACCGCGTCGCTGAACTACTTCTTCTCCATGGTCGAGGTCCTGGTCACCCCGCTGACCCTGTCCTTCGGCGACCCGGCGGTGCTCGGCCGGGTGCTCGCCGCCAGCGGGGTCGGCATGCTCGTCGGCTCGGTCCTCATGGGCGTGTGGGGCGGCACGGCCCGGCGTACCACCGGCATCCTGGGCAGCGTCGTGCTCCTCGGCGCGTCGCTGCTCACCGTCGGCCTGCACCCGAGCCCGCTGTTCCCCACCCTCGGCCTGTTCGGCATGGGCCTGGCCGCCGCGCTGGTGAACACCCACTGGCTGGCCATCGTGCAGGCCAAGGTGGGCCTCGACCTGCAGGGACGGGTGCTGTCCATGGGCCAGATGCTGTCCTGGCTGATGGTGCCGGCCGGCTTCCTCACCGCCGGCCCGCTCGCCGAGCACGTGTTCGCCCCGATGGTGTCGCCCGACGGCGTGCTGGCCGCCATTGTCGGCACCGGAGCGGGCCGCGGCATGGCCCTCGCGGCGATCGTGGCCGGACTCTTCTCCCTCGCCCTCGCCGCCGTCGGCATCGCCTACCGACCGATCCGCAAGGTCGAGGACGAGCTACCGGACAACGACCCCGGCAGCGTCATCCTCGCCGACAAGGACCGCCTGCAGGAGGCGGCCGACCGCCAGCTCGCGCTGCACCGGGCCGGTCAGCGATGAGCGCGCCCACCCGATCCGCCGGCCCCACCCGCCGGGCCGGCGGCCGGCGCCCGACCAGCGCCACGCCCGCCGTGGACTGCCTGCACCGGATGGTGGCCGCGCAGGCCGCCCGCACCCCCGACGCGGAGGCGGTACGGCACGCCGACCGCGCCCTGTCCTACCGGGAGCTCGACGAGGCCGCGAACCGGCTGGCCCGGGTGCTGCTCCGGCGCGGGGTGACCCGGGAGGACCGCGTCGGCGTCTGCCTGCCGCGCACACCCGAGCTGGTGGTCGCCCTGCTCGCCGTGCTCAAGGCCGGCGCCTGCTACGTCCCGCTGGACCCGGCCTACCCGCAGGCCCGGGTGGCCTTCATGACCGCTGACTCCGGCGTACGGCAGGTGCTGACCCGCGCCGACCTCGCCGACCGGTTCCCCGACACGGCCATCCCGGTCGACCGGCTCGACCCGGCGGGAGACGGCACCGACCCCGCGGTACCGGTCACGCCCGCGGACCTGGCGTACGTCATCTACACCTCCGGCTCCACCGGCCGGCCCAAGGGCGTCGCCATCGAACACCGCTCGGCGTCGGTGCTCATGCACTGGGCCCGGCAGACCTTCGACGACACCGAACTGGGTGGCATGCTCGCCGCCACCTCCGTCTGCTTCGACCTGTCCGTCTTCGAGATCTTCGCCCCGCTGTGCTGGGGCGGCCGGGTGCTGCTCGTCGACAATGTGCTGGCCCTCGCGGCCCCCGCCGCGGATGGGTTGCCCGTCACCCTGGTCAACACCGTTCCCTCCGCGATGGGAGAACTGCTCACCGCCGGCGCCCTGCCGGAGAGCGTCCGCACCGTCTGCCTGGCCGGCGAGCCGCTCACCGCCGCGCTGGCCGCCCGGGTGTGGTCCCGCCCCCACGTACGCCGGCTGTGCAACCTCTACGGCCCGTCCGAGGACACCACCTACTCCACCTGGGCGGAGGTGCCGCCGGACAGCGGGGACCCGCCGATCGGCCGCCCCCTGCCGCAGACCCGCGCCTACGTCCTCGACCCCGACGGGCAGCCCGTCCCGCCCGGCGAGCCGGGCGAGCTCCACCTGGCCGGCGCGGGCCTGGCCCGCGGCTACCTCGACCGGCCGGAGGAGACCCAGGTCCGGTTCCGGCCCGACCCGTTCCGGCCCGGCGAGCGGATGTACCGCACCGGCGACCGGGTCCGGCTGCGCCCGGACGGGCAACTGGCCTACCTGGGCCGCCTCGACGACCAGGTGAAACTGCGCGGCTACCGGATCGAGCTGGGTGAGGTCTCCGCCCGCCTCGCCGCCCTGCCCGGAGTCCGCGAAGCGACCGCCGCCGTCCGGGAAGGACCGAGCGGCGATCCGCTGCTGGTCGGCTACCTGGTCGGCGAGCGACGCGACGACGTGCGGGCCCGGCTCGCCGAGGTGCTGCCCGCGCCGCTGGTCCCCGCGACCGTGGTGTGGCTGGACCGGCTGCCCACCCTGCCCAACGGCAAGGTTGACCGGTCCGCGCTGCCCGCCCCCACTCTCGGCGACGACGCCGGGCCCGACGCCGGACCGCCGCCCGGGACGGCCGGGACGGTGGCGGCGGTCTGGTGGGAGGTCCTCGGCGTCCCGGTCACCGACGCCGACAGCGACTTCCTCGCCCTCGGCGGCGACTCGCTACTCGCGGTCCGCTGCGCCACCCGGCTGGCCGCCGCGACCGGCCGGCCGGTCCGACCGGGCGACCTCTTCGCCCACCCGACCGTCGCCGCGTTGACCACCCACCTCGACGGGCTGACCGCCGACGCGGCGCTGGCCGGCGATCCGGCCGGCCCGGCGCCGGCCGGGCCCGCCCCGCTGTCCGCCGCGCAGACCCGGCTCTGGTTCCTGCACCAGCTCAACCCGGCCGACACCTCCTACCTGCTGGCCTTCGCGATCCGGTTCGCCACGCCGCTGGACCCGGACCGGCTCGCCCGGGCGCTGCGCCAGGTGGTCGACCGGCATCCGGCCCTGCGCACCGTGTTCCCCACCGGGCCGGACGGGCCGATGCAGCACGTCCACCCCGGCACCGAGGTGACGCCCGTCGTCGCGCCGCAGGAGGCGGGCACGCCGCTCGACAAGCGGCTCACCCGGCTCGCCGCCGACGCCACCCGCGCACCCATGGACCTGGCCGCCGGCCCGCTGCTGCGCGCCCACCTGGTACCGGACGACACCGGCCGCGCGGTGGCGCTGCTGCTGGTCGTCCACCACATCGTCTGCGACGACTGGTCGTTCGGCGTCATCGTGCGGGACCTCGCGGAGGCGTACGACACCGGGGTGAACCCGGCGACGGCGACCGAATCCCCGGCGGTCGGCCCCGCGGCGCTCGCCCTGGCGCAGCGGGACTGGCTGGCCGGGCCGGCCGGGCGGCAGGCGGTGGCCGACGTGCTGGACGAACTACGCGGCGCTCCGGACTTCCTCGACCTGCCCACCGCCCCGCCCCGCCGGGGCCGGCTCGCCCCATCCGCCGTCCCGGCCCGGCCGGATCTGCCGCCGCCGGCCGCGCGGCCCGGCGACGGCCCACCGTCGGGCGCCGCGTTGCGGACCACCGTGGACACCGCCACCGCCCGAGCGGTGCGGGACCTGGCTCGGGCCGAGCGGGTCAGCCTGCACATGGTCGGGCTGGCCGCCTTCGCCACCCTGCTCGGCGCCGCCACCGGCCGTCACGACCTGCTGATCGGGGTCGCCTTCGCCGGCCGGACCAGCGTCGCCGCCGAGCAGAGCGTCGGCTGCTACGTCAACACCCTGCCGCTGCGGCTGCGTCCGGCCCCCGATCGCCGCTTCGCCGACCTGCTCGACGAGGCCCGCCGGGTCACCCTGTTCGCCGCGGCCCACCAGGACGTCCCCTTCGACCTGCTCGTGGAGCGACTCCGACCCACCCGCCGGCCGCACCGCAACCCCCTCGTCCAGGTCGCCTTCGGCGTGCAGAACGCCCCGCCGGCCCGCCACCGCGGCGCGATCGGTGTGGAGTTCACCGGCGTCGAGCTGACCCCGGACACCGCCCGGCTCGACCTGACCCTCTGGCTCGACGAGCGGCGGGACGGGCTGGAGGCGCTCTGGACCTACCGCACCGACCTGTTCGACCACGACGGGGTGGTCACGTGGCACCGCCGCCTCACGGCGCTGCTGCGTACCGCCGCCGCCGACCCCCGGCGCAGTCTGGCCGACTGCGCCGACACCTTGGGAGCGAAAGATGAGTGAGCAGACCCGCGTCGCGCGGACCATCCCCCGACGCGGCCGCGAACGGAACCTGGTGGACGTGCGCCCCGACTGGCCCGGCGGACCGCTGCCGGCGCTGGTGCAGGCCAACGTGCCCGACGTCGACCTGCCCGGCTGGCTGGCCGGCCACCGCGACGAGGTCGACGAGCTGGCCCGGCGCGCCGGTGCCGTGCTGTTCCGCGGCTTCGCCGTGGCCGGCCCGGACGACTTCCGCACCGTCATGGCCGCCCTCTCCGACGACGTGCTCTCCTACGGCGAACGCTCCTCACCGCGCAGCAAGGTCACCGAGGGCGTCTACACGTCCACCGAGCACCCCGCCGACCAGCCGATCGTGCTGCACAACGAGCAGTCCTACACGGTGAACTGGCCGCTGCGCATCGTCTTCCACTGCGAGGTGGCGCCGGCCGCCGGAGGGCGTACCCCGCTCGCGGACAGCCGCCGGGTGCTCGCCCGGCTCCGCCCGGAGACCGTCGCCGAGTTCGAGCGGCGCGGGGTGCTCTACCGGCGCAACTACCTGCCCGGCATCAGCCTCTCCTGGCAGACCGCGTTCCAGACCGAACGCCGCGAGGACGTCGAAGCGTACTGCGCCCGGGCGCTGATCGACGTGGAATGGGTCGGCGACCAGCAGCTACGCACCCGGCAGGTCCGCCCGGCGGTGCGCCGCCACCCCGTCACCGGGGAGCCGACCTGGTTCAACCACGCGCTGTTCTTCCACGTCACCTCCCTGCCCGAGGACGTCAGCGCCGGCCTGCGGGCCGCCCTCGACGAGGAGGACCTGCCCTACCAGACCGCGTACGGGGACGGCACGCCCATCCCCGACGAGGTGCTGGCCGAGCTGCGGGCGGCGTACGTCGCGGAAACCCGTTCCTTCGAGTGGCGGCGCGGCGACGTGCTGCTGGTGGAGAACATGCTCGCCGCGCACGCCCGCGAGCCGTTCACCCCGCCCCGGCGGATCCTCACCGCGATGTCCGACCCGGTCGCCGCGCCCGAGCTGACCGACGCGCTTCGCTCCGGCACGGTCGCGACGGGAGGCCGGGCATGAGCGGGCCGGGGCCGCGTCGTCGCGGTACCAGCACGGTCGCCTCGCCGGTGTCCCGGCGGGTGCTCGTGGACGACACCTTCGTGCTGCTCGTCGAGGCCGCCGTACCCGACCTCGACCTGGCCGGCTGGCTCGCCGGCCGCCGCGAGGAGCTGCTGCGGGACCTGGACCAGTACGGCGCGGTGTTCTTCCGCGGCTTCGAGGTGGGCACCGCCGACGACTTCAGCCAGGCCGCCCGGGCGGTCAGCCCGGACCTGCTCGGCTACCTCGAACGGGCCGCGCCCCGCCACGAGGTGGCCGACCGGGTGTTCACCTCCACCGAGTTCAACGCCGAGCAGTGGATCCCGCTGCACCACGAGATGTCGTACTCGCACAACTGGCCCACCTACCTCTACTTCTGGTGCGCGCAGCCGGCGACCGGCAGCGGCGGGGCGACCCCGCTGGCCAGCGAGCGGGTGATCACGCCGCTGATCCCCGCCGACGTGCGGGAGCGGTTCCTGCGCTCCGGCGTCAGCTACGTGCGCAACTACGGCCCGCACCTGGACCTGCCCTGGCAGGAGGCGTTCCAGACCACCGACCGGGCGGAGGTGGAGGCGTACTGCGCCGCCTCGGCGACCGAGTTCACCTGGCTCGGTGACGACGGGCTGCGCACCCGCGCCCGGCGGCAGGCGGTCGCCACGCACCCGCGTACCGGGGAAACCGTCTGGTTCAACCACGCCCACCTGTTCCACGTGTCCAACATGCCGGCCGAGGTGTCCGGCGCGCTGCTGCGCGAGTACGGCCCGGAGGGGCTGCCCCGCAACGCGTACTACGGCGACGGCGAGCCGATCCCCGACGAGGTGGTCACCGGCATCCGCGAGCTGTACCGGCAGCACGCCGTCTCGGTGCCCTGGCAGCGCGGCGACGTGCTGGTCGTGGACAACTTCCTGGCCACCCACGGGCGGGAACCCTTCAGCGGCGACCGGGAGATCCTCGTTGCCATGTCCGACCTCTACGTCAACCGGAGTGTGATGTGAACGGGTACCGTCTGTCGCCGATCCAGCGCCTGGCCTGGTCCGGGAAGCAGGACCTGGTCAGGGCCCGGGTCCGCCTGGACCGGCCGCTGGACCGGGCGCGGCTGCAGGCCGCCGTCGACACGGTGGTGGCCCGGCACGAGGCGCTGCGGCTGACCCTGGTGCACCACCCCGGCCTGCGGGTGCCGTTGCAGGACGTCGACGACAGCCGCGCCGTGGTGGTCGGCGCGCAGGGCGACCTGTCGGTCACCCTCACCGACGAAGCCCTGGAGCTGGCCGCCACCCCGCTGATCGCCGACCCGGCCAGCCTGCGCCTGGTCCTCGCCGACCTGGCCCGGGCCTACGCCGGTGAGGCGTTGCCGGACGACCCGGAGGCGCTGCAGTTCCTCGACGTCGCCGAGTGGCAGCACGAGGAACGGGAGCAGAACAAGGTCCCAGCCCCGGCCGCCCCGGCCGCGCGGCTGGTCACCCCGCACGCCGACGACCCGACCGCGGTGGTCACCGCGACCGTGCCCGCTGCCGCGCTGGCCGACGCCGCCCGCACCGCCGAGGTCGAGCCGGCCACCGTGCTCCTCGCCGCCTGGGCGCTGGCGGTCTCCCGCCGGGCCGAGGCGCCGGCCGGGGCCGACGAGGCGGACCTGGTGCTGGCCCGGTGGAGCGACGGCCGGCAGGCCGACGGCACCGCCGGCGTGGTGGGCCCGCTGGGCGGCTACGGGCCGCTCCGGCTGGCCCTGCCGTTGCCCGTCGCCCCCGCCGACCTGCTGGCCTCCGTCCGCGCCGTCGAGGTGGCCGCGGACGACACGTTCCACCTGGTCGATCCGGTGGACGAGCAGTCCGAGGCGGTCGCCGGGTTCGCCGTGCTGCCCACCGTGGATCCGGTCACCGTGGCCGGCCTCGACGGTGCCGCGGTGGCGGTCGCCGACCCGCCGCCGGCCGCCGGCCCGCAGCTCACCGCGCTGATCGACGGCGAGCAGGTCACCCTGCGGGTGGTCGGCGGGCAGTGGTTGCTCGACGCGCTGCTGGCGGTCCTGCGGACCCTGCCCGCCGCGCTCACCGCCGCCGTCCCACTGGCGGTGCTCGGCGACGGGGAGGCCCGCTGGCTGGCCGACGCGGCCGGGACCGCCGCCGAGGCGCCGGAGCGTACCCTCGTCGACCTGCTCGACGCGGGCCTCGGCGGCATGGAGCCCGACGCCGTGGCGGTGGTCGCGGCGGACGGCGCGTACACCGTCGGTGAGCTGCGCGAACGGGCCGCGCGGGTGGCCGGCGCGCTGGCCGGGCGCGGACTGTCCGGCGCTCCAGTCGGGGTGCTGGCCACCCGGTCCCGGGACACCGTCGTGGCGTTCCTCGGGGTGCTGCGGGCCGGGGCGGTGTTCGTCCCGCTGGACCCGGACGCCCCGGCGCAGCGCCTCGCCGCCCAGATCCACGCGGTCGGCGCGGAGGTCGTCGTCGGTGTCGGCGGCCCGGCGACCGTGATGGTCGACGACCTCGTCGCGGCCGGTGGCCAGCCGCCCGCCGCGGTACCGGCCCCGACCGGCCCGGCGTACGTGATCTTCACCTCCGGGTCCACGGGCACGCCCCGCCCGGTGCAGGTGTCGCACGGCGCCGCCGCGCACCTGGCCGACGCCCTGGAGCGCACCGTCTACGCGGGCAGCCGGCCCGGGCTGCGGGTGGCGGTGAACGCCCCGCTCACCTTCGACGCCTCGATGAAGCAGCTCGTGCAGCTCGGTCACGGCCGCAGCCTCTACCTGGTGCCCGAACAGGTTCGCCGGGACGGGGTGGCGCTGGCCGCCGCGCTGGCCGACCACCAGGTCGACGTGCTCGACCTGACCCCCTCCCAGCTGCGCATCCTGCTCGCCGGGGCGGGCGACACGCGGCTGCCCGGCCTGCTGCTGCTCGGCGGGGAGGCCATCGCGCCGGACCTGTGGGAGGCCGTGGCGGCGCTGCCCGGCGTCCGCGCGGTCAACCTGTACGGTCCGACCGAGTGCACCGTGGACACCAGCGCGGCGCAGGTGCGCGCCGGGGACGCCCCGAGCATCGGCCGGCCCCTGCCGGGCGTGGCGGTCTGGGTGCTCGACGAGCACCTGCGACCGGTGCCACCGGGCGTGGCCGGGGAACTCTGCGTCAGCGGGCCGCAGCTCGCCGACGGGTACCTCGGCGACCCGGAGACCACCGCGCGGCGGTTCCTGCCGGTGTCCTTGCCGTCCGGCCGCACCGAACGGGTGTACCGCACCGGCGACCGGGTCCGCTTCGACGCCGACCGGCGGCTGCGCTACCTGGGCCGCTTGGACGACCAGGTGAAGATCCACGGCTTCCGGGTGGAACCGGGCGAGGTCGCCGCGGTCCTGCGCGAGCTCCCGGAGGTCGCCGACGCCGCCGTGGTGGCCCGCGACGACGACGGCCACGGCGACCGGCTCGTCGCCTACGTCCGGCCGGGCCGCCCGGCACCCGCCGTTGACGTCGAGCGGATCGCCGGGATCAACCCGCACGAGACCCGTTACCTGTACGACGAGATCTTCGTCCAGCAGGTCTACCTGCGCGACGGCATCGTGCTGCGGCCCGGGGCGACCGTGCTCGACGTGGGCGCGAACATCGGCATGTTCTCGCTGTTCGTCCACACCGCCTGCCCGGACGCGACGATCCACGCGTTCGAGCCGGTGCCGTCGGTGACCGACGTGCTGCGACGCAACGTCGCCGAGTTCGGCGTACCGGCCACGGTGCACGGGATCGGGCTGTCCCGGGCCGACGGGGAGGTGTCCTTCACCTACTACCCGGGTTACTCGATGATGTCCGGCCACGCCGCGTACGCCGACCCCGATGCCGAGGTGTCGGTGATCAAGCGGTACCTCGCCAACGAGCGGGACGCCGGCGCGGACGAGCGGGACGTCCTGCTCGACCGGGTCGACGAGCTGCTCACGGAACGCTTCGCCGGCCGGGAGCTCACCGTGCCGGTCCGGCCGCTGTCGGCCGTGCTCGATGAGCTCGCGCCGCAGCGGATCGACCTGCTGAAGATCGACGTGCAGCGCGCCGAGGCCGACGTGCTCGCCGGGCTGGCGGAACGGCACTGGCCGCTGATCCAGCAGGTCGCCATGGAGGTCCACGACGCGCCCGGCACCGACACCGAGGGCCGGCTGGTCGAGCTGGTCGCGTTGTTCGAGGGCCACGGCTTCGACGTGGTTACCCGACAGGACGACCTGCTCGTCGGCACCGATCGGCACACCCTGCACGCCGTACGCCCTGAGTACGCCGCCGACCCGCGTCCGGCGGTGGTCGTCCCGGCCGGGCCGGCGACCGGACCGCTGGAGGAGCGGCTGACCGGCTGGCTGGCCGACCGGCTGCCGGCCCACCTGGTCCCGGCCGCGGTGGTGCTCCTCGACGAGCTGCCGCTGACCCGCAACGGCAAGCTCGACCGGGCGGCGCTGCCCGCGCCCCGCCTCGACCGGCCCCGGGACAGCGCGGCGGTGACGCCCGCCAACCGGGCCGAGGAGATCCTGGTGGAGGCGTGGCGGGAGGTCCTCGGGGTGGCGACCTTCGGCGTGACCGACAGCTTCTTCGCCCTCGGCGGCGACTCCATCCGCAGCATCCAGATGCAGGTCGCGGCGAACAAGCGGGGGCTGTCCTTCCGGCTCGGCGACATCTTCACCTACCAGTCGATCCGGGAACTCGTCACGCACGGGCAGATCACCCTCGACGGGGCTTCCGCCGCGCCCGCCGGTACCGAGCCGGACGAGCGGTTCGCGCTGGTCGCCGCAGCCGACCGGGAGCTGCTGCCCGAAGGGCTCGCCGACGCGTACCCGATGACCGCCCTGCAGCAGGGCATGGTCTACCACTGCGAGCTGACCGGCGACCCGGCGATGTACCACAACGTCACCGCGCACCGGATCAGCGCGCCGCTGGACGCCGCCGCGCTACGTGCCGCGCTGGCCGGTCTGGTGGCCGCCCACCCGGTGCTGCGGACCGGGTTCGCGCTGGGCGCGTACTCCGAGCCGTTGCAGCTCGTGCACGCGGACGTCCCGGTCGAGGTGCCGGTGACGGACCTGACCGACACCGACCCGCAGACCCGCCGGGCGCGGGTCGACGACCTCGTCGCGCAGGAGCGGGTACGCCCCTTCGACTGGGCCCGCCCGCCGCTGCTGCGGCTGCACGCCGTCCGGGAGGACGCCGACGCGTTCACCCTGATCGTCGCCGAGTACCACGGCATCCTCGACGGCTGGAGCCTGCACCTGTTCCTCACCGACCTGCTCGCCGCGTACGACCGGGAACGGGCCGGCAGCCCGCGCCCGGCCCGCCCCGGCCTGCCGTTCCGGGAGTACGTGGCGGCCGAACGGGACGCCCTCGCCGACCCGGTCACCCGCCGGTTCTGGTTGGACGGCCCGGGCGCGGTGCCGCCGCTGCTGCTCGGCGGGCCGGACCCGCGGACCACCACCACCCAGCGGGTGCCGCTGAAGGCGGACACGACCGACGTGGTCACCGAGGCGGCCCGCACCGCCGGGGTGCCGGCCAAGTCATGGCTGCTCGCCATCCACCTGCGGCTGATCGGCGAGCTCTCCGGCCGCGACGACGTGGTCAGCGGCCTGGTGGTCGGCGGCCGGCCGGAGGGGGACGGCAGCGACACCACCCTCGGCCTGTTCCTCAACACCCTGCCGGTGAGCGTGCGGCTGGGCACCCGGTCCCTGGCCGAGTTGGCCGCCGAGGTGTGGCGGGCCGAGCGGGAGCTGATGGGACACCACCGGTTCCCGCTCGCCGAGATCGTCCGCGCCGGCGGTGCCGGCCCCCGCTTCGACCACTTCTTCAACTGGACCCACTTCCCGAACGGGCCGGCCGACTGCGGCAGCCGCATCGTGGACAGCCGGGGCATCACCGTGGACGTCGCGTTCAGCCTCGCCGTCGACGCCGAACTGGACGCCGACACCGGCCGCCTCGCCCTCACCGTCCAGTACGACCACCGGCACGTCGCCGCGGACCGGGTCGACACCTTCGCCGACGGATTCCGCCGGCTGCTGGCCACCGACCCGACCGCGCCGCTACCCGCCGTCGCCACCGGCGGGCCGGCCGCCGCCGGCGACGACGCGCGGACCCGGTGGGCGGCCCAGGTGGCGGCGGCCTGGCAGGAGGTGCTCGGCGTCGCGCCCGGCGACCAGGCGACGGACTTCCAGGCCGCCGGCGGGGACTCGCTGCGCGCCCTGCGGCTGGTCACCGTGCTGCGGCAGCGCCACGGCAGCGACCTCACGCTGCCCGAGTTCGTGACGCTGGGCAGCTACGGCGCGCTGGTGGACCGGGTGACCCGTTCCGCCTGACCCCTGACCAGCAGCCGACCGGGCCGGCCCACGCCGGCCCGGTCGGCCGTCCCGTCTTTCGAGAGGAGCACTGTTGACCGGCCCCAGCACCAGCGCCGTGCACGGCGACGACGGCCTGAACCCCGGCGGGGCGGTGGCGCCCCCGATCGTGCAGAGCGCGACCTTCAGCGCCGAGTCCGACGAACGGTTCACCGCCATCGCCACCGAAACCCGGGGCAGCACCTTCTACACCCGCTACGGCAACCCCAACCACGCCCAAGTGGCCGCCGTGGTCGCCGAACTGGAAGGCGCGGAGACCGGTCTGGTCACCGCCTCGGGGATGGGCGCGATCAGCACGATCGCGCTGGCCCTGCTCTCCGCCGGCGACCACGTGGTGGTGCAGCGCAGCACGTACGGGGGCACCACCTCGCTCGCCACCGGCCTGCTGTCGCGCTTCGGGGTCTCCTGCACCCAGGTCGACCAGACCGACATCGGGGCGTTCGCCCAGGCGTTGCGCCCACGGACCCGGCTGGTGCTGGTGGAGACGCCGAGCAATCCGCTGCTGGAGCTGACCGACCTGGCGGCCGTGGTCGAGTTGGCCCACCCGGCGGGTGCGCTGGTGGTGGTCGACAACACCTTCGCCACGCCGGTGAACCAACGTCCGATGAGCGCCGGGGCGGACCTGGTCTGGCACAGCGGCACCAAGTTCCTCGGCGGCCACTCCGACGTGTCGGCGGGGGTGGTCGTCGGTTCCGCGGAGCTGATCGAGCGGGTGTGGCAGACGGCGATCGTCACGGGCAGCACCCTCGGCCCGGTGGACGCCTGGCTGCTGCTGCGCGGCATCCGTACGCTGCCGCTGCGCGTGGAGCGGCACAACGCCAACGCCCTCGCCCTGGCCCGGGCCCTGGAGGGGCACCCGGCGGTGGCCCGGGTCCGCTACCCGGGGCTGCCGTCGCATCCCCAGCACGCGCTCGCCCGCCAGCAGATGAGCGGCTTCGGCGGGGTGCTCAGCGTCGACCTGAAGGCGGGCCGGGCGGGGGCCGCGGCGCTGCTGGCCGGGCTGGGGCTGGCCAAGCGGGCGGCCAGCCTGGGCAGCGTCAGCACCCTGGTGGTGCACCCCCGGTCGATGTGGGCGGGGATCGTGGACGCCGAGCAGCTGGCCGCCAGCGGCATCGGGGACGGGCTGGTCCGCGTCTCCACCGGCATCGAGGACACCGCCGACCTGGTGGACGACTTCCTGGCGGCGCTGGACAAGGCGACCGACCTGGGTTAGTCAGCCCTGCTGAACACAGCCACCGGTGTTATCGCCCTCGGCGTGATGTCCGGCCGGGCCCCGGCGCTGCGTCGGTCGCGAGTTCGACGGCCAGCGGTCCGCCGCAAGCCTGGTGTGAGTGAGGTGGCCGGGCGCGTGACTGTGTGACGCGCCCGGCCATGCCATCCCCGCTGAAACGAACGGCGCGTTGGCCGGCGCGCGTCGCTTCGGCACAGGTGCCTGATCGGTCAGTGACTCACACGCAGCCGCAGGACCTCGCCCTGGCCGACCATCGTGCCCTTGTTCGAGATGTAGATGGTGCCGTCGCGGTCGACCGCCAGACCGGTGGGCGTGACGAGACCGGCCCGGGCGAGTTCGCTGCGCGAGCCGTCGCGCTCCACTCGGATCAACGCGCCGGTCGGGTCGCCGCTGAGCAGGCCGTTGGCGAAGATCTCGAGGACCAGCAGCCGGCCCTTGTGGTCGAAGGCGATGTCGGCGATGTTCGTGAAGCCGTCGGCGTAGACGGTGGGCGCCTGGCCAGGCACGACACGCCACACCTTTGCCGCGCCGACGGGGAACGGGAATCCGGTCAACTGGCCGACGTAGAACGCACCGCCCGGCCCCGTCGTCACCGTGGTCGGCACGAACTGCATCGGGATGGTCGGCCCGCCGGCCGGGTTCGGCGTCGGGGTGGTCGGGAAGACGGCGAGCGGGGAGATGCGGCCCCTGCGGTCGAGCCGCAGCAGGGTGTTGCCGCCGGCATCGGTCGCCACTGCCTCGTCCCGGTACGGCACGAGGCCGTACGGGTTGCTGTCGGGCCCGGCGCCGGGCTGGTCGCCGTCCGGGTTGTTCATCCCCTCCCACGCGGCCAGGTCGGCGAACGAGCTGGCACCTGCCGGTCCGATCCGCACGGTCTGCCCGATGAGCGCACCGGCGACACCCAACTGGGCCCGACGCTGCGGGTCCGTGCCGAGGCCGATGGTGACCAGCGGCCCGGCCTTGGTCAGCGCGATGTCGTGCGGTCCAAGGACTTCGGACTGGGTCGGCGTGCCCAGTGACGCGAGTCCGGTGACCACCCGCTTCTGCTGGCGCCCTCGAACTGCGGTGATCGCGCCCGTGGCGCCGAGGCAGAACTGCTGGTTACCGGCGCCAGTGAGGCATGGCCCCTGGCCGCCTCTGCCGGCCTCGGCGACGAGCACCACTCCCCCGGGTGTCACGGCGAGGCCGCGGGGGTTGTCGAGTCCGGTGGCGATCACCGTCATCCGGTTGGCGTGGATCTTGCTGGTGGCCGCGGTCGCCGCGTGGGGTGCCGACGCGATCACGAGACCGGCGACTGCGACGGCAACGCCGGCAGACCGGAGCTTTAGCCTCACCATTGGGTCTGCTTCCTACTTCTTGCTCATTGCTGAGCGGTTCGGATGGTTCGCTCTCCGCTCAGCGGTGGCTGGGCTGGAGTCCTGGACCGGCAGTCTGGTCCGGTGGCGATCGGTCCGTTCCTGCAGGATCTGCTTCACCCGCTGGTGTGGGGTGTGCAGGGCGATGTCGGGGTCGCCGGCTCTTTGCAGGATGTTGATCGCGGCGTTCACGTCTGCCTGCCACACCACCCCGCACAGGGTGCAGTGAAACCTGTCCCCGCTACGCCGACCAAAGGCGCCGCAGCGGTGGCAGGTTTGTGAGGTGTAGGCGGCGTTGACGGGAACGAGCGCAGAACCTCTGCGCTCCGACACGCTCTTCAGCGCCTCGGCGGTGACTCCCTTGGTCCACGCGGCGAGACGCCGGTTGATGTGCTTGGGTAGCTTCTTACGCCCGGTGAAGGCTTTGGTGAGGTCCTCGGCGATCACGGTGCCCGCTTTGTCGACGATCTCGTGCACGGCGGTGAAGATCTCCGTACGCACCCGCGCCCGATGCCGAGCGGCCTGCCGGTCCCGCTTCACCATGCCAAGGTTGTTGACCTTGATCCGGTGCGCTTTCGCGTGATCACCGCGCAGGGTGGCGGTGTTGGCGATTGAGCGCAGCTTCGCCCGCCGCCGGTTACGTTCCTTCAACCGGTCCGACTCGGCGGTCAGCAGGTCGCCGAGTTGTTGACCGTGGGGCTGCCCGTCGGAGTCGGTGAGGGCTTCGGTGTAGCCCTTGTCCACACCGACCCTCCGGTCGCCGCACGGCCGCTGCGACGACCGCATCCCCGCCGCGTCGATCTGGTAGTGCACCTCGACCCGACCCCCGCGCAGGATCAGCCGCAACGTCCCCGTCGGCGCGACCGTCGTCGACAACGGGATCTTGACCATCTTGCGGGGCTCGAGACCGGGGATCGCCAGCCACAACCGGCCCCGCCCATCAACGATCGTGTTGTAATTGTCGGCGCGCACCACGATCTGATCGTGCGTGCGGTTGCGGCCGCGTTTCCAATGCTGGCGCATCTGCCGAGCCAGGAACGGATCGTCAGCCCACTGGTCAGCCTTCAACGCGCCGAACATCCGCTTACGCTCGGCCGGATTGCTCGTGCGTCGGCTGATCGCCCGCCGGACCTGCACTTTGGCCGCCTCGCGGTTCGCGGCGATGTCGGCCATGGCGTCGCGGACGGTTTCCTTCCACGCATTCGCCAACACGGCGAACTGCATGTGCGTGCCGTCGGCCAGCCACCGGTCCCGCACCTGCCGATCCCGCAACCCCGACCCCACGCCTGTGATCGAGCCGTAGCGCTGCCACACCTCACTACGTACCCGACCCAACCGGCGGGCCTGCTCCACCAGGGCGGCGTACTTGCCCGGATTCAGCCGGGCCGAGTAGGAGATGCGGGTGACCTTCACCGATTATCCCCCACGGTCAGGTCCGCCCCTCTGAGTTCCTTCTCGTAGCGGCGCAGACCGTCCAGCCGGCCAGAGAAGGTGTGCACGACCGAGCGGCCCACCCGCTTAGCAAACACGCCGATCCGATACACAGTACCCACAATAGTCCATTGTCGACAGCTCTAGAAAGGGAAGCAACCACCAGTCGCTGCTCCTTATTTCCGAATCATGTCGTGTGCATCGGGGACAACTGGCGCGACGCTAACCGGGTTCCGGCGGCATTGTTGTCAGGTGTACGACCGCCCAGGTCGCCGGGCCCCTGCCATGTCGGGGACCAAAGCCCGCGGCCGTAGCGCCTTGCCTGCCGACCCGACGGTCACCACCTCGAACACCATGGCGGGTGGCGGCGAGCAGCAGCCATTCGTCGCACCCCTGCCCTCCGCGTTATCGGGGGAACCTCAAGCAGTGGCGTGACCTGGCCACCCGCTACGCCAAACGACCACCCCTGTACCGGATTAGCCTCGTCATCATCGCCGCCATCGTCTGGCTCTCATGAAACCGCGTAGGCGGACAGGCCTTCTTCGGCCGGGTGTCGGGTTCGGCGGCGCGCCGATCGTCGTATACATGAGGGCAGATAGCCGGGTTGATGAGGAGGCGGAGGACGCGATGCCGGACGAGGACAAGAAGCGAGCAGCGCACCGAGCGCTGGTGGATCGGATCCTGAACGGAGAGGGCAGGGCATCCGCGGAGCAGCGAGCTCGTGCCTTCGGCAACGAAGGCCAGTCTCCGCCGTTGGACACGCTGATGGGCAAGGTCGTCACGACGCCGGCGCAGGTCACCGAGGCGGACTTCGCCGCGGCGAAGGCGTCGGGCTTCACCGAGGACCAGCTATTCGAGCTGGTGATATGCGCTGCGGTCGGCCAGTCCGCCCGGCTGTACGAAGCGGGACTGGCGGCCCTGGCCGAAGCAACCGTCACCGGAGAGGCCGGATAATGCGCCTTGACATCCTCAACCGCGGCTACAGCCCCGCAACCAGGTTGCTGTTCGCGCTGATCCGGCTGTTCTCCGGGCACCCGGTACCAGACGCCGCCAAGCTGGTCTTCTACCGGCCCGATTTCTACGGCGCCCGGGCAAAGGAGTTCACCCACGAGGCGATGCGCGGGCCGTCCGCCTGGTCGGTAGGCGACCGGGAGCTGATGGCGGCCTACGTATCCAAGGTAAACGGGTCAGCGTTCTGCATAGCCGCGCACACCGCGATCGCTCGGCGGGCATACCAGGACGGGCCAATGGTCGCAGCGGTGCTGGCCGACCTGGAATCGGCCCCAGTGCAGGAGCCACTGCGGGCAACGCTGCGGATGCTCGGCAAGCTGACCGCCGAAGGAAGGCTCAGCGCCGAGGACATGCGGGAAGTGCTATCCGCCGGCGTCTCACGCCAGCAGGTCAAGGACGCGCTGGCGGTCTGCGTCGCGTTCAACACGACCGACCGGCTCAGCGACGCCTTCGGCTTCGAAGTGCTCAGCTCCGAGGGCTTCGAGGCAGGAGCCAAGTACCTACTCAAGCGGGGTTACCGATAGCGCGTGCAGCGCCCGCCGCAACGCCTTGCCGGCCACGACGGCCCAATCGTCCAAAGACGCGGCACGGGTGTACTCGCCCTTGGCCTTGGCCAGGCCTCCCCTGCAGCTGCGCGTGGCCGGGAACCTGCGTGACTCGCTCGGAGTGCTCGGCGGCTCCCCTCCGATTCGGGAGGCGGAGCCGCCGGGCAGACGCGTCAGGTGACGCGCAGGTTGAGGTGGGCCAGCCGGCGACCGTCGGCGGCCTTCATCACGAGTACGTAGGTGCCGGGCACCCCGGCCTGCGTGGTGAGTACGGTGTGGACCCGGTGCTGGTCGTCCAGCTCGAATGGCAGCTCCCGCTCGGTGCCGTCCGGTGTCCGCTGGGTCAGGCTGGCGATGTGGTCCGACGCCGGCGTGCCCGTCCCGTCGACCAGCGTGAACCGCACCGGCAGTGCGCGGTCCGTCGCCATCGGCCCCGCCGTCTTGAGGTCGACGACCGTGACCCCCCATTCGGGGGCGCCGGCATCCGAGACGACGTAGTCCAGCCCGGCCTTGATCGGGAACTGGATCGCTCCGGTGACCGGGTCCGTCGTGAAGGCGACGTCGGCTCCTGACGAGTCGCGTACCACGATGTCGTCAGCGGACCAGGTGGTGTTCTTCGCGGTGATCCGGCTTCGGGTGGTGCCGTCGCTCGCGGTGTAGGAGAGCGTGGCGCCTGGCGCGGCAACCGGGTAGACAGTGGCCCGCACGCCGCCGGCGGCGACGTCGTCGCCTGGGTCGCGGGCCCCTGGGTCGTGGACGAGGATGCCCGTGCCGCCGACGAAGGCCGGGATCTTGCCGAACGGCTGCTGGTAGCCGGTCAGGGTGGTGGGCCCGGAGAACCGCTTGCCGGTCTCGATGTCCATCCATTCGCCGGCCGGGAGGTAGACGTCCCGGGCCATCGCCGTGTCCGTGTCGCTGCCGTACAGCGGGGCGACGAGGAGCGACGGCCCCAGCATCCACTCGTACTGCTTGGTCGCGGCGGATGCGAGGTCGCGGACCTGGGGGTCTTCGGGGAACGCCACCGGGAGCGGCGTGGCCGTCGACGGATAACCCGTCTCGTACGCGGTGACGGCCGCCGAGTAGATGTAGGGCTGGTATTCGGCGTGCCACTGCGCGGCCTTCAGCGTCGCCTCGACCAGGACCGGGTCGTTCATCCGCCACGGTTCGTTGCCGAAGGACATCGCCGGCGACATGGCCGCCATCATGGCGTTGCGGGTCAGATACCGCTGCTTGGAGGTGTTGGTTTCCAGGTCGCTGATGATTCGGCCACCCACGATGTCCGGATAGAAGTTGGGTTGTCCGCTGGCCGCGTAGGCCAGCCCGTTGACTACCGTACGGTCGCGGTCCTTCGGCCCCTGGTTGTAGTCCGTGTCGTTGATCCGGAGGATCGATCCGGCCACGGAGAAGGCGCTGTTGCGCACCATCATGAGTGCGCCGTCGTCGTTCAGGCCTTCGTTGATCGGGTTGACCAGCGCGTTGTTGGCGTAACCGTTCGCTGTGGCGTCGTACATGTGGTCTTCCTTGTAGCCGTCAGCGCCCCATTCCCGGCTGCGTGCCACGAACCACTTGACGGCCTCCGTGTTGTCCGGGTCGATCAGGTACATCGCGGTGTTGGGGAAGGACACCGGCCGGAAGACGCGTGGCTTGCCGTTCGCGTCCTTGATGAAGTAGCCGCGTTCGATGCCCACGGCGGTGCCGTCGCCGTCCAGGGCCGGGTCGTACGTTCCGCCGTCGGCGGGCAGCGCCCGGAAGGACTGGCGGGCGCCGAGCAGCAGGCTGATGCCGTGGTCGTGGAAGAACTTCTTGTACGCGTCGGGATCTGGATACTTGGCGCCCCAGAGGCCGAAGCTGGAGGTTGTGCCCTGGGCGCTGCCGGAGCCATAGGGCCAGAAGCCGGAACCGGTGACGACCCAGCTGAGCGGGAAGCCCTTGTCCAGGTATGTGGTCACCGAGTCGGTGATGGTCCGCTGGTTGGTGTTGTAGCCGAGGGCGCCGTACGACTCGTATCCGACGCCGAAGAGGGTGTAGTCCGGCTTCGCGTCGTGGTAGCCGGCGCTGCGCCGGACCTCGGCGTAGCGCTGGTAGATCGTCGGCATGTCCCCGAAGAAGTAGTGCAGTCCGGACATCGCCGGGCCGTTGACCCCGAGCAGGGTGGCGGCGTCGTCGACCTCGACGGCCAGCCGTCCGTTCGACAGCGCGACCTGGGCGAGCTTGCGGCCAGGAAAGACCGTGAAGGTGGAGACGAACCGTTGGTTTGTGGTGCCCGCGCTGTTCTGGGCGTAGTAGTCGAGGTTCTTGATGCCGTAGGCGTTCAGGTCGGTGCGGTATCCGCCCAGGTCACCGAGGCCGTAGGCGGGGTTCATGCCGCCGGCGAGTTGGGCCCGGACGGTGCCGGTGCGCGGGTCGCCGGCGGTGATCCGCAGGTTCACGGAGTGCTCCGCGGGCGCCACGGCGACATCGGCCGTGCGGCCGTTGGAGAAGGTCACGGCGAACCGCACGCTCGACTCGTCCGCCGCGGTGAGCGTCGCCGCCACGGCGTCGCACACGGATCCGTCCGTCGCGGCCAGTTGCAGCCCGGCCGTGGGGTGCGGTGCGGCGGCCGGCGCGCCGTCGACGTCGAAGCCGTACCGGAAGCCTCGGCGGTTGATCGACATGCTCCAGTGGTCACCGGCCACCGACACGATGGTGTCGTGCTGCGCCAGCCGGTAGGCGGGGAACCGCTGCTCCGGCGCGTCGACGTTCGGTGCCACCGAGTCGTCGGTACCGCAGTCGGCGGCGGGTTCGCCTCCGTCGCCGGCCACCTGGAGCAGCCGTACGGCGTTGGCCCGGGTGATGACGTTGAGGTTCGGGGTGGTCACCGCCGGGCCCGCGGTGGCGGTGACGGTCAGGCTGAAGGTCTGTCCCTGGTCGAGGTAGGTCGACCCGATCGTGCGCCAGCCGTTGCCCCCGGTGGCCTGGTTGACCACGGTGGGAGTGTCCGGCCCCCCGGTCCAGGCGTACTCCGCCTTGGCGTTGTCGACGCTCGCCGCGTAGTAGACGGCGAGGTCGTACCGGGCGGAGGCGGGCGCCACGGCGGTCCAGGTGGCGGTCGAGCCGGGCGTGCGGCTGTAGCGGGACAGCGATCCGGCGTATCCCGGGTCCCGGGCGTTCGCCCAGGTGCCGGTCTCGGCGTAGGCGCCGGGCGTCGACGGGGTGACGATCAGCGTCTCGGCCGCGGCCGCCGGGGACGGTGCGGTGAGAATCGTCAACGGCACCAGCAGCGCCGTGATGAAGGCGAGAAGGAGTCTGGGTCTGGGACGAGCAGCCATCAACTGCACTCCATCCTGAAGCAGCGTCCGGGTGAGGTCAGAGAGCTGGGGAGAGAGGGGGCTGTTCGGGCCAGGGGGCTGACCCGGCCGCGGCCAGGAAGGCCCGCGCGCGTCGGCGCAGCGCCGCCCAGTCGCCGGCGGCGATCTCCGTGCCGTTGGCGAGGGAACTGCCCACCCCGACGGCGACCGCCCCCGCTGCGGCCCAGCCGGGCACCGACTCGACGGTCACCCTTCCGGTGGGCGCCAGGGGTACGTCGGGCAGGGGCGCGCGCAGCTCACGCAGGTACGCGGGGCCGCCGAGGCTGGCGGGGAAGAGCTTGACGAGGCTGGCGCCGGCGGACCAGGCGAGGTCGACCTCGGTCGGGGTGAGTGCGCCGCAGACGACGGGGAGCCGGGCCGCGGCGGCCTTGGTGAGCACGTCCTCCCGGGTGGTCGGCGTCACCAGGAACTGGGCGCCGGCGTCGCGGGCCCGCGTCACGTCCGCCACGGTGCGTACGCTGCCGGCGCCGATGGCGCACGATTCGCCGAACTCGGCGCGGAGCGCCGTGACGGCGTCGAGGGCTCCGGGGGTGGTGAGGGTGACCTCCACGGCGCCCAGCCCGGCCTCGGCCAGTTCTCGGCCGGTGCGGAGCACCGCGTCGGGGGCGGGCAACCGCACGATTGCGATCACCCGCGCCCCGCGCAGCCCGGTCACTTCGCCAGCGCCTGCATCTGTTCCCGCGCGGTCGTGAGGGCGTCCTTGGGCGACGCCTTCCCGACCAGCGCGGCCTGCACCTGGGTGGCGAGGGCCTGCTCGATCTGGGCGAACTGGGGGTAGGTCCAGAACGGGTCGGGCTCGGCGTAGGCGCCGATGGCGGTGGTGAAGTCCTTGGTGAACTTGTCGGCCTGCACCTCGCTGGTGGCCAGGCCGCTGGTGGTGGCGGGCGGGAGGCCGGCCTTGGTGAACCACTCGCCGGTGTATTTCGGGTCGCTGGTGATGGTGGCGGCGAACTTCGCGGCGGCCCCGGCGCCGTTGCCCTGCACGACCGCGATCGCGTGGCCCCAGGCCAGGTTGCGGGGCTTGTCGCCCGCCGTACGCACGGGGCGGGCGATCGGCTGCAGCTTCTCCGCGAGTTGTTTGTCGGGTGCGGTCTTGGTGACCGCGCCCCGGCCGGCGACGGCGTCCTCGTAGTAGCCGACCTTGCCCTGGGCGAAGAGGGCACGGGCGTCGAACCGGTTCATGTCCGGCGCGATGAGCTTCTCGTCGTAGAGCTTCTTGTACCAGGTGAGCGCCGCGACGCTGGCGTCGTCGCCGACGATGATCTTTCCGTCCTGCACCACTGGCGAGCCGAAGGCCCACATCCAGGCGATGAAGTCCTTGAGCTGGTCCACCTTGGTCATGGCCGCCCACGGCACGACGCCGCCGCCGAGGCCCTTGAGCGCCCGCAGCGCCTGCTCGAACTCCTCGATCGTCTTGGGTGGGGCGGTGACGCCGGCCTTGCCGAGCAGTTCGGAGTTGCCGATCAGGCCGATTCCGGCGGTGGTCCAGGGCAGTCCGTACTGGGTGCCTTTCACCTTGGCGATGCCCAGCGCGGCCTCGGTGTAGCCGCCGCTGGCCGCCTGGGCGCCGAGGTCGACCAGCTTTCCGGTGGCGGCGAGCGTGGCGAGCCAGGCGACGTCGACCTGCACGGCACCGGTGAGGGTGCCGCCGCGTACCTGCAGCAGCACTTGGTTGAGGTAGTCGTTGTACGGGTACGAGGCGGTCCTGATCTTCGCGCCGCTCGTTCCGGCGTAGTTGTCGAGCAGCGCCTGGAGCGAGTCTTTGGTGGACGCCTCGTTCAACGACCAGCCGGTGAACGCGAAGTCCTTGGTGCCGTCGTCGGTCGCCGCGCCGGAGCCGCCGGTGGATCCGGTGGACGGGGCGCACGCGGACAGGGCACCCGCGGTGAGCATGGCGCCGCCCGTGACGCCGAGGAGCTGGAGCAGGTTGCGGCGGGACAGGTGGGTGGTGCGGAGAACAGGTCGCGTTGACATCTGGAATCCCCTGTCGACTGTGGTGGTTCCGGCCGGTGGCCGGGGTTGGGTGGGGGTCAGCCCTTCACCGCGCCGCTGGTGAGACCGGCGACGAGGTAGCGCTGGAGCACGATGAAGCCGATGACGACGGGCAGCGACACGACGAGCGAGGCGGCCATGAGGTCGGGCCAGGCCGCCTGGAACTCGCCCAGGTAGGTGTTGACCAGACCCGGCGGCAGCGTCTGCTTCTCGGGTCCGGCGAGGGTGAGCGCGAAGATGAAGTCGTTCCAGCCGCGGATGAACGCGAACAGCCCGGTGGCGACGAGGCCGGGCAGGCTCACCGGCAGCAGGATGCGATGGATGATGGCGGCCTGGCCGGCGCCGTCCACCTTGGCTGCCTCGATCAGCTCGTCGGGGATCGTGTCGAAGAACCCTTTGAGCATCCAGACGCACAGCGGGAGGGTGAACGTGGTGAACGACAGGACCAGCGCGAGGTAGGTGTTGAGCAGCCCGTAGGCGCTGAAGACCAGGTAGAGCGTGATCAGGAGCAGGGCCTGCGGGAACATCTGGGAGGCGAGCACCAGATACATGAGCGAGCGGCGGCCGCGGTATCGGAACTTCGCGAAGGAGTATGCGGTGTAGGCCGAGACGATCACGGTGAGCAGCGCGGTCAGCAGGGACACGATGAGGCTGTTGCCGAGGTAGCGGGCGAGCGCCGGGTTGTCGGCCAGGTTGGTGAAGTGCTCGAAGGTGACCGTGTCCGGCCACAGTCGGGGTGGGAACGCGAATGCGTCGTCGTTCGGGGTGAGCGCGGTGACGAGCAGCCAGTAGACCGGGCCGAAGGCGAACACCCCGATCGCGGCCACGGTGGCGGCGGCGCCGAGCGGTCGCGGTCGCCGCCGGCGGGGTGACGGTTGCGGCGACGGGCGGCGAGCCGGCGTCGCGATGGTGGCAGGTTCCGCGAGGGTCACGGCTTCTCTCCCCGTTCCGAGGCCCACACGTAGATCACGACGAGGATGGACAGCAGCACCATCCACAGGGCGCCGAGGGCGCCGGCCCGGCCCAGGTCGAAGCCCTTGAACGCGGTGTCGTAGACGGAGACGGCGAAGGTGGTCGTGGCTCCCGCCGGACCGCCGCCGGTCAGCACGTAGATGGTGTCGAAGTGCTGGAAGTTCCAGATGGTCTCCAGCAGCAGGACCACGCCGATGATGCCGCGCAGGTGCGGCAGGGTGACGTGCCAGAATCGGCGGACCGGGCCGGCCCCGTCGAGCGCGGCGGCCTCGTGCAGCGCTTGGGGCACGGTCTGCAGCCCGGCCAGCAACATCACCATCATCCAGGGAAAGCTGGCCCAGGACTTGGCCACGATCACCGCCGCCATCGCCGTGCCGGGCTGCCCGAGCCAGCTGATCGGTTCGTCGACCAGCCCGACCCGCACCAGCAGCCCGTTGAGCACCCCGTAGTTGGCGTTGAAGATCCACATCCAGACGAACGAGACCACCACTCCGGGGATCACCCAGGGGAAGAGGAAGAGGCCGCGCAGCACGCCCCGTCCGGGCAGCCGGGTGTGCAGCGCGAGGGCGAGGGCGAACCCGATCACGAATGGGATGAGGGTGCAGGCGACGGTGAACACGAGGGTGTGCTGGAGCACCGGCCAGAACTCGTCGGCGAGCACCGTCCGGAAGTTGTCCAGCCCGGCGAAGCTGCGCCCGGGCAGCACCAGGCTCTGCCGGAACAGGCTGGTGGACAGGGAGCCGACCAGGGGGTAGAGCACGATCGCCCCGAACAGCACCAGCGCCGGCAGGGTGAGCAGGAAGCCGAAGGACCGGTCGGAGAGGCCGCGCCCTGCTCCGGGCGGCCGGGCCGTCGGGGTGGTCACGACACCACCTCGGGCAGCGCGATCTGCTGCGGGGTCACGTGGGCGGGGCCGACGTAGCCGAGGCCGATGCTGACCGAGTCGGCGGCCTCGATCACGGCCCGCGCGAGTTCGGCCTCGCGGGTTGCCAGGTCGATCGCGGACAGCGGGCCGGAGACCGACAGCCCGGCGACCACCGCCCCGGAGGCATCGCGGATCGGCGCGGCGACGCAGGCCCGGCCCAGGGCCAGCTCTTCGATCTCGGTGGAGTAGCCGCGGGCGAGGGTACGGGCGATCTCCTCGTCGAGTTGCTCGTGGCTGTTGATGGTGCGGTGCGTGTAGGCGTGCAGGGTGGTGCCGGGCAGCAGGTCGCGCCGTTCGTCGGCGGTCAGCCCGGACAGCAGGGCCTTGCCGAGGCCGGTGGCGTGCAGGGGGTTGTACTGCCCGGCGAGGACGAATGCCCGGGGTGCCTGGCGCCCCTCGAAGTTGAGCAGGTAGAACAGTCGGTCACCGCGCCGTACCGCCACGTTGGCGCCCAGCCCCAGCTCGGCGGCGAGGTTCTGCGCGGTTTGGCGCGCCTCCCGGTGCACGGGGTGGTTGTTGAGCACCGTTCCGCCCAGTGAGACCACGTCCAGCCCGAGCCGGTAGAGGCCGCTGACTGGGTCCCGGTCGACGAAGCCGGCCGCCTCCAGCGTGGCCAGCAGCCGGGACGCGGTGGACAGGCCCAGCCCCGTCGCCTTGGCCACATCGGACACCCGCAACTCGGATCGCCCGGCGCTCAGTGCCCGCAGCACGCCCAGTGCCCGCTCAACGCTCTGGTTGCTGCCCGCTTCCGCTGCCATCGGAACCCTCTCTGGAAGTTGCTTGCGCGATACGGCAAGATATCCCGCATGTTGCATGTGGTCAACCGTATGCCGGGGGTTCATGGTGAGGATTGAGTGCGTCGAGACTCACGTGGTGAAGCTGCGCCCGCCGGAGGCGTACCTCGGTGCCCGGCCGGACGGCGACCACGGTGACGACTACTACCTACGGCCGCCCTGGCGCAGCCTCTACTCGGACCGTTTCGAGACGCTGCTGGTCAAGCTGACCGCCGACGACGGCACGTACGGCTGGGGCGAGGCGCTCGCTCCCGTGGCGCCCGAGGTGCCGCAGGCGATCGTCGACCGGCTGCTCGCCCCCGCGCTGATCGGGCAGGATCCGCGGCGCGTACGCCCGCTGTGGACGCGGCTGACCGGGCTCATGCGGGAACGGGGCCACCTGGTCGGGCACCAGGCCGACGCGCTGGCCGCCGTCGACACCGCGCTGTGGGACCTCGCCGGCAAGGCGTACGGGATGCCGGTGCACGCGCTGCTCGGCGGCGCGTTCCGCACCAAGGTGCCCACGTACGTCTCCGGGTTGCCCCGCCCGACCGACAGCGAGCGGGTCGAACTCGCCGCCGACTGGGTCCGACAGGGCGTACGCGCGATCAAACTGCACCTCGGCCACGGCGTGGACGCCGATCTCGCCACCTACGACGCGGTCGCCGCCACGCACCCCGAGCTGCGTGTCGCGGTCGACGCGCACTGGGCCTACGACACCGCGGACGCCCTGCGGCTGGGCCGGGCGCTGGACGAGCGGCGGGCCTGGTTCCTGGAGGCGCCCCTGGTGCCCGAGGACGTCGACGGCCACCGGGAACTCGCCGCGGCGATCGCCACCCCGGTCGCCGTCGGTGAGGCCCTGCGCAACCGGTACGAGTTCCGGGCCTGGCTGGCCGCCCGCGCGGTCGACCTGTGCCAACCGGACGTCGCCCGCACCGGGATCACCGAGGCGATGGCGATCGCGGAGGTCGCCGCCGCTCACCACGTCCCGGTGGCCCCGCACCACTCGGTCGGCCTCGGCGTCGCGGTCGCCGCCGGCCTGCATGTCGCCGCCGCCATCGACGCGATGCCGGCGTTCGAGTTCCAACCCGGGACCATGAGGGTCGCCAGCCGAATCCTCACCGTCCCGCTGGCCGGAGGCCCGGTCTCCTTCCCGCTCCCCGACTCCCCCGGCCTCGGCGTGGATGTCGACCACTCTCTCCTGGAGGACCTGTGACCCGATCGTCCGACGTACGCGGCCTGATCCCCGTGCTCGCCACCCCTTTCTCCGCCGGCGGCGAGCTCGACCTCGACTCGCTGCGCCGGCTGGTCGACTTCCAGATCACCTCCGGGGTCGACGGCGTCGCGGTGTTCGGTTTCGCCAGCGAGGGGTTCGCGCTCACCGCCGCCGAGCGCGCCACCATCCTCGACGTGGTGACCGCCGCCGTCGGCCCGGACCTGCCGGTCGTCGCCGGGGTCGCGGCCACCGGCACCGCCGACGCCGTGGAGCAGACGCGGCGCGCGGCCGACCACGGGGCCAGCGCCGTCATGGTCGTGCCGCCGCACATGGTCAAGCCCGGTCCGGGGCAGATCGTGGACTTCTACGGCACGGTGGCCCGCGACGGCGGCCTGCCGGTGATGGTGCAGGACGCGCCCGGATCCACCGGGGTCACCATGCCGGTGTCGCTGATCGCCGACCTGTCCAAGCTGGACGGGGTCACCTCGGTCAAGGTCGAGGCGCCGCCGACCGCGCCGAAGCTCGGGGCGGTGGTGGACGCCGTCGCACCGGACTTCCTGGTCCTCGGCGGGCAGAACGCCCTGTTCCTGCTGGAGGAGTACCGGCTCGGCGCCGCCGGCACCATGCCCGCCTGCGAGTTCCCGGATCTGCTGCGGCCCGTGCTGGACGCCTGGGCGGCCGGGGACGCCGCGTCCGCCCGGGCCGGGTTCAACCGGCTGCTGCCCCTGGTGCGTTTCGGCCTGCAACCCGGGATCGCCTGGTCGGTGCACAAGCACGTCCTGGTCCGTCGGGGCGTCATCGACAGCCCGGCCGTGCGGCCACCGGCGGTCGACGCCGATCCGGGTACCCTCGCCGGGCTGGCCGACATCCTCGACGACCTGGGAATCCGGTGAGCCGCGGGGTACTCGTCGTCGGCGCCAGTTCCCCGATCGGACGGGCGATCGGCCGGGCGTTCGCTGCCGCCGGGGACACCGTCGTCGGCGCCGCGCTGGACCGCCCGGGCGAGCCGTCGTACGCCGTCGAACTGGTGCTGGACTGCGCGACCGCCGCCGGGGCCGAGGCGGCGGTGGCCGCCACCGTCGACGCGGCCGGGCGGCTCGACGTCGTGGTCCTCGCGGCCGCCGTCATGCCGGTGGCCGCCGTCACCGCCACCACCGACGCGCAGTGGCGGTCGACGCTGGACGCCACCCTCGGCACCGCCTTCGCGGTCAGCCGCGCGGCGCTGCCGGTGCTGCCGAGGGGCGGCGCCATCGTGGCGGTGAGTTCGGTCAACGCCACCCTGGCCGCGCCGGGGCTACCCGCGTACGCGGCGGCTAAGGCGGGACTGGAGGGCCTGATCCGCCAGCTCGCGCTGGAGTACGGGCCGGCCGGGGTGCGGGTGAACGCCGTCGCGCCGGGCCTGATCGGCGGTACGGACCTGCCGGACGCGGCGGCGGGCTACCCGCTGGGGCGCACCGGCACCCCGGAGGAGGTGGCGGCGGCGGTGCTGTTCCTGGCCGGGGCCGGGTTCGTGACCGGCGCCGTGGTGCCGGTCGACGGTGGGCTGTCCATCGCGTCCCCCGCCGCGTTCCTCCGCGACGACCTGCGTGCGAGGTGGCTGGAGTGACCACACCGGCCGCGCCCGCCCGGCTCGACCTGGTCGGGCTGGGCGAGGCGATGGTGCTCTTCCAGCCGCCGCCGGGGGCCCTGCTGCACGACACCGGCGCCGTCGAGGTCCACGTGGCCGGGGCGGAGTTCAACCTCTGTGTGGCGGCGGCCCGGCTCGGCATCGGCGCGGGTTTCTGCAGCCGGGTCGGCGCCGACCCGCTCGGCAGGCGGGTGCTGGCCGAGGCCGAAGCCGCCGACGTGGACGCCGCGCTGGTGGCGGTCGACCCCGAGCACCCCACCGGTCTGTTCCTCAAGGACGCCCGGCCCGACGGGCAGCGGAGGGTCTACTACTACCGGCGCGGCTCGGCCGCCGCGCATCTCGACGAGGCCGACGCGGCCCGACTGCTCGCCGCCCGACCCCGGATGGTGGCCGTCTCCGGCGTCACGCTCGCGCTGGGCCCGGGCCCCCGGGCTGCGGTGGCGTCGGTGGTCCGCGATGCCCGGCGGGTCGGTACGGCCGTGGCACTCGACCCGAACCTGCGCCCCGCCCTCGGTGCGGTCGAACGGCAGGCCGCCGACGTGCGAGCGCTGCTCGGGCAGGTCGACGTCCTGCTGCTCGGGACCGACGAGGCGGGGCCGGTCCTCGGCGTACGCGATCCGTCCGACCCGGACGAGGTGTTCGCCGCGGCGGCCGCCGCCGGCGTACGGGAAACCGTCCTCAAGGCCGGCGCGGGCGGCTGCTACCACGCCGGCGGGACGCGGGGCGCGGTGCATCTGCCGAGCGCCGCCACGGTGGTGGTGGATCCGGTCGGCGCCGGCGACGCCTTCGCGGGCGGCTACCTGACCGGCCGCCTGCGGGGGGTCCCGCCGGCCGGCGCCGCCGCACTGGGCAACGCGCTCGCTGCCGCGGTGGTCGCCGCGCCGGGCGACACCGCGGGCCTGCCCGACCGGTCGTCGGCCGCCGCGCTGCTCGACGAGGTGCGGGGCCGGTGGTCCGGGGGCTCGGCACCGCCGTCCGGGTGAGCCGGGCCGGAGCGCGTCGGCCGCGGTGCCGGGTGGCGTGCGGCCACCCGGCACCGCGGCGCCTCACGCGTCCGGGCCGTCCTGCTCGATCACGTCCTGGCCGCCGGCGCCGTTGAGCACGTCGTGACCGGCGCCGCCGTACAGCCGGTCGTCGCCGGGGCCGCCGGTCACCACGTCGTCGCCGGCGCCGCCGAGCAGCACGTTGTCGCCCCGGCCGCCGACCAGCCGATCCGCGCCGCCACCGCCGCAGATGACGTCGTCACCGTCCAGGCCGATGATCACGTCGTCGCCGCCCTTGCCGACGATGACGTCGTCGCCGGCCGTACCGGTCAGCCGGTCGGCCTGGTCGGTGCCGACGATGGTCGCCGGCCGGCCGAGACACAGCGGTGCGGTGACGGCCAGCTCGGCCGCGTGCGTGAAGTCGCCGAAGCCGTAGGAGACGGTCACGGTGTCGCCGAAGGCCGCGCCGAGCGAGGCCAGGTCCAGGTCGGCGGTGTACGTGGTGGCGTTCTGGCCGGTCTGCACGGCGACGAGCCGCTGCGGGGCCCGGTCGTTGACGCGGACCCACACGTCGGCCTGGTCCAGTGCCGTCGCGTCGAGGTTGAGCGGCGCGGTCAGGCGGATCGTCGCGCGGGTTCCCTCGGGCATCCGGTCGAGCGCCGCGCTCGTTCCGTCGAGCACCCGTACGGCGGTGGTGTCGGCCGCGCGCCACGCCAGCGCCTCGTTCCACGCGGTGTTGAAGGTGACCCAGCCCTCGGAGTGGCCGATGTTCCCGGCGCCCGGGTTGTAGGGGTAGTGGGCGTTCTTGGGGCTGCCGTCGAGTACCCCACGCGCCCCCTGCAGGCGTCCCGCCCCGCCCTGGTACTCCGAGTACCAGCCGCGTTCCGCGCCCTCGAATCCCCACTGGGTGGTCGCGGCCCGGTAGGACGCGTGCCGGCCGGTCGGGTTGCGGCCGAAGATGTCGTCGACGTGGGCGACGGCGATCTGACGGAGCCGGGTGGCCATCGGGTCGTCGCCGAGCACCCGGGCGGCGGCGAGCGCCGGCGCGGCGAAGCCGGCGACGTTGCCGGTCTCGTTCGGGTCGCTGGCCGAACCACCGCCGCTGAAGGGTGGGATGGTCCACCGGTCGGCGGAGTATCGGCGGAAGTCCCAGAGGTTGTCGGAACGCTCGATCATCACCCGGGCCCAGTCGCGGATGAAGTCCCGGGTGCCGGCCGGGGCCTGGTCGGGGTGTGCCGACAGCAGTCGGACGAGGCCGGTGATGAGGTGGTACTCCCCCTGCCGCTGGCCCTTGGTGACGGTCGGGTCGGCGACGTCCAGGTGGTCGACGAGCCAGGCCGCCTGGGCGCGAGCCGCCGCGAGGTAGCGGTCGGCGTCGTCGCGTCCCTCCCGCTTGGCGACCTCGTACATCATCACGTTCGGCCAGACCGAGTGGCCCGGCGGCAGCTCACCCTTGCCCGTGCCCACCTGGGTGTAGATCTGGAAGAGGTTGGCGGTGTGCGGGGTGTTGTCGTACCAGGCGAACCGGTCCTTCGCCTCGTCGCCCCAGATCGGGAACAGGTAGTCGCGGGCCCGCTCGTAGACCTCCCGCGGGATGTACTCCTGCAGGTAGGGGTAGGCGTAGAGGAAGGCGGCGAGTTGTTCCTTGAGCAGGGTGTGGTTGACCTTCCCGCCGAGGTAGACCTCGACCGCCCAGTGGATCAGTCGGACGATCTCGGGCGTGTCCGGCGGCAGTTGCACCGGCAGCCCGACGTACCGGGCGTCGGGGTCCTTGATCTGCGCGAACGCCGACGGGTTGGCCAGGTACATGTCGATCAGCGAGGGAAGCTCGAACGACATCTGGTGCGAGTCCCGCCAGCCGACGCCGTTGGCGCAGTTCTGGGCGTCCGTGCCGCCGTAGACCATCTTGCTGAAGTCGCCGTAGTAGCACCGGACGTCGGTCATGAACTCGACGGCGCGGCGGTAGGACACCCGCTCGATCCAGTCCGCCCCGATCCCGAACGGCACCGACGACCCGGTGCCCGCCGATCCGTCGACCAGGACGGTGAACGGGCCGGTGTCCGCGGGGTCGAAGCCGGTGAGGTCGCCTACCTGGCCGCGTAGGGTGCCCTCGTACCGTACGGTCCCGGCCGCGTCGGTGACCCGGAACCGGTCGCCGTCCAGGGCCCGCGGCGCGGTGAACCGCTTCGCCTGGCCGAGGTTGTAGCCGCTCTGGTTGACGAAGACGGGCTGGTCGGCGTCGGGCTCGCCGGGTGGGGTCCAGTCGCATCCCGCCGCGGTGGTGGGATGCCCGGCCGGTACGCCGTCCAGGGCGTTCACCACGACGCCGGTGAAGGACGCCCGGGCGTGGTAGACCCCGAGGCCGATGGTGCCGCCGGCGGCCGGCGCGTCGACCACCGCCACCCGTTGCGCGTCGATCTCCACGACCGAGATGTTGTTGGCCCGCCGGATGACCAGGTCGTGCCACTCTCCCTGGCGCACCGGTGCCGGGCCTTGGCACACGTTCCGGGTCACCGGGCGGGCGATCTGCACGCCGGACCAGCCGGCGAGTTGGGCGGCCAGGTTGTTCTGGGTGACCGCGTACGGCTCGCGGAAGTCGGTCAGCAGGGAGACGGTGGGCGAGCTGGCGGTCGCCTCGACGCGGACGCGGGCCCGCAGCTCGTACGCCGCGGGCAGGCCGACGGGTGTGCTCGGGGTGATGTATCGGCCCGAGGTCTGGGTGCGGGTGTCGACCGTGACGTACGGGAACTCGCCGCTGCCCGTCGTCCATTCGTCGAGCGACCCGGTCAGGGCGCGCCAGCCGGCGAGGCCCGTGGTGAAGTCGTCGAAGTAGAGCTGCTGGGCCGCCGCCGCGACGTCGTCCGGAGCGGCGGCCGCCGCGGTTCCGGCTGACAGGGCGGCGGACGCCACCAGGATCGGCGCCAGGGCCGCGGCGGCCCATCGGCGCGTACGTGTGGTCAAGAAGACCTCCTCGTGGTGGGCGGGCGGTTGCTCTGGGAGTTCGTCGTACGGCTCGAGATCGACCCACTTACGGCAAGCAGCTGCCGGGAAATGCCGATTGCCACGCAGGTTTCGGGGGTGCGCTTGCGATATGTGAGAAGTTAATGCGCCTGTTGCATGTCGTCAATCAGTGCGAAGCTGGAAAGCGTCATCCCCGCGCGCCTGGCCCTCTGTGGACGCCAGCCGGTCGCCCGCTCGTCGCCCCAGAGCGCGCTCCCGTCGCGGGGATCCGACCATTCACCGCAATCACATTGCAGTACGTAAATGTCCGCTGCTAGTCATGGGGCACGTCGTTCCGGCGGACGCGAACTACGACCTTGCTGGAGGTACGAGTCATGCCCCGTCCACCCTTCTCCCCCGGGCTCCGCGATGCGGCGCCACGACCACGCGGCGTCGCCCTCATTGCGGCCGGCCTGCTCCTGCTGTCCTCGATCGCGGTAACGTCCGGGCCGGCGGCCGCCGCCAGCCCGGCGCTCACCCTCGAACCGGCAGTCGACGACACGGCCTGCTCCGCGAACGTCGACGGCACAGCCGAGTTCACCCCCGTCCTCTCGCTCGACCTGCCGACCCGGGCGACCTGGCTCAACCAGACCCCGCCGTACACCTTCGACCGCACCGACACGGTGGCCGCCGGCTTCGACCGGGTCGGCTACTGCCTGGAGCTGGACGGCCCGGCGGGCCCGCAGTGGGTCTGGACGGCCATGGAGCCCTTCACCACGGACGCGCACCGCCTCGGCCTGCCCACCCGCACCGGGGAGATCACCCGCCAGCGGGTGAACGACCTGGACGTGGCCTCCAATGTTTCCAGCGTCACCACGGGCACCGGCCTGGCCGGCTACCTGGAGATGTGGCCCAACACCTACGGCACGGGCTCGTCCCGGCAGGTCTCCGGTGCCTCGTCCACCAGCTACGACGCCGACGACACCGTCAACGCCTCCGGCGGGTACGGGTCGTTCCAGGTGCACCAGGTCGGCGCCAACCGCCCCTCGCCGGACGCGCCGCGCACCGTACTGGCGGTCAACACCTTCACGTCCACCGGCGCGGCGCTCTCGCTCGGCATCGGCTCCGCGCCAACCGGTCACCCGGACTGGACGTTCGCCGGGAACGCCGGCACGTTCACCCAACGACGGCTGACCGTGTACGCCCGTTCCTCCGTGCTGACCCTGGATCAGCACCCGCAGGACCGCCAGTTGTATCCCCGGGACGCCGCGAACGGCGCCACCGTGCCGGTGTCCGGAGTAGTGACCGATCCGCGGGTCAAGGCGGTTCAGCTCCACGTCACCAGCGGCGACGACGAGTGGACCTACACGGCCCCGGTCACCGACCGGCGCGACTTCTCGTTCCGCCCCCGCATCGACGCCGCGTTGCGCGAGTACCGGTTCGAGCTACGCGCGCTGGGCGCCCAGGTGACCCGCCGGGTGGACGTATGGGAAGGCATCCTGGCCGGCGACGTCTACGTCATCCAGGGCCAGTCCAACGCCGTGTCGGCCACCTACAAGGGTTCCTCGGCCGGCGAGGAGTCGCCGTACATCCGCAGCTACGGGTCTCCTACGGCCGAGCCAGTCCTGTCGGCGGCGGACCGGCGCTGGAACTACGCCGGCAGCGAGGTCACCAACCAGCCCGGCTCCATCGGGCAGTGGGGCATCCGCATGGCCCGGCGCATCGTGGACACCTACCAGGTGCCGGTGGCCATCCTCAACGGCGCGCACGGCGGCCGGCCGATCTCGTTCTTCCAACGCAACGACGCGGACCCGGACGACATCAGCACCAACTACGGCCGGCTGCGGCAACGCCTGGTGGGCGCCGGGGTGCTGGGCGACGTCCGCGGGCTGCTCTGGTATCAGGGCGAGTCCGACAACGACCAGGCGGGCGTACACGTCACCGGCTTCACCGCGCTGCTCGACGACTGGCGAGCCGAGCTGGGCGCCGACCTCGCCGAGGGGACCCGGTACTTCGTCTACCAGGTGCGTACCTCGCCATGCAGCAACAGCACCACCGGCGCGCTGCGCGAGGCGCAGCGGCAGATGGGCGACACGCTCGGCGTGACCCTGCTGTCGACCAACGGCCTGTCGGGCCACGACGGCTGCCACTACGCATGGGAGCAGGGCTACCGGGAGATGGGCGACCACACGTTCGCGGTGGTCGCCCGCGACCTCTACCACGGACCTGGTGCGGGGGTCGCCCCGCCGAACCCGAGCACCGCGGCGTTCTCGAACCCCGAGCGCACCGAGATCACCATCCAGCTGCGCAGCGACGACCCGCTGACGGTCGAGCCGGGTTCCGCGGCGGACTTCCGGGTCAACGGGACCGCGGTCACCGTGACCGATGTCGAGTACGTCGCCGGCGGCCGGCTGAAGCTGACCCTCTCCGCGCCCGCCGACGGCGCGACGGGCGTGAGCTACCTCAGCCACCTGCGGGCCGGACCCTGGATCGTCAACGCGACCGGCAGCGGCCTGCTGACCTTCTACAACCTGCCGATCACCTGATCGGCCCCGAGTCGGGCAGGACGCGGTCACCGGCAACCGCGTCCTGCCCGCCTACGAGGTGGACCCATGGCGCCGGCCGAGCTGGCCTGGCCGCCCGGTATTCGACAAGACCGCGCGCCCGAGCGCGCCGCACGGCCTGTGAGGCTCGGCCGGCGGCAAATTCGGATACCCGGATGGGTGGGCTCCGGGGGGAACAACAGACAGCGCCGGACGTGTCCGCAAGCATGTAGCCACTGCTTCCCGCGGCGTAGCCGATGGCCACGGGTCCATGCGTCGTCAACAACCGCCCAAAGACGAGCACCGGAGAGGGGTGGCTTGGAGGTGCCATGACCGAAAGCTCGTCTCCATTGCCGAGTCAACCGACGGATCAGTCGCCGAATTCATCGGGTGACCAGGCCGGCAGAGGCTCACCGCAGAAAGCGGTCGAGGTTGACGGAGCGGTTCAGCGGACGCGGGCAGTAACGGGACTGCTGGTGGTTGTCCTGAGCGATGCCGCCATAGTTGTCGCGTCAATTGTGGGTTTGGTTGCGCTGAGGTCAAAGTCGGCAGACTCCCAAGTCGTCGCGATCCTCACGAGCGCGTTCACCGCCATAACCTCCATCACGACCGCCTATTTCGGCATCCGAGCCGCCACGAACACCGCCCAGAGCTCGATCTCCGGGAGGCGGGATTGACAGAAGGCCTCGCAACTCTCGGTTAGCACTCCAACGTCACCTGGCTCGAGTCGTCCTCATCGAGCGGAATTCACTCAGGACCCTGGACCCGGATCCCGGCATGGAAGCGCTGCGGTCCGTGCTCGCCGGTGGTAGCCTGCGCCGGGCTTCGCGATCTTGGTTACGTCATTCCGGGGCCCGTTGAGGGAGGTTCACGATGGCAGGTGTTCCGGCGGATCCGGGTGTGCTGCATCCGATGCCCGAACAGCCGCGCGTGGTGCTGTTGAAGCCGATGGTCACCTCGCCGCTGATCGAGGTCGGGGAGTTCACCTACTACGACGACCCGGATGATCCGACCGCCTTCGAGACCCGCAACGTGCTGTATCACTACGGGCCGGAGAAGCTGATCATCGGGAAGTACTGCGCGCTGGGCGAGGGCGTGCGGTTCATCATGAACGGCGCCAACCACCGCATGGACGGCCCGTCGACCTTCCCGTTCCCGATCATGGGTGGTTCCTGGGTCGAACACTTCGATCTCATCACCGACCTGCCCGGACGGGGTGACACCGTGGTCGGCAACGACGTCTGGTTCGGATACCGGGCCATGGTGATGCCCGGCGTCCGTGTCGGCAGCGGCGCGATCATCGCTGCCGGGTCCGTCGTCGTCGATGACGTCCCCGCCTACGGCATCGTCGGCGGCAACCCGGCCAGGCTCATCCGCCGCCGCTACAGCGAGGAAGACGTCGCCCGCCTTCTGGCGGTCGCCTGGTGGGACTGGCCCACACAGCACATCACCGAGCACCTCCGCACGATCATGTCCGGCAGCATCGACGACCTCGAGGCCGCGGCACCCACGCACCGGTAGCGCCAGGCCGGGCCTTGCGGCACAACTCGCGGCCGGCGTCGTCGTTGACCAGCGCCGCACGAGAGCGGTATCGGGGCGATCTCCTGGAACACTTGCGCCCTGACGTGGGCTGCCGGCACGTCACCCTCACCGAAGGCAAACGCGTAAACGACTCATCGGCGATCGCCCATCGGGGTACTGGTCCGGGTTCCACCGGTCTACCGATGGTGTTGTGTAACGATGGAAGGCGTGGGAACTGCGAAAACAGCTATGCCTGCCATCTCGCCGCTGGCCGGCGAGCCAATCAAGCGTGCGGATGCCGAGCGGCTCGCGGGAGTGCTGAAGGCATTCGCCGACCCGGCTCGACTTCGGCTGCTCAGTCTGATCCAGTCCGCTCCGGAGGGCGAGGCGTCCGTGAGTGACCTCACCGCGCCACTCAAGCTCTCCCAGCCGACCGTGAGTCATCACCTTCGGATCCTCACCGAGGCCGGTCTGCTCGAGCGCGAGAAGCGCGGCGTCTGGGCGTACTACCGCGTGGTGCCGTCCGCGATCGCCGCGATAGCCGACCTGTTGACGCCGCCCCGCAAGCGGGCGACGAAGAAGGCTCGCTGAGCGGCCCTGCCGAAGACCACGCCGTCGTAGCGGGTGGGCGCGCATCACGCCTCGCCTCGTGGCGTCCTTCCGCGTGCCGGCGAACGCCCCTCGCGTACCCCGTGTCGCCCATACCGCGGACGCGCCCGTTGTCCAGCGGTGGCCGCACCGCCGGCTCGTCGTGCCCTGTCAGGACGACGAGCCGGCGGCGTACGACCTCGGCCGGCTCCTCGCCGGCGGCGCTCACGCCGCCCGGCTTTGGCGCCGTGGCCGCGCGGCCCCAATGACGCTTGGCGCCGCCACCTGGCGAACCTGCGGCGAGGAGCCTTCCATCTCCTGCCGTGGAGCGCCTTCTTCAGCTATCCACAAGGGATCGGCGCCTGATCGGCTGGCTGATCAAGCGCTGCCTTCTCGCCGGCCCGGACGGCGAACGGCAGCACGTTCCCCGGGGGCGGCAGTGGGCAGATGAAGGCATCGGAGAACGCACACGGCGGCAGGGTGACCCGGTTGAAGTCCAGCTCCACCGGGCCCGCCGCTGCCGGCAGGGGCAGAAACAGGAACCGGGCCGCGCCGTAGCTCTCGCGTCCACTGGTGGCGTCCCGGAACGTGATGTGCGCTTCGCCCTCGTGGCCGGTGTACAGCGCGACCAGCTTGGCGTGCTGGTCGTCAACGGTGAAGGTGAACGTGCCGACGACCGGGTAGTCCACCAGCCGGTCGGAGTGGCTGTGTTCGGTGCGCACCGTCTGGTCGGCGTCAGCCGGGGTGAACTCGGCGGTCACCACCCAGGCGGGGTCGGGGGCGTACGCGTCGATGCCGGCGAACCGGAGCACCGCCGGCGCGTGCGGGTCGTAGGTCCGTACCGCCAGGTCGCCGCCGCGGCGGATGATCTTCAGCTCGACGTCGCCCACCATGAGCCGCTGGTCGGGGCGCAGCACGCCCTCAGCGATCGGCACGCCGTCGACGAGCAGGCCTTCGGCGCCGGACACCCGTACGTCGGGTCCGTCGGTACACCAGGTGCCGGGTATCCCGTCGATCCGGGTGCGCCCCACCAGCCAGTGCGTGCCGGTCAGCGTGAGGTCCCCGCCCGGCGCCGACACGGCCGCCTCACGTTCGGCGTGCCAGGTCCGCCACTGATCAACAAAGGTCACGGTTCCTCCACCAGGTCGAGCGGCAGTTGCGGGATGGCCGCCAGCAGAGCACGGGTGTACTCGTCGGCGGGGTTGGTCAGCACGTCCACGGCCGGGCCGCGCTCGACGACGCGGCCGTGGCGCATGACGAGCACCTCCTGGCACAGCTGGCTGACGATCGCCAGGTCATGCGAGACCAGCACCAGCGTGAGCCCGAGCCGGTCAACGAGATCCTTGAGCAGGTCGATGATCTGCAGCCGGACCGAGACGTCGAGGGCGCTGACGGGCTCGTCGGCGAGCAGGATCCGTGGGGCCGGTGCGAGCGCCCGCGCGATGGCGATGCGCTGGCGCTGGCCGCCGGAGAACTCGTGCGGGTAGCGCCGTCCGTCTTCCGGGCGCAGCCCTACCGCGGTGAGCACCTCGGCGACGCGCTCGGCGCGGGCTGCCCGGTCCGTACCGATGCGCAGCGAGCGCAGCGGCTCGGCGACGATCGACGCGACCGACATGCGGGGGTTCAGCGACGACCGGGGGCCCTGGAAGACGACCTGGACCTGCCGACGGAACGCGCGGTGTCGGACCCGGTCGAGGGGCTGGCCGGCGAAGCGGATCTCGCCCGAGGTCGGGCGGTCCACGCCGAGCAACTGCCGCAGCAGGGTCGACTTCCCGGCGCCCGACTCGCCGACGATCCCGAGACTGGTCCCCGGCCGCACGGTGACGTCCACCCCGTCGAGCGCCGGGTGGGTGCGGCCCGGGAACCATCGGGTGAGCTGATGCCCGCTGAGAATCGGATCGCTCATCGGTCCTCCCCGCGCAGGCTGGGGCGGGCCAGCCGGGTGACCTGGGCGGCGCTCGCGACGAGCTGCCGGGCGTAGTCGGAGCGAGGCCGGCGCAGCACGTCGTCGACCGGGCCGGATTCGACCAACCGGCCCGTGCGCATGACCAGGAGATGGCGGGCCAGTCCGGCGACGACCGGCAGGTCGTGGCTGATGAACAGCAGTCCCACCCCGGTCTCCTCGATCAGCTCGTCGAGCAGGGTGAGGATCTGCGCCTGTACGGTCACGTCCAGCGCGGTCGTCGGCTCGTCGGCGATGAGCACCCGGGGCCGGCAGGCGAGGGCCATCGCCAGGGCCACCCGCTGTCGTTGACCGCCGGAGAGTTCGTGCGGCAGGGCCCGTACCAGCCGCCCCGGGTCAGGCAGGTGCACCCGATCGCACCACTGGATCGCGCGGCGCTCGGCGTCGCTGCGGTTGAGGCCCTGGTGCAGCCGCAGCGGACCGGCGATCTGGCGGCCGACCGGCATCAGCGGGTCCAGGGCGGTCAGGGGCTCCTGGAACACGATGCTGACGGTGCGGCCGCGGACCCGACGCCAACGCCGGTCCGGCGCGCCGAGGTGGTCCCCGCCGTCGATGAGGATACGACCGCTCGTGCGCATGCCCGGCGGTAGCAGTCCCAGCAGCGCCAGCGCGGTCAGCGACTTGCCCGAGCCGGATTCGCCGATGAGGCCGACCCGGTCGCGGGCGGCGAGGCCGAACGAGACGTCGCGAACGAGCGGCTGCCCGTCGAGCGTGATGGTCAGCCCGGTGGTCTCCAGGACGGTCATCGCTCCCCTGCCTGCCTTTCCTGCCGTAGCTGCGGATCGAGGACTTCCCGCAGGCCGTCACCGAGCAGGTTGACCCCGACGACCGTGACGGCGACGGCGAGGCCGGGCAGCAGGACGTTCCACGGGGCCACGCTCACCGTCGACTGCGCCTCTTGGAGCATGCGGCCCCACGACGGTGCGGGCGGCGGAGTGCCGAGCCCGAGGTACGACAGCGACGCCTCGGCGATGACCGCGACGCCGAAGGCGAGGGCGGCCTGCACCAGCAGGGTGTGCCAGATGTTGGGCAGGACGTGCCGGACCAGGATCATCAGTGGCCCGGTGCCGCAGGTACGCGCTGCGAGTACGTAATCCTGGGTGAACACCCGGCTCGCCGAGATCCGGGTCAGCCGGGCCACCTCGGCGGAGACGCCGATCCCGATCGCGCTGATCGCGACTGCGGTCGACGCGCCGTACACGGTGACCAGCAGCATCGCCAGCAGCAGGGTCGGGAAGGCGATCACTATGTCGATCACTCCGACGACGGCGTTCTCGGCGAACCGGCCGGCGGCCGCCGCGAGCAGGCCCAGCGGGACGCCGATGACGAACGCCACCGCGACTGAGGCCAGACCGATCCACATCGCGGTACGCGCGCCGAGCATCAGCTGGGTGAACTGGTCACGGCCGAGGCGGTCGGTGCCCGCCCAGTGCCGTGCGGACGGGCCGGCCAGCCGGGCCGCCGGGTCGGTGTGGTCCAGCCCGTACGGGGACCAGACCAGCGACACCAGCGCCAGGGCGAGCACCGCGAGCAGCAGCGCCGCGCCGACCAGGAACGACGGCGAGCGCCAGCCTCGGCGTCGGCGGGCGGGGGCGTCGAGCGCCTCTACCGTTTCGACCGCCTCGACCAGGGGTGTGCTCATGCCGAACCTCGCAGTCTAGGGTCGACCAGCCGCTGCACGACGTCGACGACGAGCCCCACCACCAGCACGGTCGCCGTCATGAGGAAGACGGTGCCCTGCACGATCGGCAGGTCGCGGGCCTTCACGCTGGCCAACAGCAGCGAGCCCAGGCCGGGCAGGGCGAAGACGCTCTCGATGACCACGGTGCCCAGCAGTGAGCTGGCCAGCAGGATGCCCAGGATCTGGACCACGGTTGCGGCGCCGTTGCGGGGTCCGTGCCGCCACAGCGCGCCCGGCAGGCTGTACCCGAGGGAGCGGGCGGTGCGCACGTACTCCTGGCTCAGCACGTCGAGCGTCGCCGAGCGTACGTAGCGCACCAGCACCGACCCCTGCGCGATTGTCAGCGTCGCCACGGGCAGGACCAGTGACTGGATCGCGGCTCCCGGGTCCTGCCAGCCGGTGCGGGGAAAGCCGCCCGGCGGCAGCGCCCGCCACTGCACCGCGACCAGCCAGACCACCATGATCCCGACCCAGAAGATGGGCAGCGCGATCCCCAGCTGCGCCAGCGTCGACACCGCCACCCCGAGCAGACCCCGCCGCCGTACCGCCGCGAACACCCCGATCGGTACGGCCACGACGATCGACAGCACGAACGCGCTCAGCGCCAGCGGTACGGTGACCGGGAGCCGGCCGGCGATCTGATCGAGCACCGGCAGCTGGGTGAACAGGCTGTCCCCGAGGTTCCCGGTCACCAGGTCGCCCAGCCAGTGGCCGTACTGCGCCAGCACAGGCCGGTCGGTGCCGAGCTGGTGCCGGATCGCGTCGATCTGGTCCGGGGAGGACCCGACCGCCAGCAGCGTGACGGCCGGGTCGCCCGGTAGGACCCGGAGCAGGAAGAAAACCGCCGAGCCCGCGACGAACAGCGAACCGATCAGCCAGGCGACCCGACGGATGAGGTAGCTGAGCACCGCTTATCGCCTAGCGTTTGGTGATCGACGCGACATAGAAGCTGTCCGTGGTGTTGTTCTTCTGGTAGCCGCTGACCGAGGTGCTGGCGACCTTGATGGCGGGGTCGAGGAACAGCCAGGCGCTCGCCGCGTCCTCGGAGATCTGCCGGGCCACCTTCTTCAGCAGGACGGTCTGCTCGTCGGGCGTCGCCGCGGTCTCGGAGTCCTTGACCCACTGCTGCACCTGCGGGTTGTCGTACTGCCAGTAGAACGTCGGATCGCCGTACCAGACCAGGTCGCGCTGGTTGACGTGGGTCATGATGGTGGCCTGGAAGTTGTGGTTCTTGTAGACCTTGTCGGTCCAGGTCGCGTCGTCGACGGGGTTCAGCGTGATGGTGATGCCGGCCTGGGCGAGCTGGCTCTTCAGCCCTTGCGCGATGATGGTGACCGCGTCCGACGGTACGTAGTCGACGGTGAAGGAGAGACCGTTCGCGTACCCGGCCTTGGCCAGCAGCTGCTTGGCGCCGGCCACGTTGTGGTCGTCGATGCTGGTCAGGTCCTCGTACCAGGGGTCCGTGGGCGGCACCATCGAGCCGATGACCTGGCCCCGGTCGGCCCACACCGCCGTCAGCAGCGCCTTGCGGTCGACGGCCTGCCGGATGGCGTGCCGTACGTCGGGGTTGTTGAACGGGGCGATGGCGTCGTTGAAGTTGAACAGCTCCTTCGTCGTCGAGGTGCCTTCCACGATGGAGAACTGCGGCCGGTTGTCGAACTGGGTGAGCACATCGGGCGAGGACACCTGGGTCACCAGGTCGAGTTGGCCGGCGAGCAGCGCGTTGTTCTCGGCGGTGGCGTCCTTGAAGAAGCGGTACACCACCTGCTTGTTGCTGGCCTTCGTGCCCCAGTACCTGTCGTTGCGGGTCAGCGTGATGGAGTCACCCTGTTTCCAGGAGGTCAGGGTGTAGGGGCCGGTGCCGATCACCGTCGTCTCCGGGTTGCCGGCGTCGGGCTTGGTGACCGCCGCGCCGGTGCTGGTGAGGTAGAACAGGAACGACTGCGACCGCGTCGACAGGGTGACCTTGACGGTGCCATCGTCCGGCGCCTCGATCGTCTTCATGATCGAGAGGTTCTTCTTGCGGGCGCTGGTCGACTCGTCGGACGTCACTCGCTTGAGTGCGGCCACCGCGTCGTTGGCCTTCAGCGGGGTGCCGTCGGAGAAGGTCACGCCGGGCTGCAGGTGGAACGTGTACACCGTGCCGTCCGGCGACACGTCCCACGACTTGGCCAGCAGCGGCTCGACCTTGCCCTCGTCGGTGAGCACGGTGAGCCCCTCGACGACGTTGCGCAGCAGCACCTGGGCGTGGCCGGTGTTGCCGCCCTTGATCGTATTGAGCGTCGTCGGCTCGTTCAGCGAACCGACGGTGATCGTCGCGTCGGGGTCGGCGGCGCCGGTCGCCCCGGGGCTCGTCGACGAGCCGCAGGCGGCGAGCAGGACCGCGAGGGTGGTGGTGGCCGCGAGCGCGCCGAGCGGGCGCAACCGGCGTGCGAAGGGTAGGCCAGCCGAGGGCCTGCGGTGAATGGTCATGTCCTTGCTCCAGGCAGACGAAGCCGGCGTCGCGCGAGCGCGGGACGCGGTGATTGAGGTGCGTAAGTGAGGGCAGATCAGACGTTGATGACGGCGCGCGGGCAGCGTGGCGTGGCTGCCACGGGCGCGGGTCGGGGGTGTCAGACCGTCAACAACAGCAGATGCGGCGCGCGGCGACGACACGGACCGCGAGCGGGGTCCGGTCCAACGACGGCGCAGTGTTCACGCAGGTCAGGCTACATGATCACGCAGTTGGGGCGGCAAGCAGGCGATCGTGTCCTCTGCCACAGCTGCGGGTCCTGTTCGCGATCCCTGGGCGGCGTGCGGGCTTGGCGAGGGCCTGGAAGGCGCCTGCCGTGGCTTGCGTCTCAGCAGTTAGAACTCCTATTTACCAGGTAGGCGATGTGGGTTAGCGTCGCAGTCATGATCGGTCAGGATGCCCCGCTCGATGGCACCGCGCTCGCGGTGTCGCGGGGATGTTGCCGTGGCTGGACCACCGCGTGCGGCTGCTGCCGCTGACCGCACGTCCCTGACTTCTCTCTACCGCCGCATCTGTCTGCCGCCGCGTCGCCGGCTTGAGACGACCGGCGGCGTTTCCGTGGCCCGGCCAACGGCCGCTCGCCACGCCGCACCCCCGCAGGTGATTCGTCAAGTTCTGAGCGCTACCCAGCACACCGAGAGGACGTCCCCCGATGTCACCGTTGACCCTGAGACTGGGCGCAGTTGCCGCCACCGCCACCCTGGGCTGCACTGCTCTCGCCGCCACCGGCACCGCCGCTGCTCCGCTCGGCGCCGCGGCCACGCAGGCCGGGCCCGGGCAGCCGAACATCGTGTTCGTGCTGGCCGACGACCTGGGGTGGGCCGATGTCAGCACCGGTCTCACGAACAAGGGGTCGGGCAACACCTACAACGAAACGCGCACCGTCGACCGTCTCGCCGAGGAAGGCGTCGCCTTCGACAACGCCTACGGCGGCCCCAACTGCGTGCCGACCCGAGCCGCCCTCCTCACCGGGCTCTACGCGCCCCGGCCGACGAACAACCTCTACCTGGTCGGCGACCTCGACCGCGGCGGGGACGGCACGCTACTGGACGGTGCGCCGCAGGGGCTCCCAGACGGCGACGACGCGCTGCCGGGCGAGGCGTACACCGTCGGCGAGGCGCTGCGTGACGCCGGCTACGCGACCGGGTACGTCGGCAAGTTCCACGTGACCAAGACCGCTGAACAGATCACCACCGACTTCGGGTTCGAGGAGAACCTGGGCGGCTCGAACTCGGGGCACGCCAGCCAGTACCACGCCATCAACGGGAAGTTCAACAACAGCATCGGCCCGGCGCTGGACAGGTTCGCCGCCGACTACACCCAGGAGTACGTCGACCAGAACATCAAGCCGTACTCCCACGGCGTGGGCGACGCGACCCTGGACGCCCTCGTCGGCACCGACAAGCACGTGACCGACGCGGTGGCGGACGCGACCGTCGACTTCATCGACCGCCACAAGGACGAGCCGTTCTTCACCTGGGTCAGCGACTACGCGGTGCACGCCCCGATCGGCGACAAGCAGCCACGCGCCGACCTGCTCGCGAAGTACCAGGCCAAGCCGGCCGTTCCCGGGCACCCGGCAGACGCGTCGTACTCCGCGCTGCTGGAGGGCCTCGACCAGGGGCTGACCCGCATCGTGGACCACCTCGAGACCACCCCGGATCCCCGCAACCCGAGGCATCCGTTGGCGGACAACACCATCGTGGTGTTCACCTCCGACAACGGTGGCACCGCGGACGCCGACAACGGCTGGCTCAGCGGCTACAAGGGTGAAGTACGGGAAGGGGGCCTGCGGGTTCCGGCCATCGTGTGGAGCAAGAACGCGCACCTGGTCGACGGCGGCGTGGTCGACTCGACGCCGATCCACGCGGTCGACTACCTGCCAACGTTCGCGTCGCTGGCCGGTGCGCAGCTGCCCAAGAGCCTGCGCCCCGACGGCGTGGACCTCAGCGGAATCTGGCGCAACGACAGCACGCAGCTCGGCGCGCGGCCCCTTTTCTGGCACCTGCCCGGATACCTGATCGAGGGCGCGCGGGACCAGCGCCCCGAGACGGTGATCCGGTCGGGGCCGTGGAAGCTCAGCTACCGCTACGAGACCCAGGACTGGGACCTCTACAACCTGGACAGCGACATCGGTGAGACCACCGACCTGGCCGCCGCGTACCCGGACGTCACCCAGCGGCTCGGCAGCCGGCTGATCCGCTGGCTCAACGACGTCGACGCCCCGCTGGCCACGCTGCGCGAGGGCAAGGAACCGATCACCGTCACCTTCCAGGGCACGGCGTACTCCGACGGGAAGATCACCCACTACGACGAGCCGACGCAGCTGACACTCCAGCCGGGCGACGAGGTGCCGGCGTTGCTGCCCACGGCCGTCACCGACCGTTGACATCCTCCCGGCCCTGAAGGGCCGGGATTCTCACGGTCGCCCGTGAGGTTTCCTGTTTCATCGCCGACTGCCTTTCCGGGAGGTTTTTCCCTTGAGGTCTTCTGTCAGCTCCGCAGGCGTTTTACCTCTCCGCCAGCCCGGCGGCGAGAATGTTCTTGGCGGCGTTGATGTCCCGGTCGTGCACGACCCCGCAACCCGGGCACGTCCAAGAGCGCTCGTTGAGGGCGAGGGTGGTGTTGATCCGACCGCACCCCGAGCAGGTTTTGGACGTGGGCAGCCACCGGTCGACGGGGATCACCTTCCGCCCGTACCACTGGGCTTTGTACTCCAGCATGCTCCGCAGCTCGGACCAGGCCGCGTCGGAGATGACACGGGCCAGACGCCGGTTGCGGAGCATGTTGCGCACGCTGAGGTCTTCGATCGCGACCGTTTGGGTCTCACGGACGAGTCGAGTGGTCAGCTTGTGCAGGTGGTCCCGACGCCGGTCGGCGATCCGGGCGTGAATGCGGGCCACCTTCATTCGGGCCTTGGCCCGGTTCGCGGAGTCCTTCTGTTTGCGGGCCATGTTCCGCTGCGCCTTCGCGAGCTTGCGCCGGTCGGTCTGCCCGTACCGCGGGTTGGCCACCTTGCCGTGCTCGTCGCTCAATCCGGGGATCGGGTGGGACAGGGTGAGCAGACTGGTGATGCCCGCGTCCACACCGACCTCGGCCGCGACCGGCGGCAGCGGCTTCACCGTCGGGTCCTCCACCAGCAGGGACACGAACCAGCGGCCGGCAGCATCCCGAGACACCGTGACCGTGGACGGCTCCACTCCTTCGGGCAGGGGCCGCGACCACACGATGTTCAGCGGCGCGGTCATCTTGGCCAGGGTGAGCCGGCCGTCACGCCACCGAAACGCGGAACGGGTGAACTCCGCCGACGCGCGCGACTTGCGCTTGGACTTGAAGCGCGGGTACCGGGACCGTTTGTCCCAGAACGCCACGAACCCGGCCTGCAGATGCCGCAGCGTCTGCTGCAACGGCACCGACGACACCTCGTTCAGGAACGCCAGCTCATCGGTGCGTTTCCACTCCGTCAGCCACCCCGACGACTGCACGTACGTGGTGCGCTGACGGTCAACCACCCACGCCCGAGTCCGCGCCTCCAACGCCCGGTTGTACACCACACGCACACACCCGAACGTCCGGTTCAACAGCTCAGCCTGTTCAGGAGTCGGATAGAAGCGGTACTTGTACGCCCGCTTCACCACCCCACCCACACCTCACAATTTACCGTCCATGTACGACACTCATCCCAAGGGAAGGAGGCGGCGTTTCCTCCCGCCCCTAAACGGCCGGGTTTCCACGCCGCAAATCCGATGACCTCCGCACATCATCACGGCACCGCCGGGCCCGCCACACCGAGCTGTTGCACACCCGGGGGCCTGCACCAGACCGCGGCGGCCGGCGGGCTGCTCCAGATCGCCCGCCGGCCGCAGCAGCCGGACCCCGTCGTCCGGGAGGCTGGTCGGTCGCGCTCCACCCGCGGCCAGGTCAGCCTCCCCGGCGGGAGCTTCGCCATGGGCGACGCGTTCGGTGAGGGCTACCCGAGCGATGGGGAAGGACCGGTGCACGAGGTCACCCTCAGCGCCTTCACCATCGACGCCACGACGGTCACCAACGCCGCCTTCGCGACCTTCGTCAAGGCCACCGGCTACGTCACCGAGGCCGAGGCGCTCGGCGTCTCCGCCGTCTTCCACCTGCAGGTGAAGGCCGAACGATCCGACGTCCTCGGGGCCGCCACCGGTACCCCCTGGTGGCTCGTGGTCCGCGGTGCCGACTGGCGCCACCCCTACGGGCCGGCCTCCTCGATCGCGGACCTGCAGAACCACCCGGTGGTCCAGGTGTCCTGGAACGACGCCCGCGCATATGCCGCGTGGGCGGGCAAGCGCCTGCCCACCGAGGCCGAGTGGGAGTACGCCGCCCGGGGCGGTCTCGACGGGGCGCGGTTCCCCTGGGGGAACGAGCTGCTCCCGCGCGGCCGGTGGAACTGCAACATCTGGCAGGGCGAGTTCCCCCACCGCAACACCGCGGACGACGGCTTCGTTGGCACCGCACCCGTGAAGCAGTACGCCCCCAACCGTTACGGCCTCTTCAACACCGTCGGCAACGTGTGGGAGTGGTGCGAGGACTGGTTCGCCGCCGACACCTACGCCCGGCGCGCCGGGACCCGCGTCGTCGACCCCCGCGGGCCGGCGGAACCGGACGTCACAGGCCGCCGGGTGATGCGCGGCGGGTCGTTCCTGTGCCACGACTCCTACTGCTACCGGTACCGGGTCGCGGCCCGCTCCGGGAACACCCCTGACTCCGCAGCCTCCAACGTCGGCTTCCGCTGCGCCTGAACAACGCCCAATTTCCGCCGCAGATCCCCCGGATCGGTGGCGCTGGTCCCCTTGCCTGTTCTCTTTCTCTTGTACCGGAGGTCCCATGATCACCCGTCGTCAACTCCTTGCCGGCGCCGCCGTCGGCCTCGGAGCCGCGGCGCTCCCGTCCGTCGCGACCGCCGAGCCGAGGACCACCGGGCGGCCCCGGCCGAACATCGTGCTCGTGCTGGCCGACGACCTGGGCTACGGCGAGCTCGGCGCGTACGGGCAGCGCATCATCGCGACGCCGCGCCTGGACCGGCTCGCCGCCGAAGGGCTGCGATTCACCGACGCGTACTCCGCCGCGGCCGTCTGCGCGCCCTCACGCTCGGCGCTGCTGACCGGCCTGCACGCGGGTCACGGGCCGGTACGCAACAACCCTGCGGGCGACCCCGACTCCATCGCCTTCGCCGACGGCGACACCACGTTCGCCGAGGTGCTGCGCGCCCGGGGCTACCGCACGGGACTGTTCGGCAAGTGGGGCTTCGGCCCCGAGCGGGGCGACCAGCCGAGCCACCCCAACGCCCGAGGCTTCGACGAGTTCCTCGGCTACATCACGCACGGCCACGCACACGACTACTACCCGTCGTACCTGTGGCAGAACGGAGAGCGGCTCGAGCTGCCCGAGAACGCCGGGTCCAACACGACCACCTTCGCCCCCGACCTCTTCCAGGACCGCGCCCTCCGCTTCATCCGCGCCCACCGCGACGAGCCGTTCCTGCTCGTGGTCACCCCGAACCTCCCCCACGCCCCGAGCGACGTCCCCAGCCAGGAGCCGTACACCGGCGAGGACTGGCCCTCGGCGGACCGCGGCCACGCGGCCCAGGTCACCCGGGTCGACACGTACGTCGGTGAGCTGGTCGACGAACTCGCCGCGCAGGGACTGCTCGAGTCCACGGTGGTCCTGGTCACCAGCGACAACGGCCCGCACGAGGAGGGTGGCTTCGACCCGGACCGGTTCGACGCGAACGGCCCCCTCACCGGATACAAGCGGAACCTGTACGAGGGTGGTGTCCGGGTGCCGTTGATCGCCTGGGCCCCGGGTCGGATCCAACCCGGCGTGACCGACCGGCTCACCCAGCAGACCGACCTGCTCCCCACCCTGGCCGACCTGGCCGGCGTTCCCGGGCCGCGCGACATCGACGGCCGGTCGTTCAGCGCCCTGCTCGAGCCGAGTCCGACCGCGGCCGCCGAGCAGCCGTACCTCTATTTCTGGCGGCTCGACAACGGCAACACCAGGCGGGCCCGCGAGGTCGATGCCGGCCGCCTGCAGCGCGCGGCCGAGGCGGTACGCGAGGGCAACTGGAAGGCGATCCGTTGGGCGCCGGGCACGGACCGGACCGTCCCGGACGACCAGTGGCAGGTCGAGCTCTACGACCTTGCCCGCGACATCGGCGAGACGAGCGACCTGGCAGCCGCCCACCCGGACGTCGCGGCCCGGCTGGTCGGCCTCCTGCGGCAGTCCTGGATCGACGAGGTCACCCGCGAGGGCTACGGCGTCGAGCTCGACACCCCGGACCTGCTGCTCCCCGGCGTCACCTACGAGATCACCGCCACCCTCGCGAACGGCTCGGCGGTGCCCTGGACCGGCGCTCGGCTGGTGCTCTCCGCGCCCGGCGACTGGACCGTCGAGCCGGCGACCAGCCGGGGACTCGGACGCCTCGCCCCCGGCACCCGGGTGAGCACCACGTGGCGGGTCCAGGTGCCCGAGGGGACCACCGCGAACGAATGGCCGCTGACCGTGTCGGGCTACGCCGTCGCCCGCGACGCGCCGCTCACCTTCCGCGCCGAGCGCCGCCACACCCCGCCGCCACCTCCGCCGACCACCGACTCGTATGTGAGCAATCTGCCCTGGGTCACCGCGGTCAACGGGTGGGGCCCGGTGGAGCTGGACACCAGTAACGGCAAGCAGGCCGCCGGGGACGGCACGCCGATCTCCTTCGGCGGCATCGTCCACGCCAAGGGCCTCGGTGTCCACTCGTACTCCGACGTCACCTACCACCTCGGCGGCCGGGTCGCCCGGTTCACCGCGGTCGTCGGGATCGACGACTTCAGCGCCCGGCAGAGCTCGCGGGGCAACACGATCGCCGAGGTCTGGGCCGACGACCGGCTCGTCCACACGAGCGGTGTGCTGCGGGCGGCCACCGGCCCCGAACCGGTGGACGTCGATGTCCGCGGGGCCCGGCTGCTGCGCCTGGTCGTGCGTGCCGCCGACTCCGGCAACAGCTACAACCACACATCGTGGGCAGACGCCTTCGTCCGGCTGGCCTGACCGGCCGCCTTCGCGAGCCCGGCCCCGCGCCAGACCGACGTCGACGCCGGCACGCTGCCGGCGTCGGCGTCGACGTCGGTCCCCGTCCGCTGGGAGGACGAGCCGCAGGCGGCTGTGCCCG